>NZ_JAUFRA010000007.1:0-298364 GCF_030410045.1 Marivivens donghaensis
GGGTGGAGCAGCCCGGTAGCTCGTCAGGCTCATAACCTGAAGGTCGTAGGTTCAAATCCTACCCCCGCAACCAAAACAAATTCTTCAATACATTCAGTGCCTAGTAACCCCAAAAAAGGGGCTGTCGGCGTTTGGCAATAGCCTAAACGCCCCAAACAATCTGGCCGTCAACAATCGTGGTTCGTGCTTTGGCTTGATCGAGCACGTCGATTGGTAAATCTTCAAGATTGCTGCCCATAATCACGAGATCAGCAAGCATCCCAGCCTTCAGCATCCCTAGTCGATCCTCGTCGAAACCAGCATACGCGCCTCCTGCCGTATAGGCATGGAAGGCTTCGTGGAGCGTGCAGGTATTGTCGGGGCAATCATCTGACAGCTTTGGGCGCGTCATGGCCGCTTTTACGCTGCGCATAGGGTTAATATCGGTGATTGGCCAATCTGAGGAGAAGGCGATTGGTACGTTCGCTTCACGCAGGGCCTTGTCTGGGAAAGCATGTTTCAAGCGAGCTTCACCTACCATTGCTGCCCACGGGTCGCGTGGAAAGTCCATCGCTAGGGGGGGATGTGAAGGTTGGACCGATGCGATCACGCCAAGTTCGGCAAAACGGTGAAGATCGTCAGGATGCATCACTTCGATATGCTCTACACGGTGGCGACTATCGCGCGGGCCGTTGGCTTTTCGAGCAGCTTCATACCCATCAAGCGTTCGCCTAACAGCGGCATCACCGATGGCGTGTACTGAAATTTGTAGGCCGTGTTTGTCCGCTTCAATACAAATTTCGTTAAACCTCTCAGCAGTGTGCAGCGGTTCGCATGTGCTACCGTCACTGAACGGTTCAAACATGAAGGCAGTGCCACTATCTATCACGCCATCCATAAACATTTTGATGCGTCCCGAACGGAGGCGGTCCGTGGAATATCGTTCGCGCATCTCGAGCGCGTCGATAATCGATGAAACCGGTTTTTCAGGGGTGAGGTGAAATGGGACTTCGGTGCGGCAGATGAGTTCCCCGCGCCTCTCCAATTCCCTTAGCAATTCTAATTGATAGAAGTTCCCGTCCATATTGTGGAGCGAGGTAAAGCCAAACGAGGCGCAGTATTCGAGGCCTCTGCGTAGGGTGTCGAGGTCTTCCTCTCTTTCTTCCGCAGTCGGCGGTGTGGAGGGTTCTAAGCCCGCGAAGCCCAAATCCTCGCGTCCGCCAGAGGTTCGCAAGGCTAGGACGGGTGCATATGCGAATTGTTCTCGCAACTCGCCGCTTGCGGTGCCATCGTCGGCCATGACGACTTCACATCCGACTGGCATTTTGGCGCCATATAGGATCCCAGCTTTTTCCAATGCGATTGTGTTTGCCCAAGCCGTATGATGATCGCTGGATAGTAGAATAACGGGTCGGTCGGAGAGAGCCGCGTCCAAATCCTGTCGCGTAGTATGTTTCCCGTCACCGAACAGGTTGTAGTCCGCAGCCTTGCAGATCAGTAGACCTTCAGTCGGGTTAGCATCTGCATAGGCTCGCAGCCGAGGGGCTAGCTGATCCAGCCCCTTAACGCCCGTCAGTTGGAGGAGTTTCAAGCCATATCCGCCCCAAAAAAGGTGCATGTGTGCCTCAACCAGTCCAGGCAGAACAGTGCAACCTTGTGCGTCGATCCGCTTGGTTGTGTGGTCCGCCAATGGCGCAATCGACGTGGCGTTGCCGACGGCGATGATACGATTGCCTTGAACTGCCAGTGCCTCTGCTCGGGGATTTTCTGGATCCATTGTGAGAATGGATGCGTTTTCGATAATCAAATCTGCAATCGGCATTTGGAAACCTGTTGCTAAGGGGTCGATCAAACACTCAGTGAGACGTGGTTTCCTGTCAATACGGCTAGAGCGAAGTGAATTGGGCGCCCTACTTTTCGGCATCGTAATTAATCAGATTTGAACCAAATCGATATTTGATTGGGCCAAGCCAGTCCAATCGCGGAGTGCTCTATGCACGTTTCGAAATTCCCCAATAACCTTCTAAGTCCGCTTTCTCTTTCTTGGCGTGCATTCGCTGTCGTTGGGCTTTTTAGTGCGGTCATCAATCTCTTGATGCTCACGGGCCCGCTGTTCATGCTTCAGGTCTATGACCGAGTATTGATCAGTCGATCGACGGCGACCTTGGGCGTTTTGTTTGCAATTGTCGTGTATTGCTATGTGCTGATGGGGCTGCTGGATATCTATCGTGGTCGCGTGCTCGCCCGCATTGGGGCGAAATTTCAGGCTTCTTTGGATCGCCGTGTTTACGATGCGGTGTTGATGCAGAACCAACCGAGCGAAGAGCTCCGTTCTGTGACGGTCGTCCGTGCGGCATTGGCCTCAGCCGGAACGGGTGCAATTTTTGACTTGCCTTGGGTGCCGATCTTTATCGGCGTCTTGTTCGTGTTCCACCCTGTGATGGGCGGCTTCGCTATATTTGGGGTTGGCGTTGTGTTCGCTTTTGCGCTGGTTAACCACAGCCTGACCGCCTCTCCCCAATCTCGAGAGGCTGCTGAGACGTCGCGCGCTGACGCTCATGCCTTCGCAATTAGCGCGCATAATGAGACCGTTCGTGGGTTGGGGATGGCGTCAGTGTCGGGCGATATCTGGCAGGATTTACGGATGCGGGCGCTTGGTGCCTCGCTGAAGGTTTCGGACGCTGGCGGTGTGGTCACCTCGCTCAGTCGTTCAGCGCGCATGATGATGCAGTCTGGTATGCTTGGCCTCGGGGCCCTTCTGGTCATTCAGGGCCATATTTCAGGTGGGGTGATGGTTGCGGGTTCTATCCTGCTTGGTCGAGCTCTTTCGCCTGTAGAGCAGGTTGTCGCTCATTGGCCCCACATGCAGCGCGCTATTTCAGCGTGGAAATCTTTGGATCAGACGTTGTCGATGACCACGCAGCGCACAATGAGATTGCCTTTGCCCCGCCCAGCAGCACAGCTCGAAGTGACCAATCTGGCGGTTGTCGTAGGACGCCAGAAACGGCCAACGCTCCAAGGTATATCGTTTAAGGCCAACGCTGGAGATGCGATCGCAGTGATTGGCCCATCAGCCGCAGGGAAATCAACCTTTGCCAAGGCCATCGTGGGGATATTGCCTATCGCAATCGGTGATGTTCGACTGGGAGGTGTTGCCTTGAGCCAGTATGATCCAGACCAATTGGGGCGCTATTTCGGTTACCTTCCCCAAGACGCCGCACTTTTCAACGGCACCATCGCACAGAACATCGCGCGATTTACGCCGGATGCCGACCCACAAGCGATCATAGATGCGGCCATGGCAGCGTCGGCGCACGATGTGATCCTTGGGCTGCCCGATGGCTATGACACGGTCGTCGACCACGGCGCGACTGTGCTCTCTGGTGGACAAAAACAGCGGATTGGCCTCGCCCGAGCGCTCTTTGGTGATCCAGTTGCGCTTGTTTTAGACGAACCGAATGCACATCTGGACGATGTTGGAGTTCAGGCTTTGAACGATGCAATTTCGAATGCGCGGAACGCGGGAAAGGTTGTGGTCGTCATGGCGCATCGCCCCTCTGCCTTAGTTGAATGTAATAAGGTGATGATTTTGCGTGACGGTCAAATGCGCGCCTTTGGGCCACGTGATGCGGTGCTTCAGAAATTCGTCCAGCCGCAGGGTATTCCCGCATGACTTTGACTGCTGATTTCTCTTCTGACAGGTCGACGAAACGCGGCATTCAGGTCATCCTGGTTGGGCTAGTTGGCTTTTTAGTCTGGGCAGTTTCTGTCGAAATCGACGGCGCAGTGATTGCATCTGGCCATGTGGAGTACTCCCTTGGGCGGCAGGTCGTGCAGCATCCTGATGGGGGTGTTGTTTCTCAAATCCACGTGCAAGATGGATTGGAAGTGCGCGCGGGCGATTCGATTGTGACACTCGATGGCATTGAACTAGTCGCCCAACGTTCTGTCATTCAGGCGCAATTGGCGACATTGCTGGCCCAAGCGGCACGATTGCGGGCAGAGGCAGTGGGGGCGGCTGCAGTTGATTTTGACGGTCTTCCAGTCGATGCCGGCCAAGACGCAATTTTTGCGGCGGGGCGAGCGGCTCAAGCGCAGGCACACTTGCAGCTCGCGCAACAGCAAGCGAAAGCAAATGCAATTGCGGCGGGGCGGGAGAGGCAGTTGACGGCGGTGCGTACTCAGATCGCGCTCGTTCAGGATGAACTTGTTGCTCAGGCCGCCTTGCTGAATGTTGGGCTGACACAAGCCAATCGGGTCTCCGCTTTGCAACGTGAAGAGGCGCGGCTCGAAGCGCAAATTGCCGAAATCGAAATAGCGATAACCGAAGCGCGAGGTGCCGCCGACGGCTATGTTGCCGAAGGGCTTCGTTTGGAAGCCGCGACCAGAGATGCAGCACGGGCTGAATTAGCGACGACCTTGTCGCGGGTTGAGGAACTACAAGAGCGCTTAGCGTTGATCGAGGCGCTCGTGGATCGCCTCGTTGTTCGGGCGCCCATCGACGGTATTGTCACTGCCCTACAAATCGAAACAATCGGCGGAGTAATTCCATCAGGTGCGGAAATCGCGACGATTTCTCCAATGGGCCAACCGCGCATAATCGCGGCGGAGGTTGATCCAACCCAAATTGATAGCGTTCAATTGGGCCAATCGGTACGAATTCGGTTTCCGACAGTTGATGCAGTCGCCACGCCAGAGGTCAGTGGCGTAGTTCGCTTAGTCTCTCCTGATACCGTCACCGACCAAATGACAGGAAGGGTGGCCTACCGCTTGGAGGTGGCGATAGACGACGACTTGTTCCCGCTTCCTGCAGGAGTGCCAGCCCAAGTGTTTCTGTCGACTGGGCCCCGCACTTTGGCGTCCTATTTGGTTAAACCAATTGCCGACTATTGGGCGCTCGCTGTGCGAGAACGATAGCCTTCTAAAGGTTCGCGATTTCGACTGTTTTCCCAGTCGCGGCGGACCTTTTGATAGCCGTGATCACTTCAACAGCCGCCAGCCCGTCGGCGCCGCTAACCACGGGTTCTGCGGTACCTGCGATAACCTCAGAAAAATGGGAAACTTGCAGAACTAGCGGGTCATCAAATTCGAAGATCGGTTTCGACGCCGAAATGGGGGACCACCAGCCGTTCGGCCCGTCGTGCGTCCAAACAGCGAGGTTCGGAAGGGCAAGCGACCCTTTAGTTCCACCGAGCCAATAGCAGTTTTCACTAGTCGCGGGATAATGCGCATTCTCTCGTGCGGTGAGTTCCCAACTCCACGGTGCCGATGCCGTGTCGCTCACGTTGACAGTGCCTAAAACGCCACTTTCAAATTTCAGCAGAACGACAGCGGTTTCTTCGACCTCGTTCCCACGAACCGCATTGGATTCCATCGCATGGACAGAGGTAATCGGACCGCATAGGGCGTTAAGCAGATCAATGTCGTGGATCAGGTTCAGGTAAACTGGGCCAGCGCCCGCCTTGCGGCGCCAATCGACGTCGAAATAGTGATCAGGTTTGAGGAAGCACGTTTGCGCTTGAACGGTGGTGATGTGACCAAGTTTGCCACTTCGAACGATTTCAACAGCCTTTCGTATCAACGGGTTATAGCGCCGATGATGGCCTGTCAAAAGCGGAAGGCCCGCGGCTTTGGCGGCGGCAAGCACCCTGCGTCCTTCAACTAAATCCGTTGTGAAGGGCTTTTCGACAATAGCGGGAATGCCTGCCTCAACGCATTGCATTGCAGTGACGCCATGAACGGTGTTCGGAACGGCTAGCACAACTCCATCAACCTCGCCCGCTGCAAAAAGAGCCGCAAGATCGGGATGCCACCTGACGCCCAAGCTACTGGCGAATGCTTTGCCTTCGTCTGTTGGGTCCACAATTGCGCAGAGTGTGGCAGCGGGGGACAGCTGCACTGCTTCCGCATGGCGACGTCCGATCAAACCTGCGCCGATACTGCAATTCTTTTGGTCGCGGTGGCCTTCAACTTACTCAAATGACAATGAAAACGCGGCGCTGGATTACCTCTAGCGCCGCGTTTTTAGTTTTAGATCAGTGTTGCAACATGGCTGGTTGCAAGTGTGTAGCCGTTGATCCCGAAGCCAGCCATCACAGCGTCAGCGCGCATGCTGACATACGAATGGTGGCGGAAGGACTCACGTTTGTGCACTTGGCTAATGTGGACCTCGATAACGGGACCTTCGAATGTGTTCAGCGCGTCGAGAACCGCAATGGAGTAGTGGGTCAGCGCACCTGGGTTGATGATGATTGCGGCCGCTTGTTCGCGGGCTTCGTGGATCCAGTCGACGATCTGACCTTCGTAGTTAGATTGCAGTAGCTTCACGGCAAAGCCAGCAGCAGTCGCCACTGCAGAGCAGTTTGCTTCGACATCGTCCAAGGTGTCGCGACCGTAAATTTCCGGCTGCCGTTTGCCCAATAGGTTTAGGTTCGGACCGTTCAGAATGTAGACGGTTTTGGACATGGTGTTCTCCTCACTTGAAATCTTTGGCGCGTTTTTCGAATAGAGCGCTTAGGTCGTTGCCCGTGCGTTCGATATGTCGGGCGAGCAGGGTTGGGCCGAGTTCCGCATCTCGGGCGAGAGCCGCGTCAGCAATCGCGGCGTGTTCGCCAGCCATGTCCCGTCCTGCTCCATCATAGTTCAGGATATTGGCGTATCGTTTGTGGAGATTGCCAAGCATGACGCACAAATCGCGTAGCATCGGCATCGCACATCCACGAATCAGACTTGTGTGGAACAGGTCGTGTGCGGCCGTCTGATTGGTCCCCGTGGTATTATTCATGTGGTGGATCGCAGCTGGAATTTTGCTTTCCCACTCAAGCGTTCCTATCGCTATCGCGTGTTTAAGAGCGAGAGCTTCGAGGTCCGCACGTAGACGAGTGATCTCCAGCAAGTTTGCCATGCCAAGAGGGACGATCCTGAACCCCTTTTTGTCTTCAAATTCAACGAGCCGATCAGCAACCAATCTGGAAATCGCTTCTCGGATCGGTGACAGCGATACGCCGTATTCTTCGCGGAGGTGATCAAGGTTCACCTTCGCTCCGGGCCTCATTTTGCCCGCAATAATAGCGTCGCGTATCTCGTTTGAGACGCGGCTTGCACGGGTTAGTTTGGACGGGTCTTGAAGCGTATCGTGGAGCATTTTTTTGCCTTTAGTTAGACCTGACCATCGGAATATAATCGATTTAGGTCAAGTCTGTTGCACTTCCCAATTACCTGTTTATCCTCCGCTCGTCTGAGGGAAGGCGTAGAGTTAGAGATTTTCATGAGCAAACTTGGGGACGATATTTACCGCGTAATGCGTCACGACATCGTTTTTGGTCGCTTGGATGCTAATTCGAAAATTCGGCTTTCTCACCTCAAGGCAACCTATGGCGCGTCGATCCCGACGCTACGCGAGATCCTGAACCGTCTCGTCTCTGAAGGCTTTGTTGTCGCCGAAGGAAAGCGCGGTCACATTGTGGCGCCCATTTCCAAGGAAGGCCTCAAGGAAATCGCGGACCTTCGCATTCTATTGGAGTGCTACGCTCTTCGGCAGTCACTGGCGGAAGGGACAACGGATTGGGAGGCGCATGTTATTTCGGCGCATTACAAGCTGTCCCAGATGGAAAAGCGTATGCAGTCAGGTGATGACAGCGCACGTGAAGCATGGAAGCAATATGACTGGGAGTTCCATCAGGCGCTGATTTCCGCCTGTGGTTCGACCGAACTGTTGCAAGTCCACGGCATCGTTTTCGACAAATACCTCCGCTACCAAATGCGCCTTCTGACATACCGTGGCGATGTCGCGAGTGCTGAACATAAGGCCCTGCTTGATGCCGCGCTGAATAGAGATGCCGACACGGCAGAATCCGTCTTGCGTGCTCATATCGACGGCGGTGTGGCGCATAGCCTCCAAATTTTCGCAAAGTGAGCCGATGGTCACAGTGCGGCGCTTGAGATGTTATAATCGATTATTTTCGCAAAATAAGATTTATAACGAATTTACATACAAAGTGAATATCGCCTGTTGATTTAGATTTTTTATTTGTCAGCATCCCTCCTGATGCTTCATCTGCCTACATAGAAGCACTGGCATATAAACGGAGGAAAATTTATGCTCCTTACCCTCGCATAAGTCAAAGTTCGGATGCGTCTTTCGACTGTTATGTCCGTCGCCGACCAGCGCGCCGTCGCTGACACTTCTGATCTTTGAAAACTATTTCGCCGATCAGAATGCACGTGGGTCTCTAAACGCAGAAGAAATTGCTCTCTTGAAGGCCGTGAACATCCTCTATGACGAGGATAAAAAGGGGCCTACTATCAGCTTTATAGCCCCCCATACGGCAATGGCTTCTTCTTCGAAATTATCCAGCGCAAAGTTGAGTATGCGGGCTATGGCGCACCAAACGCATCCTACCGGACTGCCGCGTTGAAACGGCTCGCCCGCGATATCCACATCCCCAAAGTGTGAGGCGGATTAGAGGCCGATTGTCTTTTCGGCCTCTGCCACCGCTATGGCAGCCATTTTCTGAATGGCCTCATAACTGTTGGCCACGGCGATAAAGCGTGCGTTGTGGCAGAACTTCGCGCCTTTGACACCTGACGCGAGTTCGAGCGCTTCATCAGTCAATCCAGCCCAAGCGGCGGGTAGATCGGCGCGTTGGTCAAAGGTGTCAGCCGACATTTTGATTCCGTTAATCGCCCAATCGTCATCGCGTGGATGGATCACAAAGAGCAAGTGATCCGCGCCGGCTTTCTCGACGGCTGATCGATATGGCATGCCCATTGGCAGTTCGAGCACCTTTGAAGTCCCCGCTTTTTCTATCGCGTCACGGACCATCGCTTCGGCTCGGTATTTTGCGACGACGTTCTGGATGCGGGCTTCGACGAAGGCGCGTGCGATGGGAAGGGCCGAGCGGAATGCATCATCGTCTGCTGTTGGGGAACGGTCGTCGAATATGGGCTTCAAGCTTTCGAGGAGCACAGGAAGCGTAAGGCCCGAGAGCGGTCCTGCAACCGAAGGCGCGACGGCACCATTGTCCAAAAGATCGATGGGCAGGACGAAACTCTTATCAAAGCTGGCGAACACCTCCTCGATCATCGTGTCGGGAACATCCATTGCCGCGAGGTAGTCGCGCCCATACTGTGCCCAAATCAGACCGAATGAGCTGTAAGGCTGACCGTCGTCGCGCAATGGGTTCGGGCGCTGATGGTGGTCAAAAATCTGCGCGACAGCGTCATAGTCGCGGCCCACATCGTAGATGATTTTCGACGGGGCAGGGGTGATCCACGTTTCATCACGGCTCCGCACCAGTTCGGCTTGTGGGTACAAGCGGGTCAGGATGACAGACGACAGAAGTTCGTCGGCATGAAAGCCGCCAGAGTGCGTAACGAGGTGGGTGATGGTCATGGATATGGGCTCTTGCAAAGGAACCCTCGGATACACCGAAAAACGACGTCACTTCCATGGTCTATTTTCTGTGACGGCGTTCGAAGCAAAAAACATCCGAGCCAAACGCCGATGAACTGTCGGTCAATCGAGGGGATTTAGCCACAGAAGGTGCAGCCGCTGTCCTGCCAATATCGCTATAGTAAGGGGCAGTTCTGCTCGAGGGCATTTGGGTAGCGCTCTCCCTCCAGTGTTGGCTGAACAAGTTCATTTGGGAAAGTCAGTTTACATACGGATCAGCGTATGTTCTGTTTGCGACATGCGTGGTCGTATTTTTGCATCTGCAGCATTTCGACTTCGTCTCAAGAGGGGCCGTAACGGCGACCCTTCAAAATGAAATATGACCAGGGAGACTGGACCGTTGAAATTCAAGACACTTAGCACAATCGCTGCCATCGGACTCACCGCGGGCTTTGCAAATGCGGCAATGGCCGAAGAATGTGGCTCGCTGACTATGGCAGAAATGGACTGGGCTTCGGCCGAGTTCATGGCAAACGTCGATAAAATCGTTCTCGAAGCGGGCTACGGCTGTGATGTCGAACTTATCCCGGGTGCAACGACGACTACTTTTGCATCTATGAATGAAAAGGGTCAGCCTGACGTAGCTGGCGAACTCTGGATCAATGCTGTTCGGGATCCGCTGGCCGCTGCAATGGCCGAAGGGCGTCTGCATTCCGTCAATGGCGGCCCGATTGATGGGCTCGGCGAAGGTTGGTGGGTCGATCCTAAATTCGCAGCTGATCACCCTGAAATTACTACTGTCGAGCAACTCCTCGAACACCCAGAGTTCTTCCCTTACGCCGAAGATGAATCGCTCGGTGCGTTCATGGGTTGCCCTGCGGGTTGGGGTTGCCAGCTGTCGAACGCCAGCCTGTTCCGTGCCTTTGACATGGAAGAAAAAGGCTGGACATTGGTTGATCCGGGTTCCGCAGCTGGCCTTGACGGGTCCATCGCCAAAGCGGTTGAGCGCGGCGAATATTGGTTTGGCTACTACTGGGCGCCGACTGCGGTGATCGGCAAATACCAGCTCCAGATGTTGGACTGGGAAACCCCGTGGGGTGGTTCTGAAAACTGGGACGGCTGTATCGTGAAGCCCGAACAGGAATGCCTCGATCCGCAGCCGACGTCCTACACCGAGTCCGAAGTGCACTCGGTCATCACCGATCGCCTGATGAAAGAGGGCGGCTTGGCTGTTGATTACCTCGGCACACGTGTGTTCCCGGGTGAGGTCATGAACGCCATGCTCGTTTACATGACCGAAAATCAGGCCACTGGCGAAGATGCTGCTTACTACTTCTTCGAAGAGTACGAAGACCTGTGGAGCGGTTGGGTCAGCGCCGAAGCTGCCGAAGGCATCAAGTCTGAACTTTGATCACTGAATAGACGAAAACATGCGGGGGGCCTGTGCCCCCCGTTTCCCATTCATGGGTATAATTTGGGACTAAGGACACAGAATGGAATTCTTGCTGGAATTTCCCGCACTTGGCCGCCGCACATTGAGCGGCATGAAACAGGCGGTTGATGAGACGTTCAAAGCGTTCTCTCGCGCGTATGGCGAAGCACTCGAAAACTTTTTCGACCCGCTTCTGCAATTTCTAATTTGGCTGGAAAAGCTGCTCTTGGCGGCACCGTGGCCGATCATTCTGTTGATCGTCGGTGGCCTGTCGTGGCTGGGTTCACGGTCGTGGAAGGTGACGATCGGAGCCGTCGCGGCCTTTGTTGTGATCGGCATTTTCGACATGTGGGAAGACACGATGGCCACGCTCGCGATCATCTCGGTCGCGACACTGGTGTGCATCGTGGTTGGGATTCCGCTGGGCGTCCTAATGTCCCGATCTGACCGCACACAAGGCATCATCACGCCCATCCTTGATGTGATGCAGACCATCCCGTCATTCGTTTATCTGATCCCTGTCGTGATGCTCTTGGGCATCGGCAAGGTTCCCGGCCTTTTGGCCGTCTGCATCTACGCGCTTCCGCCAATCGTTCGCCTGACAAATCTCGGAATTCGTTTGGTGGACAAAGACGTGCTCGAAGCGGCCGATGCGTTCGGCGCGTCACCGCGGCAGAAACTGCTGGGGGTTCAGGTGCCGCTGGCCCTGCCAAATATTTTTGCTGGCATCAACCAGACCATCATGATGGCACTGTCGATGGTTGTGATTGCCTCGATGATTGGTGTCAAAGGCCTCGGTGTGCCTGTGCTGCGCGCAATCTCGAACCAATACCTCGCGCTGGGCCTGATGAACGGCCTCGCCATCGTTGCATTGGCTATCATCTTTGACCGCGTCACGCAGAGCTACGGTAAACGTCTACAGGCATATCGACAGGGGCACGGCAATGACTGAGACCAAAGTCAGCATTAAAAATCTCTACAAAATCTTCGGCAAATCGCCCGAAAAAATGTTGCCGCTGGTCCAAAAAGGATTGTCCAAATCGGACCTTCTAGACCAGCATAACCACGTTCTTGGGATCGACAACGTGTCGCTCGAAATCCCTGAAAAGCAAATTCAGGTGGTGATGGGGCTTTCGGGATCTGGGAAATCCACCCTGATCCGACACATCAATCGATTGATCGAACCCACGGGCGGGGAAATCCTGATCGACGGCGAAGACGTTTTGGCGATGTCCGAAACCCAACTGCGCGACCTACGTCGGAAAAAGACGTCGATGGTGTTCCAGAAATTCGGTCTTCTGCCGCACCGTCGAATTGGCGAAAACGTCGCCTATGGCCTGAACATCCAAGGCGTCCCCGAAGACGAAGCGACCAAACGTGCACGTCACTGGATCGATCGGGTTGGATTGACTGGCTACGAGGACCATTACCCAGGGCAGCTATCGGGCGGTATGCAACAGCGTGTCGGTCTGGCCCGAGCATTGGCGACGGACGCAGAAATCCTCCTGATGGACGAAGCCTTCAGCGCGCTCGATCCGTTGATCCGTTTTGATATGCAGTCGATCCTTCTCGAACTTCAGGAAGAACTGCATAAGACGATCATCTTCATCACTCACGATCTGGATGAGGCACTCCGCCTTGGTGAAAACATCGCCATCCTTCGGGACGGATCAATGATCCAGCAGGGTGACGCGCAGGAAATTGTGCTCAAACCTGCGGACGACTACATCGCCGACTTCACCAAGGATATTAACCGCGCAAAGGTCATCCAACTGCGTGCCTTGGCGAAACCAGTGGCGAGCTTTGATGGGCCAACCTTGCGTGGCGCGACGGTTTTGGACGAAGCGCTATCCCCCCTTGCGCAAGCACCAGATCAAACGGTTGGCGTGGTGAACAGGGCTGGTGAATTGCTCGGCGCCGTCACACTGACTGACGCAATTGAGGCGCTGCACGGTTAATTCAGTGGCCCTAAGGGGTCCCATCAGCGGTCCGATAAAGCGCTAATCCCCAGATTGCATTGATATTTATCAGATAATCTGGGGGTGCTATCTGTCGCTACATGGCAACCAGCCCTTCGCTAGGTTGGGCGGACTGTGGGGTCACTTCTCCAGAGCGGGTCAGTAGAGCGGGCAGTTTCTTCTGGTCACTTTCTAATACTAATGCCCGCTCAGGAAAAGACGACACCGGCCGACGACATCCGCATTTCAGAAACGTCAGTTGGTCCAACCGCGAGAGTTCCATGCTTAATGACGGTGACGTCATAGCCTCTGTGTCTGGCGGCCAGCGCTGTCTTTTGCACACAATAGTTTAAATCCAGACCAACGAGACGCAGCGAGCCGACGTTAAGACGCTCTAAAAGAGCATCAAGCTCGCCTGTTTCAAATGCATCCTGCAAACGCTTTACAATCACATGTTCAGGACACGACGCGAATGGCCTCGCGAGTTCTGTCCCTTCACTGCCTTCTAGCGCCTGGCCTTTCATCGTGAGCTTCGCCAAGAATTTTGTTGAAGGGATCGACCATTCCTGACGGACCGCAATAACAGGATGGTTCTGTGCCCGAGCCGCTGCGACCTCCTCAAGAATGACGTCGGCAGCAGATTGCTTTGAAGTGTCCGAATAGGGGCCGCGATCCCAGAAAACGGATTGAAGATCAATCAGCAGGAGGGCTGATCCGCTACGTCGCCCTATGGGTTCCCCGACACTGACTGAGCCAATGCGTCTTATGCCATTGCCGAGCCAAAGTATGAGGAGAAGGACCGCAGCACCAATAATATACCCTGCTGTCATTTTCGTTCTCCGGTCCGTTTTTGCAAACCGTCCACCACAGAAAGTATAACCTTAAGTGCGGTTGCAATATCTTCCGTGCTGAGGTCTTCGCTCATTTCCTGCATGATCTGCATCTCTTTAGAAAGGATATCTTCGATGAGCGCGCTGCCCTGATTGGTCAACGTCAGGATAGGCGAACGCTTATGGCGGGGATTTGGACGTTGCTCAATGAAACCTGAGGTCAGCGTTTCGTTGCACATGATTTGGACGTATTGCCGCTGGATATCGAGCCTTGCCGCAAGTTCCGGCACGGTCTGCTCTCCGTACTTGTGCAGTATTTCGAGAACGGCGCGCATACGGACGGTAAGGTTGGTGCCAGTCAAGCCATTTTCAACGCAGCCTTCCGCAGCTTGCATCAAGGGGCGTGACATCCAAATCAGTTGGTGGAGTTGTTCTGCTTTCATATTGACATTATGCATGTCATTTTGACAAGTGCAATGTCAAAATCGGGCAGGACTGACGTGGTGTATCGTATTGTATCGAATAACGTAGGCACAGTGCGGTCATGCGGCGGCCTTTGTGACGATCAAACGAAGGTTGGCTTTGATCAATTATTGGTTTTTTGAACCAATCGTCGCCACTGACCCGGTGAAATCCCAAAGCCTGCTTTGAATTGCCGTGTCATGTGCGCTTGATCAGAAAATCCTGCACGAAGAGCCGCTTGGATCAGAGGTACACCAGCTGCAATGTCGCCACGCGCCTGATCTAGTCGGCGCATTGTCAGATACCGATACGGACTTGTTCCATAGGCTCTCCGAAACTGGCGCGACAGCGCATACCTGTCCAAACCAGTGATTTTTTCTAGCTCCTCCGATTGAACAGCCTCGCTAAGGTTACTTTCCAAGTATTCTTTGGCGCGACGGGTGGCATTAAAGTCGATCAAAGACCGGGTCGTTCGACGAGCGGATGCATCATTCGCAATCAACCCATCCGCCAGCAACACTGTCAATTCATCCATCGCGACCGTTTCAAGAGACCTGTCCATATCGGTAAACGCGGCATGGATAGCTCGCATCAACAGTGGATCAGTTAGAACAGCGTCACGCAGAAACGGAAGTGCACTTGCGCGCTCCGCCAGAGCGTCGCGCACCAACGAAGGTTCGACGTATAGCATTCGGTAGTGAAAGCCAGCTTCTGTCCCCGCCTCGCCCGTATGAATTTCGTCGGGATGAAGAACAATCACTTGGCCTGCGACACTGTCACTACGAGCACCACGATAGTCAAAGCTTTGGACGCCCTTAATTGTGTAGCCAATCGAATAGGTATCATGGCGATGCGGGGCGTAGGCCTCGCCAGAGAAATAAGCCTCGATCCTCTGGATGCCAGTTTGCCAAGGAGCGGTCACGACCCAATCCGTCGCGCACGATCGTTCAAGACCCGGCGTCAAGTCTTGTGATGTTATATCCTTGGATCGTCGTTCGTTTTGGATGGAAAGTCCCTCACCAGCTTCGAAAGTATATTGGAACACCAATTAGAAGGAAATCGTCAATGAATTCAGTAAATCTCGCAGAGAAATTATCTCAATTCTCAACGCATTGGGACCCGCATGTTGTCGCTGACTACAACGAAAACGAGATCATGGTGGTAAAGCTCATGGGTGAGTATCCATTCCACAAACACGACAACACCGATGACTTTTTCTATGTTCTGGAAGGTGAGATGCAGATGGATATCGAAGGGGAACCGTCGCGCACTGTAAAGGCGGGTGAATTGTTTGTTGTGCCCAAAGGCGTGGTTCATCGACCGAGGGCAGAATCCGAGGTGAAGGTACTTCTGATCGAACCGAAAGGGGAACCTAATTCAGGCGATTCAGATCGTGAAGCTGCGCCAAAAACTCGCATCTAAAACGTTGCGGCGGGATGGCCGGTGTTCGTTCCCGCCGCAGCTTACTGTAAATGCGGTCAGGTGAGAAACCTGACCGCAATTCACAAGGTGTAGGTTAAGTGCCCATGATTTCGGTCAGTGAAACAGTTCGATGTTCACGCATAGAGATTTGTGCCGCCATTCCCATCAAGATAGCCATTTTCCCGTCGTTCAAACTCACCTCCGGAGCGTTCCGTTCGCCACGGACGAGTTCAAGGAATTTCTGATGTTGGTAGAAGGTCGATCCGTTATGATCTCCAGCTTCTAGCAACGTCGGATCGACAGGTATTTCGCGCAATTCAGGACCCTTTGGTGCACGAGGACTGACGATCAGTTGGGGGATCGGCGGCTCGCCCAAATGCTCGGGCCAGAACCGTCCCGGTCCCGGCACCAGCGCCTCTACTTTGCCAGCGGGTCCGACGGCGGAAATTTCTTCCTGATATCGCGACCCTTCGGCGAACATGCAGAGTTCCAGCATTGCGCGCACGCCGTTAGCGAAATCGACAATCACATAGCCATTGTCGAGGATATCAGGCGTTTCACCTGCATAGGATTCTTCGAGGTGGTTGGCATCCTGACCACCTGACGCCATCACGCGGATCGGTTCAGACTGTATCGCGAGGCGCATCAGGTCAAAGAAGTGGCAGCATTTCTCGACGAAGGTGCCGCCTGTGTAGCGATTAAAGCGGTTCCAATCCCCCACCTTTTCCAAGAACGGAAAACGGTGTTCACGAATGGTTAGCATTTTTACTCCGCCAGTCGCGTCGTCCAAGCACTCCAGAAGTGCAGCGACTGGTGGCATGTAGCGATATTCCATCGCGACCCAAACTGGTGCGGGATATGTTTCGATAAACGTGTTTAGACGCGCAAGGTGGTCTGGGTCGGTGAAGAGCGGCTTTTCCACGAGAATTGGTACAGGCCGCTTTGCGCCAATCATCTCGAGCTGCTCGATATGACGGAAGTTTGGGCTTGCAATCAGAATACAATCGAGGTGCTCGGCCTCCAAAAGCGCGTCGATACTATCGACAAATTTGGCATCGGGTGCGAATTTCGCGGCCTCTGCTTGCATGCCTGTGTCAGGCTCAAAGATTACGGACACCTTCGTATCGGGCAAGAGCGCGATATTACGGAGGTGTTCCTGACCCATCATGCCGCAGCCGATGATGCCGTAGTGCGTGGTGGTGGACATGTCCTCTCCCTATTTCAGGCGCTGCACGTAGCGCGCCGTTGTGTGGTCAAACCAAGTGCGTGAGAATTCGACGGTGCCGACCTGTTCGGAGTGGCTAAACCGTTCGATAAATCCGATGGGGGTGCCGATGGGCTTGGGAAATTCGTTCGGAGACCAATCGGGGACCGAATCCACACCGACCGAGTCTTCCGCTCTCGAAATCCAAAACCCTAGCTGCATCTTGTAGTAGCGGTAGAGTGAATCAGAGAGTTCAGTGGCCTTGATTCGACCCGCCGAGCCGTCCAGCCAAATCTCTTCGACAGCGATTGGTACACGATTGAGATACCTCAGTCGCCGAATGCGATTGGCACGGTCTGACTGGCCGAATTCTGGTAAATCGTTCGGTTTCCTAAGGTCATCTACGGATAAAATCCGCGCAGTAGGAAGACCACCACCTGTCCGCAATTCGAGCCGGAACATAGAGTAGACGCTATCGACATTCTGGCTCGATCGGACATAGTTTCCCGAACCTTGGATTCGCTCGATAAGCCCCTTATTTTCTAATATATCCAATGCCTTGCGGAGTGTTCGGACGGTGGTGAAATGCTCTTTGGCGAGCTCGCGTTCGGGTGGCAAACGGGTGCCGTCAATCAGGCGTCCGGACGCAATTTCGCGGATCAGCACTTCGCTGATCTGGACATAAATTGGCAGCCCGCTGGAGGCCTCGCTCTTTGAGTAGATGGTCTGCGGCATTGTGTCCGATAAAAAATTGATACACCATTGATCCAGATCAAAGACACTGTTAGCGATAAAGAAAGTCAAGCGGTTTCTGAGGAGAGGGGCAGCATGACTGGAGCGCCAAAACAGGGGAGTTGGTCATGGGTGTTGTTCCCGTTACATCCGAAGATCTGGATGCAGTCGAAGTGTCGTGGTTCGCGGCGCTGTGTTCGGATGATTATCAATTCCTTGGCGTTCCGGATGGATCGCTGCGGTCTTCGTGGGCGCATTGTTCTGAAATCGTAAAAACCGCCGAAGAGCAGGGGTTCCGTAACATCCTGTGTCCGTCCTCCTATCAAGTCGGACAGGACACGCTGAGCTTTGTTGCGGGCTGTGCTCCGATCACGTCCAAGATCAATATGCTGGCCGCTGTGCGATGCGGGGAAATGCAACCGATCATGCTCGCTCGCACGATTGCGACGCTTGATCACATGCTCGAAGGTCGTTTGACGGTAAACATCATTTCGTCGGACTTTCCTGGCGAAGTTGCGGATAGCAGCTATCGTTATCAGCGGTCCCGCGAAGTCGTTGAAATTCTCAAACAGGCTTGGACCCAAGACGAAATCAATCACGCGGGCAACGTTTACAATTTCACGGGCATGACGACCGATCCGGTACGTCCTTATCAAACCGGTGGCCCGCTTTTGTACTTCGGGGGCTACTCGCCTGATGCGCTCGAGCTATGTGGACAACATTGTGATGTGTATCTGATGTGGCCCGAAAAAATGGAAGAAATCGAAGGACGTATGAAAGCCGTTCACGCCGTGGCTGACCGCTATGGACGGACGCTGGACTACGGTCTGCGCGTGCATGTCATCGTGCGAGACACCGAAGCCGAGGCTCGCGAGTATGCTGATTACATCGTGTCAAAGCTGGATGACGACAAGGGCACAGCCATTCGCAATCGTGCGCAGGACGCGAAATCTCTAGGTGTGAGCCATCAGGCCAAAAACCGTGAAATCGCAGACGATCATGGCTACATCGAACAGAACCTCTGGACGGGTGTTGGTCGTGCCCGCTCAGGCTGCGGGGCAGCGATTGTCGGATCGACCGATCAGGTGCTGAGCAAGCTAGAAGCTTATCAAAAGATGGGCATCCGCGCGTTTGTTCTGTCGGGTTATCCGCATTTGGACGAAGCCAAACACTTCGGCTCGCGTGTTCTACCGCAGATGAAAACCTGTTCCCTTCCTCACGCCTATGGCCGCGTTCCAGCGTCAACCCCAGCAACCCCACTCGGAATTGGAGAGCGCCGCTGATGATGCCGCGTGTTGATATCGCCCCTGACCTTACGTTTAGCCGCCTGATTTATGGCATGTGGCGTTTGGCTGATGATGCCGATACGTCGGTGAGCCACGTCGAGGCCAAGATCCAGTCGTGCTTAGAGCAAGGGATCACCACGTTTGATCAGGCCGACATCTACGGTGGCTACACAACCGAAGACGTCTTGGGCGCAGCCTTGCGCGCTAATCATTCGCTACGTGATCAGATGGAGATTGTCACCAAATGCGATATCGTGGCGCCCGTTGGTCGCTACGAGAATGCTCCGGTTAAGTACTACGATACGTCGCGTGCTCACATTCTGAAATCGGTTGATCTTTCGCTAAAAGCGATGGGGATCGATCATATCGACCTCTTGCTGATCCATCGTCCTGATCCTCTGATGGATCACCACGAAACCGGCATGGCGCTGGATGAAGTCGTCAAGAGCGGAAAGGTCCGCGCAGTTGGCGTGTCGAATTTCCGCCCTTGGGATTGGCAGTTACTGCAATCGGGCATGAAGACCCAGTTGGTGACGAACCAGATCGAGGTGTCTCTGTCTGCAGTCTCGCCCTTTACGAACGGCGATGTAGCGTTCCACCAACAGCACGGTCAGCCGATCATGGCGTGGTCGCCTCTGGGTGGCGGGGCTTTGATGTCAGATGGTGGTCTTTTGGGGCAGCGTCTCGATGCGATCGCTTCTGCACAGGGTGTCGATCGCGCGGCGGTCGCCATCGCGTTCCTGTTGCGTCATCCCGCTAACATTTTGCCAGTCCTTGGCACGAATAGTCTGGGACGGATTGCTACGATTTCAGAAGCCCTGAGGGTTGAGTTGGATCGCCCGACTTGGTTCTCTCTCTACGAGGCGGCGTTGGGGCAGGAGGTTCCATGACCGAACTTTTGCCGACCAAAACAATCCAGCATTTCGTTCCAAGTGAGCAAACACAGCGTTCGTTGCGCGATGCCTTTGGGCGGTTCGCAACGGGTGTGACTGTCGTGACAGTCGGCACGGATGAGGGACCAATCGCGATCACAGCGAACAGTTTCGCTTCGGTCTCAATGGAGCCGCCATTGGTGCTGTGGTCTCCACAAAAGTCGTCGAAACGCTCGCAGTACTTTTTGAATGCAAAGTATTTCGCGATCCACATTCTGGCCGCGGATCAGGACGATCTGTGCTGGCGCGTCGCTAAAGATATGAATGCGCTGTCTGGACTTGATTTGGTCGAAAACTCCGAAGGTGTGCCTTTGATCGATGGCTGTCTTGCTCGGTTCGAGTGCAGTCAATACGCGGTTCATGACGGAGGAGATCATGACATAATTGTTGGAAGAGTGCTGCGCGCGGCCTTTGTGGAGGAAGGCGACGGGCTGGGCTTTTTCAAAGGGAAGATGAACCGGATTGTGACCCAATAGCCCGAGGAGGGGCGGGTATCCGGACAAAAGAGTGATGGGCGCGCAGTGTCCAGAGCAACCAAACGGGAGGAAACTATGAAAAAACTGACAGCTTCGACGGCTATGTCGATTGCTCTTTTTGCTGGCGCATCTGTTGCGTGGGCAGATGAGATTACTTTTCTATGCTACCAAGACGCCAACGAATGTGACGTGATTGCAGGCATGCTGCCTGCGTTTACCGAACAGACCGGCCACACCGTGAAATTGGAAACGGTTGGTTACGATGTCATCCGTGACCAATTGGAAAACCAGCTTCAAACAGATGCGGCGCCTGACGTTGCACGGGTTACAAACCTTGGCGGTTTGAACCAGTACTACCTTGATCTCGCACCCTATGTAGATGGCGCGGCATGGGAAGCATCCTATGGCGCAACACTGCCGTGGTTCCGTCAACCCGGTGGTGCCGATCAGGGCATTTACGGCTGGATGACGCAGCTCACCGTGACTGGTCCGTTCGTGAACGTATCCCTCTTTGAGGATGCGGGCGTCGACATGCCGGGTGACGGCGCGACCTGGGATGACTGGGCGGCTGCTCTGTTGGAGGTCAAAGAGGCAACTGGCATCACTGCAGGTCTTGCAATGGACCGCACGGCACACCGCTGGGCTGGTCCAGCGTTCAGCTATGGCGCAAAGTTCTTTGATGATAGCGGCAACCCGATCCTCGTTGACGACGGCTTCCGCAAATACGCAGAGGTCTTTGTAGGCTGGCACCAGAGTGGTCTTATGCCCGCAGAGGGTTGGCCGGCAGGCGAGGGCACTCAGTATCGCAACGCGGCTCCGCTGTTCCAGTCGGGTGACGTTGCTATGCATATGTCGGGTTCGTGGATGATCAACAGCTATGCTGAGAACATCTCTGATTTCGACTGGAAAGCTGTCCCTGCGCCGTGTGGTGATGGTGGCTGTGGCGCAATGCCCGGTGGTGCTGCTGTTGTAGCGTTCAAATCGACCAAGTCGCCTGAGGCTTCTGCTGCATTGATCGACTTCCTTGCTGCCGAAGAAAACGCAGCGGCATTTGCTGCGCAGACAAAGAACATCACTGCGCATCAGGGCCTTCAGGAATCTGGTATTGATTATGCGGATGCGTCTCCTGCAGTCGCTGCGGCTTTGTCGGTCTTTGCGGCAAACGCAGGTAAGGCGGCTCAGACCACACCGCAGGCCTATACCTTCCAAGGCTACGCTAAGAACTTTGTCATCTATGGTGTGATCCCTGATTACATCACCAAAGCCATCACAGGCGAGATGACCTTGGACGAAGCACTGGCTGCCATCGACGCGGATGTTGCCGCGAAGATCGCAGAATAACCCAGCGGAGGCATTCGTATGACAGAGGCGCTTCACGCCGCGTTTGCGGGTGCCCCATGGCCACTTTATCTGCTGGTCTATTTACTCATCGGTTGGGCGCTCTTGCGCCCAACTGGCCCCTTGTGGGACCGTGCAGTCAGCGTGATTGGCTGGCCGATTGAGATGACACAGAAGCTGGCAGGCGCAACGGGGCTCCCATACTTGTTTCTCTTGCCTAATATGTTGATCTTTGGGGCATTTACCTTTGCGCCCATGTTTATCAACTTCGGCTTCTCGGTCACCGAAGGCCAGTCAATCTTGTTTTCAGAACGCGATTGGGCGGGGCTAGATAACTTGCGTCGTTTGCTGTCTGAGACACAGATCGATACGGGCGCACCCAACCTCGAAGACGATAAATTCCTTGGTGCCGTCTACGCGACAGCCACATTTGTCGTGTTCCAAGTGCCAATCATGATCGCGGTTGCTTTGATTTCTGCCTTGGCGCTGAACCGCAAAATTGTAGCCCGCGGGTTCTGGCGAGCAGTCTTTTTCTACCCAGTAATGCTGTCGCCAGTGGTTGTCGGCTTCTTGTGGTCTCTGATCCTGAAACGGCAAGGTGTGCTGTCGCAAACCTTAATGATGTGGGGCTGGATTGATGAACCGATCCAATGGCTGACGGACCCATCTTGGACAATGTTCTGGTCCGTTTTTGTCTACACATGGGCGCACCTTGGATTTTATATGTTGATCCTCCTCGCTGGACTGCAGGCAATCCCCCGTGATGTCTATGAGGCGGCCGAGATGGACGGAACGTCGGCGTGGCGCCAGTTGACGCGGATCACCATTCCGCTCCTTGCGCCGACCCTACTGGTCGTGACGGTTCTTTCACTGATTAAAGCCTTCCAAGCCTTTGAAGAGCTTTACGCCATGTCGGTTCGGTGGACCTCTCTCGTGGGTTACATCTTCGAAGCATCAGGCCTTCGCGGACAACCAACAGCCAACGGATTGGGGATTGCGGCGATGGCATCGCTCTTGGTCGCGATTGTCTTGATCTTCCTCTCCCTTCTCCAAGTTTACCTTTCGTCGAAATCGAGCAAAGCATGAACGCAGTAACCACTTTTCTAACGCGTAAAGCGGGCGGACAGCGGGCGAATTGGCTCGATTATCTGACCTATGCATATCTGCTGTCTGGGGTGTTGCTGATCCTCTTGCCGGTGGCGTGGCTGGCGCTCAATTCGTTGAAGTCCTCGTCGCAGCTGGAAAAACAGGATCTGTCGCTTCTGCCGACGTCGTTCGAAACCGTTGCACGGGCAACGGTGTCTTACCCAGACGGAAACCAGATCTTCTTCATCCCAGATTTGCCGCAGTGGGTATTGAATTGGGGTGACCTGTCCGACGACGAACGCGCTGCGCGGGATGTCTCAGAATTCCTGAGCGGTTTTGAAGGTCGTGACCTCTATGCGCTGCGGTCGCACCTAGGTCAGGTTCCGTCGCTCGTTCGGGATCTGATCGAAGCGAAGAATTTGCCGGAATGGATCGTTCGCTATCCGTCGATGTCAGCCAGCGCGCGCGGCGAATACGATCTGGATGGTGTGTTGACGTCTCTCAACACCGAAGACGTCCGCCTCTTGTCCGAATATCTGAACCTCGAACCATACGAACCAGCGCGGCTTGCGTTGCAGGTTTTGGTCACGGCACCTGACCCAGTGACGGGCGTGGAAACGGAGTTCGGCATTTCCAACTTCAAAGCAACCCGAGACTTCACGCCTGCGCGATATGTCAACAACCGCAATGATGATGTTGTGCGTTTGGATACGGCGTCCATCACCATGCGGCGAACCCTCGATCCGAGTTGGGAAAACTTCACAGATCCGGTTATAGGGCGCGCGTTTGGTGTGAACGTCAACTTTGCCACCTGTTTCACCAATTCCGTCTTAGTCACTGTGATTGCGACTGTTCTAACGTTGTTGATCAACTCGATGGCTGCCTTTGCATTGGCAAAGTATAAATTCCGCGGTCAGGTCGCGTTCTTTATCGTGATCTTGGCAACCCTTATGGTGCCACCGACCATCACGCTCGTTGGGGTGTTCAAGGCTGTCTACGCGACAGGGTTGTCGGGATCAATTTGGGGCGTGATCATTCCGGGGGCTGCAACACCAACCGGTGTGTTCCTGTTGCGCCAATACATGCTGTCGATCCCTGATGAGCTGATTGAGGCAGCGCGTATGGATGCAGCATCCGAGTGGAAGGTCTATTGGCGTATTATTCTGCCTCTAGCACTCCCTGCGATTGCTGCTCTCGCGATCCTGTCCGTCATTTGGCGGTGGAACGACCTTATTCTTCCTCTTGTGGCTATCGCCACCACCAAAGAGGCTTACACCATCCAACTCTGCCTGCTGGAGTTTCGTGGTGAACACCTGAGCCAAGAGCATTATCGACTTGCCATGACCATGGTTAGCCTCGTGCCTTCCACGCTCGTTTTCGTGTTCCTCCAGAAATACATCACCACAGGCATCGCCAATACGGGGCTGAAATAATGACTGATCTCGTCCTTTCCAAAGTTGTGAAACACTACGGTGCGGTTGAGGTCATTCATGGCATCGACATGGAAATCGCCTCGGGGGAGTTTTGCGTCTTCGTCGGGCCTTCGGGTTGCGGGAAGTCTACGCTCTTGCGCATGATTTCTGGACTCGAGAGCATCACGGACGGCGAAGTTCGAATTGATGGGGAAGTAGTGAACCATGTGCCCGCGTCGCAGCGTGGGCTGGCAATGGTATTCCAATCCTATGCTCTCTATCCTCATATGTCGGTGAGAAAGAACCTGAGTTTTGGCCTCGAAAACCTGCATACGCCGAAAGCCGAGATCGCAAAGCGGGTAGAGGACGCAGCACGTATGCTGCAGATCGAAGACTACCTAGATCGTCGACCCGGCCAGCTTTCTGGAGGGCAGCGTCAGCGCGTTGCAATCGGGCGCGCGGTGGTTCGAGAACCCAAAGTATTCTTGTTTGACGAGCCTCTCTCGAACCTCGATGCAGAACTGCGTGTGAACATGCGACGCGAGATTGCCAATCTGCACCGCCGGTTGGGGAACACGATGATTTACGTCACCCATGATCAGGTCGAAGCTATGACTATGGCCGACAAGATTGCGGTGCTTCGTGCAGGTAAGGTTGAACAATTCGGAACGCCGCTTGAGCTGTTCAATGCGCCAAAGAACCGATTTGTCGCGGGCTTCATCGGATCTCCGTCAATGAACTTTGTGACTGCGACGATTGCGGACGGTGGCGTAAAACTCAGCGACGGAACCCATCTGAACATCGATCGCACCCGGGCCGGTGTTGCCACTGGTGACGCTGTCGAAGTGGGATTTAGGCCCCGTGATCTGGCGATTGACGATACTGGACCGCTCGCACTGACCGTCACCGAAGTCGAACAATTGGGATCGGAAAGCTATGTCTTCGGCGAACTGGCAACGGGCCAAACAGTGACGGTTCATCAATCTGGACAGACATCAGTCAAGATTGGAGCTGTTGTTAAACTGTCTGTATCACCCTCGGCCCTTTACATATTCCGACAAGACACTGGTCTCGCATGTTACTAACAGCCGCTCGCGCCAAAGGCGTCGCGCCGGGTTTGTTCATGGCCTTATTGGTCGCGATGGCGGCGCAATTCTTGTCGGACCATTACGGCGCGCCTGTCATGTTGATGGCGATCCTTTTGGGGATACCGTTCCAGTTTCTGTCAAACGACCCTCGTATGGGCGAGGGTATCAATTTCGCGGCTAAATCTATTCTACGGATCGGGGTAGCCCTCTTGGGGCTCAGAGTAAGTGTTGAACTGCTTTGGCAAATCGGACCGACCTTTGCTGTGTTGATTGCATTCGGTGTTGTGCTGACAATCGCCATTGGCATCTTAACAGCCAGTATCTTTGGCAAAGACTACGCGTTCGGATTTCTGGCGGGAGGATCGGTTGCCATTTGTGGCGCATCTGCAGCCCTCGCATTGGCGAGCCTTCTGCCTAAACATGAAAAAAGCGAAACCAACCTGACGTTCACTGTGGTTTCAGTGACCGTCGCATCGACTGTTGCGATGATCGTCTATCCTATCTCGGCATCCTTGGTTGGTTTTGACGATAGATTGGCTGGAATATTCTTGGGCGGCACGATCCACGATGTTGCTCAGGTCGTCGGCGCCGGATTTTCGATGTCTGATGAAACTGGCGAAGTTGCGACACTGATCAAGCTGTTCCGCGTGACGATGTTGGCGCCTGTCGTCTTTGTCGGGGCACTCGTCTTGCGGAAAAATGCGCCCGCTGAAACTGCTCCCCCGATCGTACCGATGTTCGTACTCGTGTTTATTGCGCTGGCGGGGCTGAATTCCCTCCACGTTTTCCCTATAGCTTTGATTGAATATTCCAATCAGCTGTCACGTGCTTGTTTGATTACGGCTGTAGCTGCGGTCGGGATGAAGACATCGCTTCAGGATTTGCAGAAGGTTGGCGGTGGGGCCGTTGGTTTGGTCGCGTCACTGACAGCGTTCTTAGCAATATTCGTGATGCTGGGGGTGTTGGCGTTCGGCTGACGTTTGGGGGCAAGGATGACTGATCAGATGCATGACCTGTTTATCATTGGCGGCGGGATCAATGGCTGCGGGATTGCCCGTGATGCCGCGGGTCGTGGTCTGTCGGTTGTTCTGGCAGAGCAGGGGGATCTGGCATCGGCCACGTCCTCTGCATCGACCAAGCTATTCCACGGTGGTCTGCGGTATCTTGAGTATTTTGAGTTCCGTTTGGTTCGCGAGGCCCTGATTGAACGCGAGACGCTCTTGCAGGCGATGCCGCACATTTCATGGCCGATGCGGTTTGTGTTGCCGTATCACGCCTCGATGCGGTTCGAGGGTGCGACACCGACCTCACGGTTGTTGAATGTCGTAATGCCGTGGATGAAGGGACGAAGGCCCGCGTGGCTCATTCGGTTGGGACTTTTCCTCTATGATCATCTGGGCGGACGTAAGATTTTGCCGCCCACGCAGGTGGTTGATTTAACGACCGCTGTGGAAGGGAAGCCGCTCCACTCCAAATTCGAAACGGCTTACGAATATTCCGATTGCTGGGTCGAGGACGCGCGGCTTGTTGCGTTAAATGCACGCGATGCGGTGAACCGTGGGGCGCGCATTTTGACCCGCACAAAGGTGATCGCGGCTGATCGACTGAAGGATCATTGGGTCATCACGTTAGAGGACGTAGAGACGGGGGAACACCGCACCGAACGGGCGCGGATGCTGATCAATGCGGCGGGGCCGTGGGTTGGCAATGTGATCGCAAATACCCTGCGCCTCAACTCTCGCGATGGGGTGCGTTTGGTGCGCGGCAGCCATATCGTGACCAAGCGTCTCTATGATCACGATAAATGCTATTTCTTCCAAGGGACCGATGGGCGGATCATTTTTGCCATTCCCTATGAGACGGACTTTACCCTGATCGGGACCACGGACGCGGAACACCACGATGTTTCAGAAAAGCCGCGCTGCACGGAAGAAGAACGCGATTATCTGATCCGTTTTGCCAACGGCTATTTCAAACGCCAGCTTACAGCCGACGATGTTGTCTGGACCTACTCGGGCGTTCGGCCGCTCTACGATGATGGGTCCAGTTCTGCGACGGCCGCGACGCGGGATTACACGCTGAAGGTCGATGATACGGGCGGGGCTCCGATCCTCAATATTTTCGGGGGTAAGATCACGACCTATAGGCGCCTAGCTGAGGCCGCTATGGCGAAGGTCAAAGGCTATGTCCCAGACCTAAAACCTGATTGGACAGCTGGCGTTCCGCTGCCGGGTGGCGATTTCCCTGTCGATGGGGTGGACCATTTGATCGTCGAGGCAAAGATACAGTTTCCGTTCCTCGATGACCGTTTGATTAGACGATTGGTGCGTGGATATGGCACCGACCTCTGGGCGATCCTTGGGCAGGCTAGATCGATTGAAGAGCTCGGTCAGCACTTCGGAGCGACGCTCTATGAGGCCGAAGTGAACTGGTTGATGGAGCACGAATTCGCGCGAGAGGCCGAGGATGTCCTTTGGCGCCGGACCAAGCTTGGCCTAAGGTTCGAGGACGCAGAGGTGGAAGCGCTCGATGCGTGGATGCGGGATAAGAGGAGGTACTGAGGATGCCGTCAAAACAGTATATTCTGGCGATTGACCAAGGAACGACCTCATCGCGGGCCATCCTCTTTGATGCGGATATGACCATCGCGGCGAGCGCCCAAGAAGAATTCCCACAACACTTCCCTCAGTCGGGATGGGTCGAACATGATCCGAGCGACCTCTGGACAACGGTTGTCGACACGGCGCGTGGGGCGTTGGAACAGGCCAGTGCGTCAGCAGACCAAGTGGCTGCAATCGGCATCACCAATCAGCGCGAAACGACCTTGGTTTGGGACCGCACCACAGGCGAACCCGTCTACAATGCGATTGTTTGGCAGGATCGTCGCACGGCAGAGTTTTGCCGCGACCTGACCGCTGCGGGCCACGCAGAGATGATCACGGATCGGACGGGTCTGCTCGTTGATCCGTATTTTTCTGCGACCAAGGTGAAGTGGATTTTGGATCACGTCGATGGTGCGCGGGACAAGGCGCGGCGCGGTGATCTGCTCTTTGGCACCGTGGATAGCTACCTGATCTGGAAGCTGACCGGCGGCGCGTCCCATGTGACTGATGCGACCAATGCGGCGCGCACGATGCTCTACGATATTCATAAAGGACGGTGGAGCCAGACGATCTGCGATCTCTTTGATATTCCGATGGCAATGCTGCCCGAGGTCAAAGACTGCGCTGCTGAGTTTGGGACAACGCAGGCCGATCTGTTCGGCGCGCCCATCCCGATCACGGGCGTTGCGGGAGATCAGCAGGCGGCGACGGTCGGCCAAGCGTGCTTTGAACCCGGTATGATGAAATCGACCTATGGTACGGGCTGCTTTGCGCTGTTGAACACCGGCGACGTGCCCGTGCGGTCGAACAATCGCCTGCTCACAACGATTGCGTATCAATTGAATGGCAAGCCGACCTATGCCCTCGAAGGATCGATTTTTATCGCAGGTGCGGTGGTGCAATGGTTGAGGGATGGTCTACAAATCATCGACAACGCGTCAGAAACGCAATCCCTCGCTCAGAGTGCAGACGAAGGCCAAGACGTCATCCTCGTGCCCGCTTTCACAGGGTTGGGTGCGCCCTATTGGAACCCCGATTGCAGGGGCGCGATCTTTGGCCTGACACGCAATTCCGGTCCTGCGGAACTATCAAAGGCGGCACTCGAAAGTGTTGGGTTCCAGACGCGCGACCTCTTGGAGGCGATGAAAGCGGATTGGAGCACGGATGAGGCCACAGCCACCCTGCGGGTCGATGGCGGGATGACGGCCTCTGATTGGACGATGCAATTCCTCGCCGACATCATTGGTGCCCCCGTCGATCGGCCTGAAGTCCTTGAAACCACCGCGCTCGGGGCGGCGTGGTTGGCTGGCCAATTCGTCGGCTTCTATCCTGAACAGGTTACCTTCGCGCGCCGCTGGAAGGTCGACACACGTTTTGAACCCGCAATGGAGGACACGGTCAGAGACCGACGTTACGCAGCATGGAAACGCGCGGTCGCCGCGACGATGACTGCTGTATCATCCAGCCAATAGAGAACATGTCTTACGTTGCAGCGAATGACTGCAATTCGCCCAAGGTACCGTAACCTCTCAGTGGTAGGGGAGCTTTAGACCGTTCTCATAATTTTATTGGTCGTGAAATGTGTCTGAATTCGGAGTGTTGGGTTAGTCGTGCGCTGATCAGTAGCCGTTCAATGCGTTGCGCGGAGAACGAGTTCAGCATCGAGCCACTTGGTTTCGCCTGCGCGATCAGGTTCGGCCTCGCGCGCCATAAGGAGGTCTATCGTCCCTTTCACCAACGGCTCGATTGGATTGCGTAGGGTGGTAAGTGCCATGTTCGGCCACTCCGCCATTGAGATATCGTCGAACCCTGTCACCGCGATCTCTTCGGGCACAGAAGTGCCTTTTTCCTTAAGGTACATCAAAGCGCCCAGCGCCATTGCATCGTTAGCGCACACCAATGCATCAATGTCCGCCAGATCGGTACATGCCTGCATGGCGTTAAACCCACCCATAACGGAGTAATCGCCATAAAGCCGTGAAACAGGTTCTAGGTGATGCGCTTTCAGTGTCTCTTCAAACCCGCCGTAGCGTTCACCCGTGGACCAAAATGCGTCTGGTCCTGAAAGATAAGCAAATTTCCGGCGACCTTGCTTAATAAGGTGTTCTGTCATCACCGCCATGGCCTCGCGATTTCGGACGCAGATGTTATCGACGTTTGGCCCATCCACGATGCGGCCTGATGAAATCACTGGAATGCCGAGCTTTAGGCAGGATGACACGACATCCGCACCGAGGCTCCCTGACCGGAGGATCATCGCTTCGAGCGGATAGCGAAGGACGTTCTGAATGGCGGCTTTTGCCGCATCGCCAGACCCGCCGACAACGATGGGCCATTTGCCCGCAGCGTTGAGACCGTTGATCAACGCGGTCGCGACTTCTTTGTCGTAGTGGTTTGGCATTTCGCCGACAAAGATCGCGACGAGGTTTGACCCTGCCCCCTGCAAACTGGCCGCAAGGGCATTTGGACGATACCCCAATTCATCGGCAGCTTTTAGGATGCGGGTTTTCTTGTCAGCATCCAGATATGCGCCCTCGGTAAAGGCGCGGGACACAGCGGATCGAGACACATCCGCGAGCTTTGCCACATCAGCCGCGGTGACCCGACGTTTTTGACCAGTCATGAAAAAATGCTCTCCGCGTCACTTTGGCGTTACACAGCATCGGTATATGAACACGTGTGCAGATGGTGTGCAAGCGGAATCAATGCGCTGCGGCTGTCTGGCAAAACTCTGACCCGCGCTGGGTCCGAACCTGCCATCGCGTCCACATTTGAGGGCGTTGTCTAACCCAAGGCCATGACGGCTTTGATTGGAGAATGAGAATGAAACACCTGTCTTTTGTTTCGGCTGCCGCCCTCGCGCTGGTTGCCAATACTGCTTTTGCTGAAACTGAAATTACTTGGTGGCACGCAATGGGCGGCAAACTGGGTGACACCGTCAACCAGATCGCTGCTGACTTTAACGCGAGCCAAGACGAATACACCATCACGCCAGTGTTCAAAGGTTCTTACGAAGAGACCCTCACCGCTGGTATCGCGGCGTTCCGCGCGGGTGAACAGCCGAACATCATGCAGGTGTTTGACGCTGGCGCTGCAACCGTGATCGGCGCAAAAGGCGCAACTGTTCCGGTTCAGGACCTTCTCGAAGCAAACGGCGTTGAGTTTGACATCAACGACTACATCTCTGGCGTTCGTTACTTCTACGCTGACGCAGATGGCAAAATGATCGGCATGCCGTTCAACTCGTCCTCGCCGATCATGTACTTCAACGTCGACGCTCTGGCAGCTGCTGGTGTTGAAGCGCCGAAAACTTGGGAAGAGTTTGAAACTGTAACCGCACCTGCACTGGTTGCTGCTGGGTACATCCCGCTCGCAGAATCCCACTCCCCGTGGATTTTTGTTGAGAATTTCATGTCCCGCCACAACCTGCCGTTCGCAACGAACGACAACGGTTACACTGGCGTTGACACCCAGATCCTCGTCAACTCTGACGAACTGAAAATGCATTGGACCAACGTTAAAGAATGGCTCGATGAGGGCTACTTTGGCTGGTACGGCGCTTCGTGGGACGACAACCAAGCACCGTTTGAAGAAGGCAAAGTTGCACTGTGGATGGGCTCTTCGGGTTCGTTCGGTGGCCTGATGCAGAAAGACCTGCCGTTTGAATTTTCGGCAACCTACCTGCCGTATTGGGAATCGATCACCACGGAGCCGACCCAGACCTTTATCGGTGGCGCATCGCTCTTTGCTATGGCTGGTCAGTCTGACGAAGAAAACGCAGCAACTGCAGCGTTCTTTGACTACCTGACTTCGCCAGAAGTCCAGTACATGTGGCACCGTGAAACCGGCTATGTGCCGATCACCACTGCGGCCTACGAAATGGCAAAAGCTGACGGTCACTACGATCGCTTTCCTGCTGCCGAAGTTGGCATCCAGCAGCTTTCGCTCGCTTCTGGTGAGAACACCAAAGGCTACCGCCTGGGCTTCTACGTTCAGATCCGCGACGTGATGAACCGTGAATTCGGCCGCATCCTGACGGGTGAGACCTCGGTTGATGACGCATTCGCAACCATTGAAACCGAAGCAAACGAGCTCCTGTCGCGCTTTGCGATGACCCAAGGTTAATCGCTTAGCTCAGACACCGCTGGCGGCTGCAGAAATGCGGCCGCCAGTCCATATTTTAGGGGGTTTCATGAAACGCGCAGGATTTTCGACACGGTGGTTGCCGATCCTATTACTGCTTCCGCAGCTATCCATCATTCTCATCTTCTTTTACTGGCCAGCCGCCCACGCGGTTAAGTCGTCCTTTTATCTTCAGGACCCGTTTGGCTTTGGCGAAACCTTCGTCGGGATGAAGAACTATACCTCGCTGTTGAAATCTTCCGCCTATCTGCGATCTGCGCAATTCACTGTCATCTTTACCCTACTCGTGACGATCCTTTCCCTGTCTCTCGCCCTTCTCTTGGCGGTGAAGGCCGACAAAGTGATCAAAGGGGCCAAAGCCTACCGCACCCTTTTGATGTGGGTCTACGCTGTCGCTCCACCCGTCGCGGGCGTCATTGGCCTTGTTCTGTTTGACCAAACATGGGGACCGCTCAAGGACTTCTTTGGCCTCTTCGGCTGGGATTTCCGACTGGGCGTGAATTACTTCGATACCGCCTTTGCGATGGTTGTTGTCTCTGTCTGGAAACAGCTACCCGTGAATTTCATCTTCTTCCTGTCGGGCCTGCAGTCCATTCCCAAATCCGTCCGCGAGGCAGCGCTGATCGACAACCGTTCAGCATCGGGACGGTTCTGGGACGTGACCTTCCCTCTTCTCGCTCCGACCGCGTTTTTCCTGCTGATCATCAACATCACTTACGCGCTCTTTGACACTTTCGGCATCATCGACACGGTGGTCAAAGGGGAGCCCAGCAACAACCCCATGACGCTCGTCTACCGCGTTTATGTGGACGGTTTCCGTGGCAATGACCTTGGCGGATCGTCGGCGCAATCGGTCGTTCTGATGGTGCTCGTGCTTGCGCTGACCGTTTTCCAGTTCCGCATGGTGGAACGCCGCATCCATTACACCTGAGGATCACGATGAAACGTATTAAGTTTGAAACCATTGTGGACCATTCGATCCTGATCCTCGGATCGCTGATTATGATCCTTCCCGTGGTGATGTTGCTGCAAATGGCCTCCACCACGGACCTAGAGACCATGCGTAATGGTCCTGGTTTGGTGTTCGGGGATCAAATCCCGATCAACTTTGAAAAAGCCATGTTCGAAGCCTCTGGATTCAGCGGCGAAAATACAGGCCTGAGTATGCTCTATAACTCGCTGATCCTGGGGTTTGGCTTTGCCATTGGTAAGATCGTCATCGGTATGATGGCCGCCTACGCCATCGTCTATTTCCGTCTGAAGTTCGCGACAATGGCGTTCTGGATTATCTTCACGACGCTGTTGTTGCCGCTCGAGGTGCGCATCCTGCCGTCCTATGAAATCGTCCAGAAACTCGGCATGCTGAACACCTATCAGGGCCTGATTATCCCCCTGATCGCCTCGGCCACCGCCACGTTCTTTTTCCGACAGTTTTTCCGTTCGGTCCCTGAAGAGCTGATCGAAGCCGCCCGCATTGATGGCGCAGGCCCGATCAAGTTCTTCATCGACATTCTGGTGCCGCTCTCACGTACCATGATCGCCGCGATGTTCATCATCATGTTCGTCTACGGGTGGAACCAATACCTCTGGCCCACCATGATCACGACAGATGAGGGGATGTTCACCCTCGTTCGCGGTATCAAACAGATCACCCAAACCCTCGAAGGCACGAACCTGCCCGAATACGGCAAGTCGAACATCCTTCAGATCATTGCGATCCTTCCGCCCGTCCTCATCGTCATTTTCTTCCAGAGCTGGTTCGTAAAGGGCCTGACGGAATCCGATAAGTAAGGAATTTACCATGGCTCAGGTTACTCTGAACGCTCTCCGCAAGGTTTACCCCAACGGTTTCGAAGCCGTGAAGCCTGCGAGTTTCACCATTGAAGAAGGCGAGTTCGTCGTGCTCGTCGGACCGTCTGGATGTGGCAAGTCTACGATGCTGCGCATGATCGCAGGGCTTGAGGAAATCACTGAAGGCGACCTCCATATCGGCGACCGTGTTGTAAATACCGTCGACCCCGCCGACCGTGACATCGCGATGGTTTTCCAGAACTACGCTCTCTACCCGCATATGACCGTTCGTAAAAACATCGGATACGGGCTGAAAAACCGTAAAATCGCTAAAGATGTGATCAACCAAAAGGTCGAAGAGGCCGCGAACCTTCTGAACCTCAACGACTACCTTGATCGCAAACCCTCGCAATTGTCGGGCGGCCAGCGTCAGCGCGTTGCGATGGGCCGTGCGATTGTCCGCGATCCATCACTTTTCTTGTTCGACGAGCCTCTCTCGAATCTTGATGCAAAACTGCGCAATCAGATGCGGATCGAGATTAAGGCCCTTCAACGCCGACTTGGCGTGACCTCCGTCTACGTGACCCATGATCAGGTCGAAGCTATGACCATGGCCGACCGTATCATCGTGATGAATGGCGGAGAGATTGAACAGATCGGCACCCCGTCCGAGGTGTATCATTCGCCCGCATCGACATTTGTTGCGTCCTTTATGGGCGCGCCACCGATGAACCTTTTGGATGTCTCGCGCGAGAACGGCGCGGTGATGGTCGGTGGGCAACAGGTTGCCGAATTCACTGGCAGCGGTTCTGTGACGTTGGGCGTCCGTCCCGAGGATATTCTGCCTGATGCGAACGGTTCCTTCGAAATCAATGTCACCCTTATCGAGGAACTCGGTGCGCACCGAATTCTGCACGCGGTCTGGGCAGGACAGCCGATCATGATCAGCGTTACCAAAGACGTCGCCGCTGAAACGGGTCCGCTGCGCGTCGCTATCAAGCCTGATGCGCTTAAGTATTTTGACCCTCAGACAGGTCGCCGCCTATGATCACCGAAACTCTGAACGAACTGCCCCTCGTATCGGCAGAGCTAAGGGCCAAAATCCTTTCTGCCCCACGCACCACAGAGGCGCACCGCGATCTGTTTGAACAAACAGACGCGATGCATTTTGTGCAGACAGGAGGCGAGGCAACCTCCGAGGCTCTACCGAGCCCACTGACGATCGCCGCATGGAATGTTGAACGCTGTCTGTTCCCCAAAGAAACTGCCGATAAACTACGAGCCGAAGGTGCTGATATTGTTTTGCTGTCCGAAGTCGACCACGGCATGGCCCGCACAGGCCAACGTCACACGACCGAAGAGGTCGCAGCGCACCTCGGCATGGCCTACATTTACGGCGTCGAGTTTTTCGAGCTTGGCCTTGGCAGTCCCACCGAGCGTGAATTCTGCGAGGACACCCAAAATGCTCGTGGCTGGCACGGCAACGCGATCCTGTCTGCGGTGCCGTTCAATCGTGTCGCGCTCGTGCGGCTCGACGATCACGGACATTGGTTCTCGACCGAGTTTGGCGCCGATCCAGGTCAGCCACGCATCGGGGGCCGGATGGCTCTCCTCGCGGAGGCCGAAACCGAAAATGGTCCGATTTGTGTCGTATCGACCCATCTTGAGAGCAATTCAAACGAAGCCCACCGTGCGGCCCAGTTTTATATCCTGATGGATGCCATCGACGATTTCGCCCCCGACCTACCTGCGGTGATCGGAGGAGACTTGAACACAGGCAACCACATGCCTCCTGATTTCGATTGGCAGTCCGAGACCCTGTTCGAGAACGCGCGGAACCGTGGCTATCATTGGGATGGCACTGCCGAGGGTATGACCACCCGCCCCAGCCTAATCACCCGTCACCCCGACCGCACGATGAAACTCGATTGGTTTGCTTGCAGAGGTCTGACCGCACAGGCGCCGCGTATCGTGTCTTCGATGAATGGCGAGGTCCCGCTTTCAGATCATGATCTGATCGTAATGGAGTGTGTCAGCGAGTAATTTGGACGAACCTTGCGTTCAACCTCTATGCGGCGGGCATCGCTTTGGGCACAACAGACGTTCGATGGCCGACTGCTTGATTTAGAGCCATAACCGCCTAGCTCGATGAGGATGACGAAACGAGAAATTATCCCCGAAGACCATCTGAGCGAGATTGTCGAAATGGCGCTGTCTGATGATATCCAATTCGCGGACATTGAGCGCCAGTATGGGCTGTCCGAGAAGGCTGTCAAAGCGCTTATGCGAGACACCCTTAAACCCGGGAGCTACAGATCCTGGAGAAAGCGCGTGCGTGTTTTTTCGGACCGCCGCGAACACTATAAATAGTCAATAGGCCCCCGTCAGAGCAGGTTTCAGTTCACGGGACAAAGGATCATTTGTCAGCGGTTGCACAATATCTGCAATCGTTGTTTGGTGTGCTATGGTAGTTAAATGCCTTAAGACGCCGTTCCCAAATACTTTTTCCGAGGGCAACACATTGAAAACAGCAACGGTATGAAACGTCATTTTACAACTCGTGCATTCATAACGGCTCTGCTCTTTGGGGCGCTCTATTCGCTGGTTATTGGAATTATTGGAGAGGTGGCTGTTGAGTATTGGGGCCGTCCCAGAGGTGTCGCCTATGGCATCTTCGGCTACTATTACTGGGTCTTTCTCAGCATCAATGGGCTTGCAATGGGCTTTGTTTTTCGGACGACACCAATTCGGTATGCGCTGCCAATGTTCGTGACCATCATTACCGTGCCGACATTTCTGTTTTTGCCAGATCAGGGCGAGCGTCCGATCCTTGCCGTGTATGCTGGTGCCATCTCAATGTGTCTGGCCTTGGCTGCGTTGGAATACTATCGCAGGAAGCGACCCAAACGGCAGTCTGATGCTAGTATGAAGGACTTACGAAGCTGATACTGCTCACGCGTTTATCCTGTCCGAATTCAATCAAGATACCCCATTCGTCCTCCGCATCGGGTACGTCGGAGCAGACGTGGGTATAATACCGATCTGAGGTGGCTGAATATCCGCTTGGCACACGCCCCAAAATACGGATCACTTCGCCGCGGGTCAGGCCAACCCTTAGCCCTGAGGGCGTGTGCCAACCCGGTGATGTGGTGGACATTCCATAGACCTTGTCCTGAAAAATATCGATATTCGCGCCAACAAGGACCATCCGATCTATCAACTCACCGCTCCCGAAAGGGTCTGCGACCGTTTCGGGTGATCCAAGTTTGCCGAGCGTATCCAGCGGACTGCCCATGCTGACGCCATTCAGGCTGAACTCGGATACGGGCAGGCAATCTTCGACGGTCTGATACAGATGGCTTTCCAACAGAAGCGGCGTGATCGGCGGTACAATACTGTCCGATACCCATGTAAAGGAGGATGGGTCCCACGACTGCCCAGCTGCTACCTTGATGTCAAGAATGCCGCCGCCAAAACCGTAGCTCACCGTTTCGGGGATGCATTCGAGACGTGCGGCTATTTCACCGCTCTGGGTCACCTCTACCCAGCCAAAGCGCCTGATTGGCTTTTGCATCTCTTTTTCAGAAAATGGACGGTCAAAGCCGCCGCCAACGTCATAGGCAAAGTCTCCGTTGTAAAAGGTAACGCTTTCGCTGATCGCTTTCCCCAGACCCGACCATGGTTCATAGTCAACACGCTCAACAGGTTCTGACAGGAACAGATCAGGTGTGCCGCCGACAGGCCCATAGCTGTAGGTTGCGACCTGATCGTCGAAACAGACAAATACCTCTGTGTTGCGTCCCTCGATCTGGCACGATGTAAAGGGTTCTTGTCCTGCCGGACAACCAGCCTGCGTCATGTTACCGATAAGTGCGCAGCAAGAGGCGAGATACGGGACAAGGTTCTGTTTCATGCCCTCGAGCCTAATCCATTTCGCCTCTTCCAATCAAACCGAGTTTCAATGCAGACTCCCGCATCGCTTCGACGGCTCGCATTGGCGGGTTTGCAGCACATGTGCCCGAAATTTCGTAGTAGAAATCGGAATAGAGCAAAGGCCAAGGCGTTGACTGCGTAACCACTTTGCTTTCACTGATGTTGTTATCGCGCATAAATCCCATCATCAGAACAGCAAATGGCAGAACGTCTTCGGATGGGAGCCCTAGGTCCGCATGAAACGCGGCGGTCCGCCCGTAATGGACAATCTCTGCGTCATGGTAGGCATCGATGACTTCAGTGTGGCGTTCACTAAGCTCCTCACACGTCAATTCTGACAGGTCATCGAAGGTGTAATGCCTGATAGGGGCCGGACCTGACCAGACGAAAGCAGCCAGAGCAGCTACCGAGACACATAACATAAGAGCAACTGCAACATACACCTTCATGATGCCAACTTGGATATGTGCAAGTGGATTGTCAAAACGCAATGAACTGCTCGGAGGCTGGGAGGGGGTTTTGGACGAAAGGCCCACGACCACATTCTTTTTACGTTGATTAGACATCATCATATTTTACTCGAGTAAAACAGCTGAGGCCAGATCAGCGCATCCGGCCCAAAGCTGCCATTTGCCAATGGCGCAGTGAACGTCAGGTAAGGCTCCATTTGTCTTAACGACACGTTTGAGCCTGGACGATTGGCCGAGTCGAGGAACGATCCTCAAAGGTGCTACATTCTTCCTAAAACTATGCTGAAATCGGAAGGCATATCGTGAACTGAGCTCCTTTGGAGACTAGATCTACTGTTAACCTGCCGTTCGATTGCTGGACGATCTCATTTGCAATCGCGAGGCCCAATCCGCTGCCTGTATTCGGTTCAAGCTGTGTGAAGCGTCCAAAAATTTTTGTGGCGTTGTCAGGATGCAGATCCTTTCCGTCGTCCCAGATAGACACTTTCGCGTGGTTGTCTTCCGCGTAGCAGTTGACGATTATTGTGCTCAATAACGGGCCGCCATGCGTCAGGGCATTGTCCAGTATGTTCTTGATCGCCTCTTTCAATAAAACTTCTGTACCATGAACTTTTAGCGCACCGTCAGATGAGTTGAATTCAAAGTGGATGTCTTGCTTGAGTACGAGGTAGGCGAAATCGGTGCAAACATCTGAGACGACAGAGTTCAGGTTGATCTCATGTGTTTCTCTCTGGTCGCGGCCATATGTCAGCCGTTCTAGGGACAAGAGTTGCTCGGTGACATGGGCTGAGTGTTTGGCAGCATAGAGAAGCTTTTCGATCCGTTGTTCGCGATCCTCGTTTGTTTTCGCAGATTTGACGGCCTCTGCCATTGCCAAGATGCCAGCTGCAGGATTTCGAAGTTGATGGGCCGCGTCAGATATAAAGGCCTGTTGAGCCGAGATGCTGTCGGAAACTTGCCCGAACAGACGGTTTAACGTTCTCACAATCCCTTTTACTTCGCCTGGAACAGCCCGTTTGATCGGGCTTAGATCGTTCTGAGATCGCTTATCGATTGCGTCTTGAAGGTCGTTGAGGGGGCGCAGACCCAACTGCACACCAAACCAAACGACAAGAGCAAGAGTCACCAGAAGTGCGCCCATCAATGCAGCAGCCTTAAGTGCGAGATCTCGTGCAAATTCGTTTCGGTCTGACATGCGTTGCCAAACTCGAATTATCGTTTGACCCGTTATGCCTCCGACTTGAGTGTTTTCGGTGAGCTTTAAGACACGGACCGGCTCATCACGGTATATGGCTTCAAAATAGGACGTCGTTTGAGGTTCAGCGCCGAGCGTTGCTGGTTCGACGGGTGGATACGCATATCCGGTGACGTAATATCCACCAGGTCCTGTCGCGTGATAGAAGACTTCGCCGCCAGACGCGTCGGTGAGTAAATCGCGGGTTGAAGGCGAAAGTGCGTCGCCCTCAGAGCTCGCTACGTCGCGTGAAATTGCTAAGGCTGTAGACAGCAAACCCCTATCAAAAAGCTCGTTTGCAGTCTGTTGGGCAACCGAAAATCGCCAATAGCCAAGAAATAAGCTCACAATCAAAAGTGGTGTAAGGATCAGAACGAATAGGCGAAATCGAAGTGTATGCGGGTCGGTTTTCATCCTTCGACCTCGAGTAGATATCCGAGGCCGCGGGCGGTCTTGATTTGAACCCCACATTGCGCCAATCGGCGGCGAAGGCGCGAAATATGAGGTTCAATTGCCGTGTCATCCACATCAGCACCGATACCGTAAACGTGGTCAATAATTTGGGACTTGGATACCAATCTCCCCTTGCGTTCGATGAGGCATTCTAAAGTCGCCAGTTCTTTGCGTGGTAAATCGAGGGGAAGGCCGTCAACAGTCACTTGGCGAGTCGAGCGATCAAAAATAAGTCGACCGAGGGTCTCTTTCGGGCTGTATTCGAGGTTTTTACGTCGTGAAAGAGCTCTGATCCGTGCTTCGAGTTCGTCCATTTCAAAGGGTTTCACCAGATAATCATCAGCGCCGCGATCCAGTCCTAAAACACGGTCGCTGGTTTCAATGCGGGCCGTGAGCAAGATCACGGGTGTATGCCCTCCGCGTTGTCGCAGCGCGTGCAACACGTCCAAGCCACTCATACTTGGCAGATTGATATCAAGCACGATGAGGTCTGCGCCTTCATTGCGAAGGTAAGTGTCGGCTTCTAATCCATCATGCAGAACGTCAACAGCATGGCCGCGGTCCCTCAATCTATAGGCGATCGCGTTGGAGAGTGTGACGTTGTCTTCGATGATGACGATACGAATTTTTCGACTCCGCAAGTTTGCCGCAAGGTTCGCACACAAAGTTCAACGCGTTGGAGGGGGGAATCAATCCCCAAAAAATAAATCGGATTAAAGTGGAGTTTTGACTGCCGCTGTGATCCCATCGGTCATTAAGGGAGGAAACCAATGACCTTACTAAAGCTTTCACGCCGTGCGGCGCTTGCCCTTACCGCAGCTGCTGGCTTGGCTGCGCCCGCAATGGCTGACGTTGATTTTTCCGGTAAAACGATTGAGTGGGTGATCCCATTCTCTGAAACTGGTGGGTCGGCGAAATGGGCGAACTTCTTTGCACCTCTTCTGTCCGAAGAGCTACCAGGTAACCCAACCGTTGTCGTTAAATTCATGCCAGGCGCTGGCTCCACTAAGGGCGCAAACTGGTTCCAAGAACAAACTGAAGGCGACGGCACGCTTCTGTTCGGTTCGTCCGGTTCTACTCAGTTCCCGTTCCTGCTGGATGACCCGCGCGTGATGTATGAATACGCGGATTGGAACGCAGTTATGGCAACAGGCACTGGCGGTGTTGCCTATCTCAACGCTGAAGATGGCGCGTTGTTCGATGGCTCGGCCAACCAACTGAAAGATATCCCGTTCATTTTCGGTTCGCAGGGCGCGACTGGTCTCGATCTTGTGCCTCTCTTGGCTTGGGAAATGCTGGGCATGAACGTCGAACCCGTCTTTGGCATCAAAGGCCGTGGCGATGGTCGTCTGATGTTTGAACGTGGTGAAGCAACGATCGATTACCAAACGTCGTCTGGCTACATCAGCGGTTCTATGGACCTCGTGAACGCAGGTACTGCGGTTCCAATGATGTCGTGGGGCGCTCTGGACGAAAACGGTATGATCGTGCGCGATCCAACGTTCCCTGATCTTCCGAGCTTTAAGGAAGTTTGTGAAGCGACTGACGGTTGTGAAACCTCTGGCCCAGCATGGGATGCTTGGAAAGCGTTCTTTATCGCAGGCTACCCGTCCCAGAAGATCGCGTTCCTGCCAGCTGGAACTCCTCAGGACGTGATCGACACCTACACTGCAGCTTTTGAAGCAGTGCGGGCACGCCCAGATTTCAAAGAAATCGCATCCCAGCAGGTTGGCGAATACCCGATGTTCGTAGGTGCAGGTGCTCAAAAGGCAACCGACGAAGCGACAACTGTTTCGGACGAGGCAAAACAATTCGTCCTGACATGGCTTAAAGACGCATATGGCGTCGAACTGAACTAAGCCAGTTCAAAGCGCCCTCTCGAATACGAGGGGGCGCACCTCATCAAAAAATCCAAATTAACAGAAAGCGACTCCGATGGAGATTTTCGCCAACGCACTTCCTGCGCTCGGTGACGCATGGGCATTGATACTCCAGCCTATTGTGCTGGGCTATCTAATCCTTGGTGTCACCATGGGCCTCGCGGTTGGGGTTTTCCCTGGCCTTGGTGGTATCGCCGGCTTGTCCCTCCTGCTCCCCTTCATGTTCGGCATGGAACCCGTTTACGGTTTGGCCTTGATGGTGGGGATGGTGGCGGTTGTGCCAACGTCAGACACCTTTGCTTCGGTCCTAATGGGGATACCTGGGTCATCGGCATCTCAGGCAACTGTGCTTGATGGTTTCCCGATGGCGAAGAAAGGCGAGGCCGCGCGTGCGCTTTCTGCGGCATTCGCATCTTCTCTGTTTGGCGGCTTAGTTGGGGCTCTCTTCCTGACTGCGTTTATCTTGGTCGCGCGTCCTATTGTTTTGGCATTCGGGTTACCCGAAATGCTGATGATAACGGTCCTAGGACTTTCGATGGTGGCTGTGCTTGCAGGGCGCGTTCCGTTGAAAGGACTGGCCGCTGCTGGCCTCGGCATGATGGTCGGGACTATCGGGATCGCCGACGCTGGCGGTTCGCTTCGTATGGCCAGCTATGACATCCCATACCTGACCGATGGCCTTCAGTTGGTGATTGTCGGCCTTGGTATCTTTGCGATTCCAGAAATTGTGTCTCTGCTTCGTCAAGACCGCTCCATCTCTGAGAATAGCAATTTGGGCGCTGGTTGGCTGAGCGGGGTAAAGGACTGGTTTGACAATATCTGGCTGTCCGTCCGCTGCTCGTTGATCGGTGTCCTTGTCGGCATCATTCCTGGCCTTGGTGGATCCGTTGTTGACTGGATCGCTTATGGCCACACGGTTCAGACCACCAAAGATAAATCGGGCTTTGGCAAAGGTAATGTGCGCGGTGTCATTGGGCCTGAAAGCTCGAACAACGCGAAAGAAGGCGGTGGCCTCGTTCCGACCTTGCTCTTTGGTATCCCGGGTTCGGGATCAATGGCGATCTTCATCGGCGCTATTGCTCTTCTGGGCTCTGGTGACATCGAAGTCGGGCCTAAGATGCTCAAGGACAACCTCGACATCACTTATTCGATCGTCTGGTTGCTCGCGCTCGCAAACGTGTTTGGCACGCTGATGTGTATCGCGTTGTCGGGCGGGATCGCACGGTTGACGACGATCCGCTTCACATACCTTGCACCATTCCTGTTCATGCTGATCAGCTTTGCGGCATTCCAATCTGGTCAGAGCTTTGAAGACCTCCTTGCTCTCTTTGCGATCGGGTTGGTCGGTATTTTCCTGCGGCGCTTTGATTGGTCACGACCCGCATTCCTGATTGGGTTTGTTTTGTCGAACCCCGTGGAAAAGTTTTCCAACCAAGCGTTTCAGATTGCGAGCTTCAAGTTCCGTCGCGGCTTTGAGACGGGCATGGAATATCTGTTCAGCCCAATCGTCATTGTATTGATCATCGTTACCCTGATTTCGGTTGTCTTTGGCATCCGTCAGGCCAAAGCGATCATGGCGGAAGGCGATGTTCAGTCTGGTAGCAAGCGGGCACCCGTTACGTTCTTGCTGATCATCACAGCCTATCTCGTTGTTGCGCTGTTGAACGCCAATGCGATCCCAGACTTCAACATGACCGATAAAATCGTGCCGCTCGTTGTTGGTGGGATTTCGCTGGCCTGTTGCTTGATTGTGTTGGTGCAGATGATGCGTAGCCCCGAAGGCGATGTGGTCTTTGCCGACAAAGAAGTGGCCGGTGAAGATGCGGACGCGCCTTACGGCCTTTGGTCGACGTTGGCGTGGTTTGCGGGATTGATCGCGGCCACGTGGGTCGTTGGTTTCATCATCGCTTTGGTTGGTTTCTTGATCACGTTCCTTCGGGTTCGCGCTCAGGCTGGTTGGTTCAAAACTCTTATCCTCACGGCATGTGGCCTAGGGTTCATCTGTTTGATGGCCGGCGCATTGAACCGTGATTTCCCCCCAGGACTTTTGCAGGGAGCGGTTGATATGCCGTGGCCGTTGAAATGACACAACATCCTATTCCGTACGTTTTTATGCGTGGTGGTACATCTCGTGGTCCGTATTTTAGCCGCGCAGATCTTCCAGAAGATCTCGATCATTTGGCCGAGGTATTGTTGGCTGTGATCGGGTCTGGACACAAACTTAATATCGACGGCATTGGTGGCGGAGCCGCAGTCACAACCAAGGTCGCGATGTTGAGCCGGTCGACTGACAGCTGGGCTGATGTGGACTACTTTTTTGCACAGGTTTCGGTCGAAGATCGTCTCGTTGATTTCAAGCCAACTTGTGGGAATATCCTTTCCGGCGTTGGTCCAGCTGCTCTCGAAATGGGGTTGGTAGAACCCTTGGGGGATGTCACTGAAATCAAGATCAACGCGGTGAATACAGGAGCACAGGTTGTTGCAAAGGTCCAAACGCCCGGCGGAAAATTGGACTATACCGGGCAGGCAGAAATTGCGGGAGTTCCAGGGACGTCTGCGCCTGTTGCTCTCAATTTTATGGGCGTCGTCGGGTCGTCGACTGGGGCGTTTTTGCCGACCGGAAATCTAACTGATGTTATTGGCGGGATCGAGGTCACGTGCATGGACGTCGCCATGCCATTGGTTATAGCTCGTGCATCTGATTTTGGACTTACGGGATATGAGTCCGCTGAAGAACTGGACGCCAATCGCGACTTCTTTGCGCGAATGGAGGCGATCCGGATCGAAGCGGGCGCGGCCATGGGTATGGGGGATGTTTCGAAATCCGTCACACCCAAATTCGGATTGCTAGCGCCGGCTAAGAACGGCGGGACGATCGCGACACGATACTTTATGCCGTGGAATACGCACCCGACAATGGCGGTAACAGGGGCGCAGTGCCTTGCGTCTTGTGCTCTAACCCCTGGGACTGTTTCTGATGGATTGCTGGATCGACCATCAACGGGACCAGCCGAAGTCATCCTAGAACACGCCTCTGGTAACATCGATGTGCTGGTCGATTTTTCTAATGAAGACGGTTTCAACCTCAAATCAGCAGGGCTGGTCCGGACCGCTCGAAAATTGGCGGATGGGCATGTCTACGTCCCAGCTGATGTATGGAAGAAATAGGAGGCACAGATGCCAGTTCTGAATATTTTGGTGGCCTTTAATGGTTCGGCCTCTTCTGTTTCTGCTCTTAAATATGCGGCGATGCTCGCAGATAAGGACGAAGCATATGTGACCGCTATTTTGGCTCATACGACACACGATGTCATAGATCGCAAGCATCGTTGGATACCAGCGCAAGCTGCAGCACTGATCGCCAATGCTAACGATGAAGTCATCAATAAAATTGAGGCAAAATTTATCGAGTTGTCGACCGAACTCGATATGGGAGACCGTCTGACATTCCGTCGGACCTCGGGACGCGTTGATGATCTATTAGCGCGCACTGCAAGATCATTCGACCTTTTGATCGTCGGTCAGCACTTAGACAATGACGATGAACACATCACCCTGCATCCCGATCGCATAGCTCTTATTAGCGGTCGACCTGTCATCGTTGTTCCAGCTGACTTCAGCCTGTCTGGTACCCACAGCCATGTGGCGGTTGCTTGGGATGGTGGGCGTGCGGCTGCAAGAGTCGTGTCCGATAGCCTGAGAATTCTCGAGGATGAAGGGAAGGTCAGCCTCTTGACCGTGCGAGGGACGGATAATCCACCCGTTGACGATTTGCTTCAACATCTCAGCCGTCACGGTACGGATGCTATCCATCACGACTTGCCTCGTGTCACATCGATTGGGGATGCGTTGGTCAATTTCTGCAAACGCCAAGACGCAACGCTTCTTGTTATGGGAGCCTACGAACATTCCAAGTTCCGCGAAGACTTCATTGGCGGCGTGACGGCGACTGTTCTGCGGGACACAAAGATACCTGTGTTGCTTTCTCACTAAAGCGACTTAGCTTCGGCGCATTCGGACTGACGCGGTCAAACCTTTTGGCTGCGGGCATGTTAGGGGGACACACTATGAAAATTCATATCCTAGATGACTGGTTTAACACGCTCAGTGGTTTGCCATGCTTTGAAAAGCTCGATCAGCACGATGTTACTGTCTGGACAGATCATGTTGCGGATATTGATCAGCTCGTTGACCGTTTGAGTGACGCAGACGGTGTTGTCCTCTTCCGCGAAAGAACGAAAGTGACGCGTGATCTTGTTGCGCGACTCCCGAACCTCAGATTAATCAGCCAACGTGGCGTCTATCCCCACATCGATGTGCAAGCCTGTACCGATCACGGCATTCTCGTTTGTTCTAAGACCAGCGGTGAGGCGCCTGCGCATGCCGCTGCCGAATTGACCTTTGCGCTGATTTTGTCTGCAATGCGCCAACTGCCACAGCAGATGGCTTCGGCAAAAGCGGGGACTTGGCAGGTCGGCGTGGGAAAAACTCTACATGGCAGCACGCTAGGCCTTTATGGATATGGACGCATTGCCAAGGCCGTTGCGGGTTATGCCAAGGCGTTTGGACTTAATGTCATCTGGTGGGGGTCTGAAGAAGGTCGTCGTCGGGCTATTGCAGATGGCAATACCGTCCCTTCGTCGCGGGAAGAGTTCTTTGGCTCATGCGATATTGTGTCAGTACACGTGCGGATGCTGCCTCAGACTAAGGGGCTGATCACCGCGACTGACTTGGCATCGATGCGAGAAGGTTCGGTATTCGTTAACACCTCCCGAGCAGGATTGATCGAGGCGGGCGCGCTTTTGGAAGGCCTCAATCGGGGCAGACCCGAATATGCGGCTATTGATGTCTTTGACGTTGAACCTCTGCTCGATCCCACGGATCCACTGCTAAGTCATCCAAATCTAATCGCAACGCCTCATATTGGTTTCGTGACCGAAGATGAGTTTGATTTTCAATTCTCAGATATCTTTGATCAAGTGAACGCCTTTGCGAATGGTTCACCCATTCATATGATCAATCCCGAAGCTTGGAACGTTTGATCAGCCCCGCAATCAAAGGCGCTCCGGTAATCACGAGAATGATCCGGACTAGATGATGGGTTACGACATAACCCAGATCAGCGCCTGCGATGATGGCCAGAACAGTCATCTCTGCTTGGCCGCCGGGAGCGAAGGCCAAAAAAGCTTCGACTTTCCCGCCCAGGCCAAAATAGAAGACGATCTGGCTAAAGAACTCGGCGAGCACGGCGAGAAGAGCAACGTAAGCGATACCTGCTGCAACGAAGCGCCGAAGTTCCTTTAGCGTAACGCCGACAAAATGCACCCCGATGCCGACCCCAATGAAGAATTGGGCGAAAAGGATTGCTTCGCGAGGGGGGCGGACGTGAATGAGATCGCCGAGCGACAGCGCAGCGGTCGCTATCATAGGGCCAAGGATAGACGCCCCAAACAATCCAACGCGGGTCCCAATTTTCCAACCACCAATGGCTGCAATCGCCATAAGGACGAGTTCCATCAAAGGAACGTCCGCTACTGGGGTGCCGATCGGATTATTGAGGGAAGCGTCATAAAGAGTGGTTAGGACGAAAGGTGCGATAGTGACAATAATCAGGACTCTCGTCGCGTGAATGAGCGACAGCGCGCGTGGGTCTCCACCTGCCTCTGTTCCAAAGATGACCATGTCCTGCAACCCACCTGGCATCGCCGCGTAGTACGACGTGGTAGGGTCTAGTTTCCAAATGCGTCTGAAAAACGGGACCCCAACGGCCCCAATCGCGAAAATGAACACAGGTATCATAGCGATAGAGACCAGCATCGTCGGGAGCTGATGGAACAGTGCAGGTGTAATACTTGCGCCAACCGCGACGCCCAGAATAGTGCGCGCACCAACCGAAATGTCACCAAACCCTTTGAGAGGAAGGCCTGTGAGGGCCGCCAATAGGCAGGCAAACATGGGGCCGAACAGGAATGGCAGGGGCAGGTCGAGGGCCAAGAAAACGCCGACACCTATCAGAGCCAAGGCAAAGGTGACTGCTCTCATGGAGCCATTTGAAAGTTGGGGCTTTGCCATTGGATTATCTAACATTTGACTTGCTTTGAATCCGAATGTATACACTTGGATACAATATGCAAGGTAGTTGTTATGGCAAAGCACGACGACAACATTTCCGCCGATGGGCCGCAGGGCAATCAGGCTTATCTTCAATTGTTGTCTGATATCCGTGAAGGACGTCTGGCGGCTGGTGATCGCTTGCGTGAAACCGATTTGGCAGAGCGGTTTGGAATTAGCCGAACGCCGATCCGTGAAGCTATCCGGCTCCTCGAAGCAGATGGTTTAGTTTCTCATCAGCCGCGACAAGGGGCCACCATAAGGAGCCTCGACTATGCGGAGGTGATGGAGCTGTATGAAATGCGGTCAGTCTTAGAAGGGACTGCTGCGCGCCTTGCTGCCCGTTCCGCATCGGACATTGAGATTGAAGAATTGATCGCTTTGAACGACGACCTGGCTGCGGCGGGCAATTCGCCTGAGGCGTTTAGGTTGAACCGCCAATTCCACCACGCTTTGCTTCATTCGACGAAAAACCGCTTTCTGGCGAAATCAATGGATAGCCTGCAGAAGTCTTTGATGATTTTGGGGCCGACCACTTTGACTCAGCCCGACCGAGCAGAACGCGCGATTGAGGAACACAATGATGTTCTTACAGCAATTCGTTCGCGTGATGGCGATACCGCTGAAAAGGCGATGCGCGCTCATATCCAAGCCGCCCAAAGAGTGCGAATTCGCGCCCTGAGGCAATTGCCAGTTACGGAGGACTAACACTCTATCTGGCTGGTTCCTCCCTCCAACAAGCGATGAAACCAGAAACCGTGAATTGCGGTGCAGATAAAAGCAATACAGAGATGAACAGACAGTCAACAGCGAACGATCCCAACTGGGATGTAGTCGTGGTTGGAGGAGGGAACGCCGCCCTTTGCGCAGCAATGACTGCTGCCGAAGAAGGTGCGCGCGTCCTGATCCTCGAAACCGCTCCAAAACCCTATCGAGGTGGTAATTCTCGGCACACCCGTAACTTCCGGTGCATGCATCATGGACCACTTGGGCCATTGATCGAAAGCTACACCGAGGACGAGTATTTCAGTGACCTTATGAAAGTTACTGGTGGCAAGACACATGAGGGTCTGGCCCGTCTGGCCATACGCGCGTCCGAAGAGTGTCTGCCTTGGATGGAGGAACACGGCGTTCGGTTCCAGCCGTCATTGTCGGGAACGCTCTCGCTGGCGCGCACGAACGCGTTTTTCTTGGGCGGGGGTAAAAGTCTCGTTAATGCGTATTACCGAACCGCCGAAAAACTCGGCGTGACTGTGATGTACGAAGCGGCGGTGACCCACATCGAATTGGATGATGATCGGGTGAGCTATCTTGACTACACGCTGGCCGATGAAACGCATCGAGTCTATCCAAAGTCTGTCGTGGTCGCTTCGGGTGGTTTTCAAGCCGACACCGACTGGCTTGCCCGTGCTTGGGGGCCAGCCGCGAAAAACTTCCTCATCCGCGGCACACCTTTCAACAGAGGTGTCGTTCTCGCAGACCTTCTCAATCAGGGCGTTGAGCAGGTTGGAGATCCCACACAGTGCCACGCGGTTGCCATTGATGGGCGTGCTCCAAAATTTGACGGTGGCATTGTCACCCGATTGGACTGCGTGCCGTTCTCAATCGTCGTGAATAAGAACTGCGAGCGGTTCTATGACGAAGGCGAAGATGTCTGGCCAAAGCGCTATGCGATCTGGGGTCGCTTGGTTGCGGCACAACCAGATCAGGTCGGGTACGTCATCATTGATGCAAAGTCTCTGAATCTATTCATGCCATCTGTATTTCCGCCAATCAAAGCTGACAGCATTGAAGAGTTGGCCGAAAAGATGGGTCTTTCGCCAAGCGCACTGAAAAATACGGTTGAGGAATTCAATAGGTCTTGTGGTGATACCTCCAATTTTCACCCGACCGAACTAGACGGTGTAAGAACCACCGGACTTAACCCCGCGAAAACCAACTGGGCACGACCAATCACAGAAGCGCCGTTCTACGGCTACAGCCTCAGAACCGGCGTCACATTCACCTATCTCGGTCTAAAAGTGGATGAAAAAGCGCAATGTTCTGTGGGGAACCGCCCAATAACCAACCTATGGGCGGCTGGCGAAACAATGGCTGGTTCAATCTTGGGGCAGGGATACTTGGCCGGTTTTGGCATGACGATCGGAACAGTCTTTGGACGCATCGCAGGCAAGGAGGCCGCTGCCCATGCAAATTGATTTTCTAAATGAAGCGCGCCGACAGGCAGAGATCTGTAACGCTTGCCGTTACTGCGAGGGATATTGTTCAGTGTTTCCAGCGCTCCACGCCGAGCGCGCCTTTTCTGATGGAAATTTGACCCAGCTTGCCAATCTTTGCCACAATTGCAGAGGCTGCTACTACGCATGTCAGTACACAGCGCCGCATGAGTTTGACCTCAACCTGCCGCAGGCGTTGGCCAATGTGCGTCAGCAAAGCTGGGAAGAGTTTGCCTATCCAAAATCCGCAGCCAAAGCCTTTCAGAAGAATGGTGCATTGATCGCCCTGATGGCGACAGTAGGGTTTGCATTCTTCTTTTGGTTAGCAAGGCAGGTGGCAACGATCGGTGGCGAAGGCTTCTACTCAATCCTGTCTCATAACATGATGGTCGCCATTTTCATGCCGGCTTTCGTATTTCCGTTGGTGAGCATAGCGATGAGTCTTCGCAGGTATTGGCGTTCTGTTGATGGTGACCCTGTAAAGTTGGCTCACCTCAAAAAAGCATTTGCCGCAGCTGCCGTAATGAAGAACCTAAAAGGCGGTCATGGTGATGGGTGTAATTTCGAGGAAACTGATCGGTTTTCCCAAGGCCGACGCCACGCGCACCAGGCAGTGATGTATGGATTTTTGCTATGCTTCGCCGCGACGAGTTCTGCAACATTTATGCATTACCTCTTCGACATGCCCGCACCTTATCCGTTGTGGTCGTTGCCAAAACTCTTGGGCGTCGTAGGAGGAGTCATGCTTTCGCTCGGCTGCCTTCAAATGATCCGGCTCAAACTGAAGGCAGACAAGGCACTTTCTGCAAACAACGCATTCTCCGGAGAAATCGGGTTCATCGGTCTCCTGGGTTTCGTGGCATTCAGCGGACTGCTTCTCTATTTGCTCGGAAATACCGAGCTGATGCCGGTGACCCTGTTTCTTCACTTGGGCGCGGTATTGGCGTTTTTCACGCTGACACCATTCACTAAGATGGTCCACGGATTTTACCGTCTAGCTGCCCTAACACGTGATGCTCAACGGACGAAATAAGCTTGATGAGGCAAGATCGAGCTGTGTTCTTGCCTCATCGTTTTCTTGGTTCAGCGAATGACCGCTAACCGCCCAAAATGTAAAAGACGCATTCTGATCCATCGCATATTTCAAGCGATTTCCAAATTAATGCCTATCGATCTGACGAGGTGATGGCATCAAATCGGTCATTTCTCATCCATAATCAACATATAGAAAAGGCGCCCAGTAGGCGCCTACATTTTGTGCTGGAAAAGTCATCGCGAAATCTTTGCCCCGAAACCGAGACAACTTTGCCCCGTTTTACACCTCAGTGGGTCCAGACGGTGCGGCGGTTGGTGGCGAAGTTGTCGCCGTAGCCGCCGGGACGCACGTTGGGTTTGCGGGTCTTGGGGTCTTGGACGACGGCGTCGATGCCATGCGCCTGAGCGTAGTCCATTGCCGCTTCTTTGGAGTCGAACTTCAGTTTGACTTGCGCTTGCGTGTCACCCGACGAGGTCCAGCCCATCAGCGGGTCAACTTCGCGTGCCGAGGCCGGAGCGTATTCCAAAACCCATTGCTTCATCTTTGCGGTGCCAGACGACATTGCAGTTTTTGCTGGGCGGTAGATTCGTGCGCGCATCGGTATGCCTCCAAATTCCTTGGTTCCTTATCGTGAAAAACGCAGACAGTTTCAAGCTATGTCAGCAGATGATTGCTCCCCCCTTGAAGGTGAACAAAAAGAGGACATTATAAGGGCCGACAAAGGAGCTCAGATGCACAACAACAACCCCCAAGACATGCCAATGCTGCACCGCGCGCCTCAACAGCGCGAAAAGCTGGAAGGCGGCAAACGGTTTGTCATGAGCACAGAGTTCGAACCCGCAGGCGATCAGCCCACGGCGATTGCGGAACTATCGACGGGGGTTTTGCAGGGTGAGCGCGATCAGGTGCTGTTGGGGGCAACGGGCACGGGTAAGACATTCACTATGGCCAAGGTGATCGAGGAAACGCAGCGCCCCGCCATTATCCTCGCCCCGAACAAGACGCTCGCGGCGCAGCTTTATGGGGAGTTCAAAGGTTTCTTCCCCGACAACGCCGTCGAATATTTCGTGTCCTACTACGATTACTACCAGCCTGAAGCCTATGTGCCGCGGTCGGACACCTACATCGAAAAAGAGAGCCAGATTAACGAACAGATCGACCGTATGCGCCACTCGGCCACGCGGGCACTGTTAGAGCGGGACGATGTGATCATCGTGGCGTCGGTTTCGTGTATCTACGGTATCGGTTCGGTCGAAACCTATTCGGCCATGACGCAGGACCTGTTCGCGGGCAAAATGTATGACCAGCGTCAGGTGATGGCGGATCTCGTGGCGCAGCAATATCGGCGCAATGATGCGGCGTTCCAACGGGGATGTTTCCGTGTGCGTGGCGATAGCCTTGAGATTTGGCCTGCCCACTTGGATGATCGGGCATGGCGGTTGTCGTTCTTTGGCGAAGAGCTTGAGGTTATTCACGAATTTGACCCGCTGACGGGCGAGAAGACCGATACTTTCGATAAGGTAAGAATTTACGCGAACAGCCACTACGTGACCCCGCGCCCAACGATGCAGCAGGCGATCAAGGGCATCAAAGAAGAACTCCAAGTCCGTCTGAAGCAATTGCAGGACGAAGGGAAATTGCTGGAGGCGCAGCGTCTTGAGCAGCGAACGAACTTTGATCTCGAGATGCTCGAGGCGACAGGCGTCTGTAACGGCATCGAAAACTATTCGCGGTATTTGACGGGCCGCGCCCCGGGCGAGCCACCGCCAACGTTGTTCGAATTTATCCCTGATAATGCGATCGTTTTTGCCGACGAAAGCCACGTGTCCGTGCCGCAGATCGGCGGCATGTATAAGGGCGACTACCGTCGTAAATTCACGCTGGCAGAGCACGGGTTCCGTCTGCCGTCCTGTATGGATAACCGCCCGCTCAAGTTTGAAGAATGGGACGCCATGCGTCCGCAGTCGATCTATGTATCGGCAACGCCTGCCTCATGGGAGTTGGAACAAACGGGCGGTGTCTTTACCGAACAGATCATTCGTCCGACGGGCCTCCTTGACCCTGTCGTCGAAATTCGTCCTGTTGAGATGCAGGTCGATGACCTTTTGGACGAAGTGCGCAAGGTCGCGGCCCAAGGTTATCGGACGCTCTGCACCACGCTGACCAAACGCATGGCCGAAGACCTGACCGAATACATGCACGAACAGGGCATTCGCGTGCGCTACATGCACTCGGACATTGATACGATTGAGCGGATCGAAATCCTGCGTGACCTGCGTTTGGGGGCCTTTGACGTGCTGATCGGTATCAACCTCTTGCGCGAGGGTCTCGATATTCCTGAATGCGGATTGGTTGCGATCCTCGATGCGGACAAAGAGGGCTTCTTGCGTTCTGAAACCTCGCTCATCCAGACTATCGGTCGTGCGGCGCGAAACGCCGAAGGCCGCGTGATCATGTATGCGGATCGGATCACAGGGTCGATGGAACGGGCGCTGGGCGAAACAGAACGCCGCCGTGCCCGCCAGATGGCCTATAACGAAGAACACGGGATCACCCCGCAGACGGTCAAAAAGAACGTCGAGGATATCCTTGCAGGCCTCTACAAAGGTGACACCGATCAATCACGCGTCACGGCTACGGTCGACAAACCGCTCCACGGCGGGAACCTTGAGGCGGTACTGGAAGGGCTCCGCAATGATATGCGCAAGGCCGCTGAAAACCTCGAATTCGAGGAAGCCGCCCGTCTGCGCGATGAAGTCAAACGGCTAGAGACGGTCGATCTGGTGATTTCAGACGATCCATTGGCCCGACAGTCCGCCGTCGACGATGCGGTCGAGGAAAGCCGCAAGGCATCAGGTCGGTCATCCGCTGGCCGCGCGGGGCAGCGCGGTGGCAACAAACGCAGTCGTAAGTCGCGTTAGATAAACGGCACCAACGGCACGCCACCACATGCGGTGAGAAGTGTCAGGGTGATCAGTGCAAGTGTGATGCGCATTGTGTGTCTCCTACTGTGTGTTCAGAGAACACGAAGTTTGGCCACGAGGAAACCCGTGGCCAAATGTTTTTCAATGATCAGCGCATGACGTGCACAGCGCATTGCGCATGACGCACAACCCGCGCTGCGGTCGAGCCGATCAGATAATCGCCCAGACCCGGATGGTGCGAGGCCATGACGATAAGGTCGACGCCGTGCTCTTCGGCCCAGTCGAGGATGGTGCGGCCAGCGTGACCATCAACCACCCAAACTTCGGCATTGGGGATGTCTGCGGCTCTTTCCTGTAGGTCATTGCGTATGGCTTCGCGGCTTTCTGCGCGGAAGTCATCGGGCATGTAGGAAATCGCGTAGCTGGGCACTTCTTCGAGGACGTGGATCAGGCTGATCCGCGCATCTGGTTCAGCGAGCGCCTTTGCGATCGGAAAGGGATCGAGGTGATCATAACCCGCGTCAAATGAGACCGGCACAAGGATGTGTTTGTACATATCAGACTCCTGTTTCTGACCCCTACCAACCACGCCCGCAGAGTCGCCGCATTGATTCAGATCACCCTTTGATCAAAGGGGTTTGTCCATGCGGGCCTTTACCCAGACCTTGCCTTTGACCGCCGAGGGCCAGACCAGTCGGACTTGGCTCTGCGCGGTGCCATATGATGCGTCGATCCAAGGGGTTACGAACTGCGTTGCGTTCGAGGCGTTGGTGATCGCGCCGTTGGGTGCGCAGCTTTCCACGGTGCGGGACCGTCCGCCGAACGGCAGGAGAGGGGCCGTATCGACGACCCAAGCAGAGCTTGCCGTATCTTGGCTATGTTCGATCATTGCGGGGTTTTCGACCTCCTCTTGGACGCCATTAAACGTGTTGCCTTGGAACAGGACATTCCGCATCCGCCCGTAGTCGAGATCGGCAAAGGTGGTGTCGACTTTCTCGATCCGCTGGATACTGCCATTGAGCACGCGGAAGGTGTTCCCCGTCACCGAAATGCCGTGGATGTAGTGATTTGGGCCGTAGGGTTTGATGACGATGTAGTTGAACCAATCGGCCACATCGTTGGCGGTAAAAATATTCCCCGTGATCGTCAGGCCCCCAAACGAATATTGTTGTCCCAAGGCGGGCGTTTCGTCGTGTTCGTTGGTCCATTCGATAAAGTTGTTGTCGATGTAATTACCCGTGATCACCGACTTTGCGTTCGGCGTGGTAAAGATGATCCCGCCCTTGCGCACACCATCCGTTTCGCCATCCCCGTGGAACCAGTGGTTGCCGACGATCAGGTTACCAGTCCCGCCCAAAAGGCAGAAGTGTTTGAACCGCACAACGCGGCAATCGCGGATTTTCACGTCGTTGGCGTTTGCGTTGAACCCGATTGTGGTGCGGTTGCTGACGGGTTGATCCATTTCGTTCGATAGGAACTGGCAACGGTCGATGGTCAGACCCTGACAAGCCCCACCGACAGAGGTGATCCCGCGGTCTTTGGGTTTGGTCATGCGGCAGTCGCGGAGTTGGAAAATGCTGCCCTCAATAGCCAGCATCACTCCACTAGCGTTGCCCTGACAGTTAAAATCCACCCCGTCGATGATGAAGTTCGAAATGCTCTCGAACCCCGAAAAATCGAGCAGATATTGGAACCGCCTGAAGGTAAAGACCTGCGTCCCCTCCGCATCATAGAGCGGCTGGTTGAGTGTGATGGTTTGCGCGGCGATATTGCGGTCTTTGACATAGATTTCGCGGCCGACCCCGTTGCCCGTGATGTGCGATCCGATGGGGATGTTAGCGATGTTCACCACATTCGTCAGTTGCCGCGAATTGGCCGCCGAATAGGTCGCTTGCGATGTGACCGTGACATCGTCCCAATTGGCAGAGCTATTCGCTTGAAGCTGACCATTTCGGACTGCGCGTCGGCTGGCGTAGGTGGTTTTGGTGCCCTCGGCGGCCTGCATATCTACGGGGCCGTTCAATTGAATCCGCCGTCCGCAAAGGTCGAGCGAGTCATGATCCGCGTTGTTCAAAAGCGCCTGAAATGCCTTGCGAAAGGCGACCTCTTCGTCGGGGAAGGCATCGTTATAGGTCGCAAAGTCAAAGTTCTTTTGCAGGACGAGCCGTTTGTCGTCGGGCATCACAACCGAGCCCGAGAAATGGATCTGGTTCTCGATGGTCACATGGTTGGCGAGGTAAAATACGCCATCAGAGACGAGCACCTCACGTCCCCGCGCATCGGCATCGGCGGCTTCAAACGCGGCACTGTCGTCGGTGACGCCATCCCCCACAGCGCCGTAATCGCGCACATCGACAAAGCCGATCATGTCGCGGATGTAGACGTTGGTGATATCCTCAATCACGATGTCATCGACGCGGACCACGCCGCCCGTGCCGTTCACGATGTCGATGCCAAAGTGACCGTAAATCGCGTTCGGCCAGATCATATCGACGCCACCGCGCGGACCTGTGCCGACAATCGCGCTGATCTCTGTCACCTCGCCATAGGCGCTCAGCGTAACCTCTGGCCCTGTCTCGGTGAGGCCCGCTACGTGATTGCCACCCGCGCCACCAGCCCAGCCCGCAATGCGCACAGTGGGCAGCGGACCAGAGATCGCCTTAACCCGTGCGGTGACGCGCAGATAACAGCCCGGCAGGATCGTCGTTTGCCCCATGTATCGCAGCTTTTGCAGGGCGGCGGTCGATAGAATTTCAATACAGCCGTCAAAATGCTGATCGGCGGGCACATAGACGCCCTGTCCTGATCCGTCGTAGGTGTCCGATCCTGGGGTGCCTTCCCCGCTCGACCATACAGAAAGACCGAGCGCGAATTCAGGCGGCATAAAGACCAGACCGTCGGTAATAGCTTTGTTCATGATGACCTCTTTCATTCCAGCTTTGCGCTAGAAATATCAGGTCAGTTTGAACATCTGCTTAGACCACCGTGACGGTGCCCCCTGCGCCTAGAACAGAAACCGAAACGCGCGTTTCAGTTCGGCCACGCCGTCACGCTGATACCAATGCCCGTGGGCAAGGATCACCTGTTCAGGTCCCCACGATATCATCTGTTCGACCGCTGTCCGCAGTTGGTCACGATGGCCGTTAAAAGTCTGGCGCATATCAATCGGCATTTGCCCGTCAGGATGCTGAATGCGAGCGAATTTGGTAAGGATACGCATCCACCACGGCAGGGTGCGACGTTCAAAATTCTCGATCAGATCAGTGAGGATCAGCGTTTTCGACGCTGCGTGATAAAACACGGCCTCGTGGTGGATTTTGCTGCCGCGCACGATCATTTGGTCTAACTGATCCGCCCACGCATCGGGCGCCGTGTCGATAAGGTGTTCATCGACGGTCAGCGGCACATTATGTTTTGCGGCGCGTGCTTCAACCCCTGGCGCCACCCAAACCAGCGCCGCGGGATAGCGCGTTTTCCAATCGTGGAGCGAGGCGTAGTGAATCCAGTTCGGCCCGATCAAATGCCGAACAGGGCCGATTTTGTTGATCTGCGCGATGAGTTTGTCATCGGGTTTGATTGGGGAATGTATCCACAGACCGCCATCGGCCAATCGCACGACCGTCATTCGGGTCGGGAAGGGGAGGCCATAAAACGAGATATGCGGACCATCTGCAATCCAGATGTCCGGTCCAATCGTCTTGAGCGTGTTGAGGGGTTCGTAACCTGTCGTCATGGGCGAATGATGCGCCCATGACGTAACAGGTTCAAGACGTTAGCCGAGTTTACCGGCTAAACCGTCTTCGATCAGCTTGATGCTTTCTTCAACGCCGTAGAGCGCGATGAAACCACCGAAACGCGGACCTTGGGATGCGCCCAAGAGCACCTCGTAGAGGGCCTTGAACCAATCGCGGAGGTTCTCGAACTCGTGGTCCTTACCAACGGCAAAGACCATCGACTGCAGTTCTTCGGCATCCAGACCGCCGTCCCAAGCCTTGAGGCGTGTGACCATGTCCTGCATTGCGGCGCGTTCTTGATCGTTTGGCGCGCGGTAGGTTTTCTCAGGCTTCACGAAGTCCTGATAGTAGCGCACGGCAAAGCCTGCGGCCTGATCCAGATCGGGGTGCGACTCTGGGCCCGCGTCGGGTGCGTAGCGCTGGATAAAGCCCCACATTGCGCCCTTGTCCTCTGCGCCCGAAACAGACGCGAGGTTGAGAAGCATGGAGAACGGCACGACCATGTTGGACTGCGGAACGTTACCGTTGTGAATGTGGTAGACGGGGCTCGCCAGCTGACCTTTGGCATCCTGACCGTGGTAGGCGTTCAGCTGCTGGTGATATTCGTCCATCATCTTTGGGATCACATCAAAGTGCAGGCGCTTTGCGGTCTTGGGCTTCAGGAACATGAAGTAGGACAGCGATTCCGTCGAGGCATAGGTCAGCCATTCGTCGATGGAGATACCGTTGCCTTTGGACTTCGAAATCTTTTCACCGTTCGCGTCGAGGAATAGCTCATACACCATGTGGTTCGGCTTTTTCGCGCCGAGGATTTCCGAGATGCGGTCGTAGATGTTGGTGTTGGTGGAGTGGTCCTTGCCATACATCTCAAAATCGACGCCAAGCGCAGCCCAGCGTGCGCCAAAGTCCGGCTTCCACTGGAGTTTCACGTTGCCACCCGTGACGGGCAGTGTCCATTCTTTGCCTGTCTCGTCGTCAAAGGTGATCGTGTAGTTTTCGCGGTTCACTTCCTTCATCGGCACGTACAAAACGCGGCCCGTTTCAGGGTGGATCGGAAGGAAGATCGAATAGGTCGCCTGACGTTCGTCGCGCAGCGAGGCCAGCATCACTTTCATGATGTCGTCGTATTTATCGACAGCGCGTTTCAGGACTTCGTCGAACTGGCCCGACTTGTAGAACTCAGTTGCCGAATAGAACTCGTACTCGAACCCAAAGGTATCGAGGAAACGGCGCAGCATCGCGTTGTTGTGGTGGCCGAAGGATTCGAATTCACCGAACGGATCGGGCACAGAGGTCAGCGGCTTTTGCTCATGGTCTTTGAGCATGTCCTGATTGGGGACGTTGGTCGGAACCTTGCGCATCCCGTCAAGGTCGTCCGAGAAACAGATCAGACGGGTCGGGATGTCCGAAATTTGGTGGAATGCATTGCGGATCATCGTGGTCCGCAGAACTTCGCCAAAAGTGCCGATATGCGGCAGACCCGACGGCCCGTATCCTGTCTCAAACAGAACGTATCCCTTTTCCGGCGGCGCCTTTTCATAGCGTTTGAGTAGGGCGCGGGCTTCTTCAAAGGGCCATGCCTTGCTCTCCATCGCTACTGCGCGCACGTCGGTCATTGTGATACTCTCAGATTTATGGCCCGCCCCCATGGCAGGTCTCAAGCGCACTCCCTATTGCGACAGCGCCATGTCGTCAATAAATGAAGGGGTGTAACACGATGGAGACGACAATGATCGAAGACGCCCCAATGACCGCTCAGGACGCACTTGTTGCCCTGATGATTGCCGTTTCCGCAAGCGACGCCGACATCCGCACCGCGGAATTGGTGCGGATCAACAATATGATCAACCATTTGCCAGTATTCGCGGAATTCGATGAAATCCGCCTGCCGCGCCTGTCTCAGACCGTTTTCGATCTGTTGGAGCAAGAAGATGGATTGGACGCCTTGTTCGGCCTGATCCGTGATGCATTGCCTGAAAAACTATTTGAAACGGCCTATGCGTTGTCCTGCGATGTTGCGGCAGCAGATGGTCGGATCGAAGGCGCCGAAGCACGTATGTTGGAAGAAATCCGCCACGAGTTGGATATCGACCGCCTGCATGCCGCGGCAATCGAACGTGGTGCGCGTGCGCGTCATATGACGATCTAATAGCGGCCCCAGCGTTTCAGCAGCTCTTGTTGCAGCGCCTTGGCGCGGTGGTTCCATCCGACCGCGCCCGCTGGCACATCGTCTAGGCTACCTTCGGCGGCTATGCGTTCCCCGAGGTTGGCCGAGAAAATCGCGAATGCCAGTTCGCGACCCGTCTCCGTGTGGATGTATCCCGCAAGCGTAGAGACAAAGTTCAACGTGCCCGTTTTCGCCTCGACTTTGATCGGGGTTTCCATCGGGCGACCGTTTTCATCCTTAATCGGAATGGACTTCAGTAACGGTCGAAGTTGCGCCTCGACCCCATCGGTCGTCAGGAATTTCACCATCTGCGCCGGGCTCACCTTCGAATCGCTTCCAAGGCCAGAGTGATCTTCGACGGCGACCCGTGCCCCCGTGCGCTGGGCGATCCAATCGCACATGTGTTGGGCGGATCTGTGCTGGTCCTCAACGTCTCCAGAAAGGCGGGCGCTTGCAGCTAGGCCAATCGCCTCAGCCGTGAGGTTGGTCGAGTATTTGAGGCAATCGCGCACAACAGTGGTCAGCGGTTCGCTGCTATGGGTCACCAGTATTGCGCCACGCGGAGCACGGCTACGTTTCGTCGGCGCGGGCAGGGTGATGCCGTGGCTGCTGGCAAAACTGCGGAACACATCACCCGCGTAGAGCGCGGGTTGCCGAACGGGGAGCCAACGAGAACCGTCGTTCCCCAAGGCACGCCGCGCAACCGTCCAGTCATCGACCTCGCCATCGGCATCGTAGGTGTAAACAGGCAGATCACGATCAACGACTCGCATTCGTGCCATATGCACTTCGGGGCGGTAAAGTTCGCTTCGGGCGTCTAGGCTGACGCGATAGTCCCCCGCCGTCCGCGCCCATTCAAAATACACGCGGTTAAAGTTCAGGTTCAGCCCCGACACCGCAGGGTTATAGCCCAGATGGTCGAGCTGGTCTGGGTCGATTTCATTGATGTAGGGCAGGGCGCCGTTCCAGACCTCGAACCCGCCGCGCACTTCGCGCAGACCCGTCGCGGCAAGCCCCTCTGCCATCGCAGCGAGGTCATCCGTGACCAAGGTCGGATCGCCGCCACCCGCCAAGATAAGCGTGCCATCCAGCACCCCATCGGTGATCGTGCCCTCAGCGCGAAGGGTGGTCCTGAATTGGTAATGCGGCCCGAGAGCCTCTAGCCCGTAAACCGATGTCAGGGTTTTCGTCACGCTCGCTGGAGGGAGTGGCACATGCGCCGATCCACGTTCGATGACTTCGCCCGTTTGGGCGTCCGCAATGACAAAGCCCGTAGTTCCGCCCAATCGGGCCTCGGCGATCAGGTCTTCGACCTCTGGACGGGTCACGGGGCGCGGGGCGGGTGGCCAAAAAGCTGGTCGTTCGGTCGGACGGGGTGACTGCGTAGGTGCGCCAGCCAACGCGATGGACGCGCTAGACGACAAGAGGCCGATCATGGCGGCGCGGCGTGTCAGTCGAACCGTCATGCGCCTGCCTTGCCGTGATCCCATTCGCCCTTATCGCGGATCGCGGTGCTCGATGCATGCGAGAGCGGGTGGTTCACATAGCACCACGCGGGCGCGTCGTGGGAGCCAAGCACATTAGACGCGCGGGGATCCAATTGCGCGCCCCTAAACATCCGCGCCATTTTCGAGGTCCGCGCCTGAACGCCATACCCCGGACGGGCGACGACACCGATAGGCACCGAATTGGCGATCTGTTTCCAGCTCTGCCAGCGATCAAACTGTGACAGGTTATCGGCCCCCATCAACCAAACAAACCGCACGCCGCGATAGCGTTGTTGCAGGGCAGCGATGGTTTCAGCGGTGTAGCGCGTACCGAGCCGTGCTTCGATGCCCGTGACGATAACACGCGGGTCATTGATGACCTTGCGGGCACGTTCAATGCGCAGGTCCAACGGTGCTGGGCCGTGCTCTTTTAACGGGTTCCCCGGAGAGACGAGCCACCACACGCGGTCCAGTCCGAAACGGCGCAAGGCCACGCGGGTGATATGGGCATGGCCTTCGTGGGCGGGGTCGAATGACCCGCCCAAAAGGCCGATCACCTGACCGGCTTGCGCGACTGGAAACCTCTGATCCATGGCTGACCAGAAACCGTGTGGCGGCTGAAAAGTAAAGCCGCTGTTTGTTATTCCAGCTCTGACGACCGCGCCCAGAGGTTGATCTGTTCCTCATTTGCATAGGTGTCGATCAGAGCCAGTTCATCGGCGGTGAAATCGAGGTTCCCGATCGCGCCACAGCAATCCACGACCTGCGAGGCCTTGGACGCACCAATCAACGCCGTCGTCACCCGACCACCGCGCAGCACCCATGCAATCGCCATTTGGGCGAGTGTTTGACCACGGCCCTCTGCGATTTCGTTGAGCTTGCGGATATTGTTCAGAACACGTTCGTCCAGAACATTCGGATCGAGGCTCTTGCCTTGAACTGCGCGGCCTTCGGTGACACCGCCGAGGTATTTGTTCGTCAGCATACCTTGGGCCAGCGGCGTAAAGGCAATCGACCCAACGCCAAGGTCATCCAATGTATCCAGCAGACCGTCATGTTCGACCCAGCGGTTCAGCATGTTGTAGCTGGGCTGATGGATCAACAGCGGCACGCCCATATCCTTTAGGATCGCGGCGGCTTCGCGGCTGCGTTGCGAATTGTAGGACGAGATGCCGATATAGAGCGCCTTGCCCGACCGCCAGATATGCTCCAGCGCGCCCATTGTCTCTTCGAGCGGGGTTTCGGGGTCAAAGCGGTGCGAATAGAAGATATCGACGTAGTCCAGACCCATCCGTTTCAGCGATTGATCACAAGATGCGATCAGATATTTGCGGCTTCCCCATTCGCCGTAGGGTCCAGGCCACATGTCATAGCCCGCCTTGGAAGAAATGATCAATTCATCACGATAGCCTGCGAAGTCGGTCTTTAGGATTTCGCCAAAGGCTTCTTCTGCAGAGCCTGCGGGTGGGCCGTAGTTGTTCGCCAAATCGAAATGCGTGATGCCTAGGTCAAAGGCCGTCTGGCAGATGTCGCGCTTTGTTTGATGCGGTGTGTCATGTCCAAAATTGTGCCAAAGGCCGAGCGAGATCGCGGGCAGTTTCAGGCCAGAATTTCCGCACTTGCGGTAGACCATTTTCGAATAACGGTCCTCGGCTGGTGTGTATGTCATGTCATCCTCTCTCATGTTGGCGCTAACTTGATCGGAAAGATGGTATTGAGCAAGCGGATTGCAAGCCACGCCGCATTGCCCCTCGTCGCCATGATCGCTATCTAGGGCCAAACCAGATTCAGAGGATCACCCAATGGCCAGCTACCAGTTTGTCTATTTCATGGACGGCGTGTCCAAGACCTACCCAGGCGGGAAGAAGGTCTTTGAGAACATCCGTCTCAACTTCCTTCCCGGCGTTAAAATCGGTGTTGTCGGTGTCAACGGCGCCGGTAAATCGTCGCTTCTTAAAATCATGGCTGGCTGGGACAAGGATTTCTCGGGCGAGGCATGGGCCGCAGAAGGCGCAAAGGTCGGCTACCTGCCGCAGGAACCGCAACTCGATGAAACGCTGTCTGTGCGTGACAACGTGATGTTGGGTGTGGCTGAGAAAAAGGCCATTCTGGACCGCTACAACGAACTCGCGATGAACTACTCGGACGAGACCGCCGACGAAATGGCGCGTCTTCAGGACGAGATCGACAGCCAGAACCTCTGGGACCTCGACAGCCAAGTGGACGTGTCGATGGAAGCACTGCGCTGTCCGCCAGATGATGCGATGCCTGCGAACCTCTCGGGCGGTGAACGTCGCCGTGTGGCGCTGTGTAAACTCCTGCTCGAAGCACCTGATATGCTTCTGCTCGACGAACCGACCAACCACCTCGACGCTGAAACCATTGCGTGGCTCCAGAAGCACTTGATCGAATACAAAGGCACGATCCTCTGCGTTACCCACGACCGTTACTTCCTCGACGATATCACGGGTTGGATTCTCGAACTCGACCGTGGTCAGGGCATCCCCTACGAAGGCAACTACTCCAGCTGGCTCGAACAGAAAGCCAAACGTCTGGAGCAGGAAGCCCGCGAAGACAAATCCAAGCAGAAAACGCTGGAACGCGAACTTGAGTGGATGCGTCAGGGTCAGAAAGCCCGTCAGGCAAAACAGAAGGCGCGTATCAACGCCTATAACGAACTGGCTGAACAGTCAGAGCGTGAAAAGGTCGGTCGCGCACAGATCGTTATCCCGAACGGCCCCCGTCTGGGTGGCAAGGTGATCGAGGTCAACGGCTTGAAAAAGGCGATGGGCGATAAGCTCTTGATCGAAGACCTGTCGTTCGACCTGCCGCCGGGTGGTATCGTGGGCGTCATCGGTCCGAACGGCGCTGGTAAATCGACCCTGTTCAAAATGCTCACAGGTCAGGAACAGCCGGACGAGGGATCTATCACCCTCGGTGATACTGTGAAACTGTCCTACGTTGACCAGTCGCGTGACGACCTCGATCCGAATGCGACCGTTTGGGAAGCAATCTCGGGCGGTGCAGAACTGATCGCGCTGGGCGATGCCGAAGTGAACTCGCGCGCGTATTGTTCGTCGTTCAACTTCAAAGGCGGCGACCAACAGAAGAAAGTCGGACTGCTGTCGGGCGGTGAACGCAACCGTGTTCACATGGCGCGTCTGCTCAAAGAAGGCGGCAACGTTCTTCTCCTCGACGAACCGACCAACGACCTTGACGTTGAAACCCTCCGTGCTCTCGAAGACGCGCTGACAGATTTCGCGGGCTGCGCCGTTGTCATCTCGCACGACCGTTTCTTCCTCGACCGTATTTGTACCCACATCCTCGCCTTCGAGGGTGAGGCACATGTCGAATGGTTCCAAGGTAACTTTGAGGACTACGAAGAAGATAAGAAACGTCGTCTCGGGGCCGATGCACTAGAACCGAAGCGCCTGAAGTACAAAAAGTTCTCGCGCTAATACGATCCAGACAAAGCCGCAGCCCCGCGCTGCGGCTTTTTCATTCTCAAGGAACAAAGCCTTGGCTGCAGCACTCATCTTCTTTTTCTCGACCTTTGGCGCAGTCAGCGCGGCCCTGTCGGTCTGGCTCTTTGGCGCGGGTATTGGCGTGGCTGCATTGCTCTACGCAGCCATTGGATTAGGCATTCCAGCGGCCATTGTGATCATTCGCCATTCAGGTGAGGATTGCGGGCCTGACGATCAGTGATCCGATTTGGTAGTGACAAAGATCACAACGCATCCCGCAACCAATACCGCTGACAACACAAACGGTGCACCTGGGAGGTAACCCCAGCCACCCGACGTGAAAGCCCAGAAAATCCAAGTCATGATCAGTGGCGAAATCGCCATGCCGACCGCGTTTATGGATTGGACGACGCCTTGCAATTCGCCTTGCTGGTTGTCGGGGGTCGCGCGGGACATGATGCCTTGGATCGTCGGTCCAGAGATAGAGCCGAGGGCCATCACAGGCGTCAGCGCGAGAACCATCCAGCCGTTGTCGACAAAGACCACGAGCAGCATCCCGACAATATCGACGATAAAGCCTGCGAGCACCGTTTTGCGGTCCCCAAGTATGCGGAGGATCGGGCGGATCAGGACGGCTTGAACCACAGCCATCGAAATACCGAAGGCGGCGAGCGATAGGCCGATCATCGTCGGGTCCCAGCCGAATTTCTCTTTGCCGAAATAGGCCCAAATTGCAGGGTAGACGAAATGCGCGACGCTAAAGACAAAGATGATCAAGAGCATCGGCGATTGGCCAGGAAGTGACCCAATCGCACGGAACGCTGACAAGGGGTTCGCGCGCTTGATATCAAAGCTGCGGCGGTTTTCTTTTGAAACAGTCTCTGGCAGCACAAAAAAACCAAAGACAAAGTTTGCCGCGGCAAAGATCGCCGCAGCATAGAACGGCGCACGCGTGCCGAGGTCAGCGAGGAACCCGCCAATCATAGGCCCCACGACAAAGCCCACGCCAAAGGCAGCACCGATTAGGCCAAAGTTCGCAGCCTTTTCTTCGGGTTTTGAAATGTCGGCCATATAGGCGCCTGCGGTGGTGTGGGTCGCACCCGTGATACCGCCGATAATCCGTCCAACCAGCAGCAACCAAATGGTGCCCGCCACGGCCATCAGCATGTAGTCCATCGCCATGATCACAAGCGCGATCAGCAAGACGGGCCGACGGCCAAAGCTGTCAGAGATATTGCCGATCAGTGGTCCAAAGAGGAACTGCATCGCGGCAAAGACGGCGGTCAGGATGCCGCCCCAAAACGCTGCGTTGCCAACATCGCCGCCATGGATCTCTTGGATCAGGTCGGGCATGACGGGCATGATGATGCCGATACCCATCGCATCAAGCAGGACTGTGATCAGGATGAAAACGATAGGTAAGCGCATGTCAGGCTCCAATTAGCCTGACAGGAGTTAAACCATCGGGTTCACTTTGCAAGTGTGTTTAACCTACCTAGCGCAAGCGCCATTTGTGGGAGGCACATGCGACGGGTCAGTCGCTCTGCGTCTGTGTCGCGTGCGGATTGGAGGCTGTGGTTCAGGCCGGTGATCAGGGCAACCAGTGCAGAAGCGAGTGGCGATGTGGCGGCTGACTGTTGAGCGGTCGTAACCATCCAGTCCGCGAAATTGGCAAAGGTCGTGTCGGCATCGTCCCCAACGAGGCCAAGGTTCAGGCCCTTTGCCAAATCGGCGTCCGCAATGTGGCTGACCTTTAGCCGCGCAGCGAGCGGCGCAAGGGTGTCGTGCGCACCCATACGTTCTGACATGATCGTCAGGAACTGACGAAGGCGGAGCGCTTGGGCCGTGTCCTCTATCTGCGCCATGGTCGCACCTTCGCCAACGTGCGGCGCGAATTCAGGTGCCTGCATCAATTCGCGGAAATACTGGATGACAGGGGCAACGGGATCGCCGTCAACGGCGACAACCTTGGCCAGACCCGACGGGTCGATCTGCAGTTCGAGCGAGGCACGGTGGATCGCCTTTGCCGCGATATCAGGAACCTCACCCCGTTCACCGCGAACCTTTGCCAAGGTGCCCAGCACGATCATGATCGCACGCACTTCGGCCGTATCAGTAAAGAGCGCAGCCGTTTCGCGATCGAAGAGGGCGTCGCGCCAGATTGCGCTGTCAAAGGGGGATGCGGTCATCAGATATGGCCCGTGTCTTTCATGAATTGCGTCAGGAGTGCGGTATACTCTTCCGGCTTTTCAACACAAGGCAGGTGACCTGCTTTGCGGATGATCTCGAATTTTGAGCCGGGGATCACGTCGATGGTTTCGCGTACCAGATCGGCAGGGGTCGACCCGTCATCAGACCCCGCGATGCCCAGCGTGGGGCAACGAAGCCCGCTGGTGGGCGTATAGAAATCCGTGCCCGAAATCGCGGCGCAGCACCCGCAATATCCCTCGACCGAGGTTGCACAGACCATATCGCGCCACGGTGTCACGGCAGGCGAATTGCGAAAATCGCGGGTGAACCATTTCTGCATGATCCCATCGACCAAGGCCTCTAGACCTTTGGTGCGGACTGTATCAATGCGGTCTTGCCAAAGTTTCGGCATGCCGATCTTTGCGGCGGTATTTGAAAGAACAAGCGTGCGGATAATGTCGAACCGTTTGACTGCCAAGCCTTGGGCAATCATGCCGCCAATCGACAGACCAACGAACATCGCATCGCGCACGTTCAACGCGTCACAGACGGCCTCTGTATCGGAAATCAGCGCACCCATTGTATAGGGCGCCTCAGGGGCCGAGGATTTCCCGTGCCCACGTTTGTCCATCCTCACGATCCGCAAGCCTTCGGGCAAGAGCGGGAGAACGGCGTCCCACAGATGAAGGTTGGTGCCGAGAGAGTTGGCCAACACAACGGTCGGTGCAGCGGGATCATCGACCCCGTCAACGCGTGCGTAGAGGGTCACATCGCCCCGTTGGATGAAATGTTCGGACATGGTCGCCTCCTCAGTTTCCCCGATACATGAGGCGGGTTCCGTCGAAAGGCAACCTTTAGACCTAGATCAGAGGCTAGGCTTGGGCGTCCTTCACAGCTGAGAGCCAAACCCGCAGGGCCTCAATGGCTTCTGGTTCGTCCAAAAACGGCACGTGTCCGCGATCTGGCACCTCGGCAGGGATCATGTCGGGGCGGCGTTTTGACATTTCGTCGGCTGTTTCGACCGAGAGCAAATCGCTGTTCATCCCACGGATCAGCGCAATCGGCAGTCCGTCGAGCGCGTCGAAAAACGGCCAAAGCGATGGGGCGTTGTTGTCTGCCGCGTTGAAGGTATCGCGTAGCTTTGGGTCATAACGAATGACGAGCCCATCGGCGGTCTGTTCGTAGTGGGCACGAACCTCGGCCAACCAACGTTCCATCGGGACGTTCTTAAAGTGCACCCAGTTGCGGTCGCGGAATTGGGCGGCTTCTTCATAAGTTTTTTGTGCGGGATTGCGGCCAATGTAGGCGCTGATGATGTCCAGCCCTTGGGTGTCGATCACCGGACCAATGTCATTGAGCGCAACGCCCAGCAGTCGGTCCTTGGCGGTTGCAGCGAGAACCATTCCAATAATCCCACCGCGCGACGTGCCGATGATCGCGGCCTTTTCCAGCCCCAGATGATCCATGAGCGCCAGAATGTCCTGTGCCTCATGCGGCACAGTATAGGTATCCGACGTGGCCCAGTCCGATTTGCCCCGACCGCGATAATCAGGCCGAATGAGCCTGATCCCGTCTAGGAGAGGTGCGATGTGGTCAAAGTCAGCCGCGTTGCGCGTTAGGCCTGCCAGCGCGAGGACGGGCAGCCCTTCGCCTTCGTCAAGGTAATGCAGTCGGGTTCCGTCGGGGGCGCTGTAATAAGGCATTAGATCAGGTCCGGGATCGTGCTGAGGTCAGTGAGTACCAATTCAGGCGCGGCATAGAGCCGATCCATCGGGTCGCCATTACGGTTCACCCAAGCGGTGCGATAGCCAAATTTGGAAGCACCCGCCGCATCCCAGCCGTTCGACGAGACAAAGAGGACTTCGTTCCGTTCGCAGACAAAACGGCTCTCGACCATTTCGTAAACGAGGTCGTGGGGTTTATAGACACCCACCGTTTCGACCGACAAAACATCATCGAGAAGCTCGGACAGGCCCGCCGATTTCACCGCCGCATCCAGCATCGCAGGCGAACCGTTCGAGAGGATCGCCGTGTTCATCCCGCGCTCTTTCAACGTGGCGAGCATTTTGGGCACTTCGGGATAGGCGCTCAGTTCCCAATAGAGCGCCAAAAGACGTTCGCGGAGGGCGGCATCGTCGAGGCCAGAAGCCTCCATCGCCCAATCGAGGCCGTCACCCGTCACCTGCCAGAAATCAACGTGTTGGCGGGCCACAGCCCGGAGCCATGAATATTCCAACTGCTTGCGGCGCCAATTTGCAGCCAGTGCTGGCCAGACTTGCGCCAGTGCCTCTTGTCCGGGTTCTGCTGCAGCTTCCCGTGCTGCGGCAGCGACGTCGAACAATGTGCCATAGGCATCAAAAATACAGGTGTTGATCAATGTGGGTCCTCCATCCTGTCGCGCAGAGTGACCAACTCTGAGCGGAAGAACAAGGGCGCCATTTGCAATCCAGCCATGCATTCCATAGGGTGTCCCCCGAATCCCAGAGCACCCGCAGAGTGCGGCCTCTTTCATTCTTTCCCTGACAGACCGGAGATTTTTATGACCCAAGTAAAATCGGGTGACACCGTTCGTATTCATTACACTGGCACCCTGACCACTGGCGAAACCTTTGACAGCAGCGAAGGTCGTGAGCCGCTGGAGTTCATCGTTGGCTCGGGTCAGATCATTCCTGGTCTGGATAAGGCTCTGCCTGGCATGACCGTCGGCGATAAGAAAACCGTCGAAGTCCCCTGTGCCGAAGCCTACGGCGAAGCCAGTGCTGACGCGATCCAAGCGATCCCGCGTTCCGAAATTCCTGATCACATCCCAACCGAGATCGGTACCCAGCTTCAGATGCAAGCACCGACGGGTCAGGTTGTTCCTGTGACCGTTGTCGACGCGAACGAAGAGCAGGTTGTTCTGGATGCGAACCACATGCTCGCTGGCAAAGACCTGATCTTTGCGATCGAACTGGTCGAGATCAAAGCGGCCTAAAGGCCCAAGGCGAGAACAATGAGCGGCCAGCCGAACCGATACAGGCTGGCCGTGACCACAAGATAGGCCCCGATCAATAGCCATGCGGCGTCTTTGGGCATCGGGGATTGATGCGGCGTCGGGTGTTCAAGGGCCATGAGGCCACGAATGCCGATAAAGGCGATAGCGCCAAGCGTGAATGACGTAAAGCCAGCGGCCAATGTCAGGATCACAGCGAGGGCGGCACCCCCCAATACAAACGGCAGCATTGGCCAGAACGTCTCTGACACCGCGCGAATGATCCGCCCTCCTGCCAGCGGCCAGAACGGTAACAGCGTGAAAGCGCCATAGGTGGCCGAGACGGCTGCAAACCCCGCGAGGTAATTCCCCAGCAGCGGTGAGCTGTTCAGCAACATCGCTGCAATCGCGAGGCACAGAAATACAGCGGGCACAGTGAAGGCAGGGCCCATCAGCGCGACATAGGCTTCTTTGCCTTGGTCCAGTTTGTGCAAATCCCACTTGGGCGGGTTCGCAAAGACGGGGATGGCGCGGATTTTCGCGTTCACGCCGAAAGAGCGAAGCGTGACGACGTGGCCGAGTTCTTGGAAATAGAAGGTTGCGATCAGGCAGGGGCCAAAGAACGGGCCGAAAAAGTAGAAGATCGCTGCGGCGGCGAGTGCGCCAAAGGCCCAGAACTTGCGGTCAGGCCACTCAATGGAAAGTCCAGCCCAGCCCCCGCGTGTTGCCAGCCAAAAGGCGGAGCAAAACCCGAGGGCAAGGGCCAGTAATCCCATGGATCAGAGGTGGTCTTGCTGTGGCATCCCGAGAACGTGGAAGCCGCCGTCAACGCGGATGATTTCGCCTGTTGTGTAAGCGCCAGCATCGGATGCGAGGTAAACCGCGGTGCCGCCAACAGCCTCGAGCGTTGCGTTCGACCGCAGCGGTGCGTTCTGTTCCGTGTGGCGGAAGGTTGCGCGTGCGCCACCGATGGCTGCGCCAGCCAGCGTTTTCATCGGGCCGGGGGAGACCGCGTTCACGCGAATACCCTGCGGGCCGAGGTCGTTCGCCAGATAGCGGACCGAAGATTCCAGTGCCGCCTTTGCAACGCCCATGACGTTGTAGTTCGGCGTCACGCGGTTGGAACCGCCGTAGGTCAGCGTCAGCAGCGTGCCGCCGTTCGGCATCAGTTCCGATGCGCGCTTGGACACTTCGATGAACGAATAGCAGCTGATAACCATCGAATTGCAGAAGTTATCGCGGCTGGTGTTGATGAAACGACCTGTGAGTTCGTTTTTGTCCGAATAGGCAATCGCGTGGACCACGAAATCAATGGTGCCCCATTTGTCTTTCAGTGTCTGAAAGGCGAGGTCCATGCTTTCGTCGTTGGTCACATCTACGTCGATGAGGGTGTCAGAACCTACCGACGCGGCCAGAGGTTCAACGCGTTTGCCAAAGGCTTCGCCTTGATAAGAGAACGCGAGTTCTGCGCCTGCGTCCGCCATTGCCTTAGCGATACCCCATGCGATGGAGCGTTCGTTGGCAACGCCCATGATCAAGCCACGTTTACCCTGCATCGAAATAGTCATGTGAAAAAGTCCTTAGTCTCGAAACTTGGAGAGCAGCATCGACCCGTTCGTGCCACCAAACCCAAAGCTGTTGGTCATGATGGTATCTAGCCCAGCATTTTCAACCAGAGAAGTCGCTATTTCTGCGGGATTCAACTCTGGGTCGAGTGTTTCGACGTTGATCGAGGGTGCAATGAAGTCACCCTGCAGCATCAGGAGGCAGTAAATCGCCTCGGATGCGCCAGTCGCGCCTTGGCTGTGGCCCGTCATCGATTTGGTCGACGAGATCGGCGGTGTGGTGCCTTCGCCAAAGACGCGGCGCACAGCCTGAACCTCGCCCACGTCACCGACGGGTGTCGATGTGCCGTGTGCGTTGATGTAGCTAATTTTGCGGCCTTCGGGCAGGGTTTCCAGAGCGAGGCGCATCGCGCGTTCGCCGCCTTCACCCGACGGGGCAACCATGTCGTGACCGTCCGAAGTCGCGGCAAAGCCTGTGACCTCAGCGTAGATTTTCGCGCCGCGTGCTTTCGCGTGCTCCAGTTCTTCGAGGACAACGATACCGCCGCCGCCTGCAATGACGAAACCGTCACGGCCAGCGTCGAATGCGCGGGACGCTTTGGTCGGTGTGTCGTTGTATTTCGAAGACATCGCACCCATCGCGTCGAACAAGCAGGACAGCGTCCAGTCGAGTTCTTCTGCGCCACCTGCAAACATTACGTCCTGTTTGCCCATCATGATCTGTTCTGCTGCGTTGCCGATGCAGTGCAAAGAGGTCGAGCAAGCCGAGGTGATCGAGTAGTTGATGCCCTTGATCTTGAACTGGGTCGAAAGGTTGGCAGAGATGGTCGAGGACATGCACTTCGGCACAGCGAAGGGCCCGATCCGTTTGGGCGAACCGTTGTTGTCGACGATCTGGTGCGCGGCGTACATCGCGCTGGTGGACGGGCCACCCGAGCCAGCGATCAGACCTGTGCGGGTGTTGGATACTTGATCCTCGGATAGGCCAGAATCCTCGATCGCTTGCTTCATCGATATGTAAGCATAAGCCGCGCCCGGACCCATGAAACGCAGAGCACGTTTATCAACGTGTTCTGTGACATCGATTTTGACGGTGCCTGCGATCTGGCTGCGGAAGCCGCGTTCTGCCATTTCGGGGCTGGCTTCGATGCCCGATTTACCCGCACGAAGAGAGGCCTCTACCTCGGCAGCATTGTTCCCGATCGGTGAAACGATCCCGAGACCAGTTACGACAACACGGCGCATAGGCACCCTCCCTTGTAGTCTTTGATGTTCTGTCGGTCTTAGGACGCGGACAGAGCCACTTTCATGTCTTTAACGACGTAGATCACTTCACCGTCAGCTTCGACGATACCGTCCGCCACACCCATGGTTAGGCGACGGGTTTGCACGGCTTTGGTGAAATCGACCTTGTAGGTCAGCATTTTGCGTTCTGGACGCACCATGCCAGTCAGCTTCACTTCGCCAACGCCGAGCGCGTAACCGCGACCTTCCCAACCACGCCAACCGAGGTTGAAGCCTGTCAGCTGCCACAGACCATCAAGTCCAAGGCAGCCCGGCATGATCGGGTTGCCGGGGAAGTGGCAGTCGAAGAACCAGAGGTCTGGTTTGATGTCGAATTCAGCTACAACATGGCCTTTGCCATGCAGACCACCATCCTCGGAAATCTCGGTGATGCGGTCCATCATAAGCATCGGCGGTTCCGGCAGCTGCGCGTTACCGGGGCCGAAAAGTTCGCCACGGGCACATTTTAACAGATCGTCGCGGTCAAAGCTGCTCGGGTATTGGGCCATGCGTATGTGTCCCCCTTGTTGGGATAGTGATGCGTTATTAACGTTCGTCTATCACCCAGAGGTTAACAAGAGCAAGTGTAGCGGCGACGCGGGGCAATTTGACTTTGCGATTGAAAAAAGTCGCTGCCGCGCTGTATTGTACCCTTCAACATAAGGATGACCTTCATGCTGGATGACCGGATCAATCGCGGAACAGAATGGCTCGCTCAGGCGGGGCTGCGTCCGACACGGCAACGTGTGGCGCTGGCGGCTGTTTTGGTGGGTGACGGTATGGATCGGCATGTGACCGCTGAGTGGCTCTATGAGGCCGCGACCAAAGCGGACGCCGACGTATCGCTCGCGACGGTTTATAACACCCTGCGTGCGTTCAGCGAGGCAGGGTTGGTCCGTGAGATCACCGTTGATGGGTCGCGCAGCTACTTCGACACCAATATGTCCGACCACCCGCATTTCTACTGGGAAGACGACGGTCGTCTGACCGATGCGCCTGCGGACCAACTGCGTATCGAAGGACTGCCAGACGCCCCTGATGGCGCGCGCATCTCTGCGGTGGATGTTGTGATCCGCCTGCGTCGGTCCTAAAGAATCAGAACCACTGACCCGGTTCGATTAGCCCGAAATCCAACAATTGACGTGAGTGCCAATCAAACGGCACAGAATTTCGCCATTCAAAGGTGTTGATCGCAAAGGTCGACCCCGGGTTTCGTTTCAGCGCCTTTGCAGTGCGAAACGAACAGATTGCCGCCGTGAGGTTATGGTGCCACGGACATGCGTAGGTGTTGTATTCTTCGACGTTAAACGTGTGATCGTCATTGAGACGCAGCCCTTTTTGGGCGCGGAAGATTGCGATCCTGTCGATCCGACGCTTGGCAGCGGGGATGAACTCTTCATACCGCCAGCGCAGACCGCCGTAGAAATCCAACTGTCGTTCTTTGGGGTGGTTGTGGTTCGCTGGATCGTTGCGGGCCAGCGCATAGTAGCCCGTTTTGTCCAGCATGGCTTCGTCGACCGAGACTGCCGACGGGTATTTTCCCAAGTCGCCCGCATAAAGATCAACGACGTAGGTCAGCATCGCATCGCGACGCTCTTCTGTGTGGAAAGCGAGCATTTCGCCGATCGTGCGCGTCTCGCAAAACGGGTAGAACAGGTACTCTGCGTTGTAGCAGTAATACATCCAGACGTTCGGCGCGGCCTCAATGCAAGCGTTCACAGCCGTCGTCAGCGCATGTTCACCCCGCATATCGAGATCGACGCGAATGGTCTTTGTCTCGACCTTCGGGGACACTTCGATATCGGGATCGGCAAAGAGGACGACCTTTTTGAACCCAAGGTCGAGATGGTGCCGCACGGTGCTGTCCACTTCGACCTCGTCCTCGACCATGATCAGGGCAATCGGACCTTTGGCGAGCGCGGACGGGGCGTCGGATAGAAAATCTTTGAGTGAAGAATACCGCATGGGCCTGTCTTAAATTGTTCGCCTGTAAGGTCTGTCAAATCCGTCGGCATTGCAAGACAGAGGGCGAGGCGTTAGGTAACGCCGACTTTCCCCACCGCTGTAAAACGGGATGCCGCCCATGACCGAGCCGAAGAAGCTGTTTATCAAAACCTATGGCTGTCAGATGAACGTCTACGACAGTGAACGCATGGTCGAAGCACTGGGCGGAAACGGCTACACGCAGGTGGACTCGGCGGATAAGGCGGACATGATCCTCCTCAACACCTGCCACATCCGCGAAAAGGCGGCGGAAAAGGTGTATTCCGAACTGGGCCGTCTAAAAGAATTGAAGGATGTGAACCCTGATTTGAAAATCGGCGTTGCTGGCTGTGTCGCGCAGGCCGAAGGCAAAGAGATCATGGCGCGTGCACCTGTTGTGGACCTGATCGTCGGGCCGCAGTCCTACCATCGCCTCCCGCAGATGGAAAAAGCCGTGCAGCGCGGTGAACGTGCGGTCGATACGGATTTTCCCGAAGAAGACAAATTCGACACCTTGAACAAACGCCCTCGCGCCACCCGTGGCCCGACCGCTTTCCTGACGGTTCAGGAAGGATGCGATAAATTCTGCGCCTTCTGCGTGGTGCCCTATACGCGCGGGGCCGAGGTTTCGCGTCCCAAAGAACGCATCCTGCGCGAGGCGGCTGATTTGGTCGCTGCGGGTGTTCGTGAAATTACGCTGCTCGGCCAGAACGTGAATGCCTATCACGGCCATGACGAAGGTCTGGCTGGTTTGATCTGGGAACTCGCTGACATTGATGGGCTAGAGCGCATCCGCTTCACCACCTCGCATCCGAACGACATGGATGACGAGTTGATCAACGCCCATGCGACCTGTGAAAAGCTGATGCCCTATTTGCACCTCCCCGTGCAGTCGGGCAGCGATAAAATCCTCAAGGCGATGAACCGCAAACACACGCGGGATGATTATTTCCGTCTGATCGACCGTATCCGTGGCGCACGTCCTGACTTGCTGCTGTCTGGCGACTTTATCGTCGGCTTCCCCGGTGAAACCGATCAGGATTTTGAGGATACGCTCGATCTGATCCGTCAGGTGAACTACGGGCAGGCCTATTCGTTCAAATATTCGACCCGTCCGGGTACACCCGCGGCTGAGAAACCGCAGTTGCCCGATGACCTGATGGATGACCGTCTGCAGGAGCTTCAGGCGCTTTTGACCCAGCAGCAACGCGCTGCCCAGGACGGAATGGTCGGGCGCGAGGTCAAAGTTCTGTTTGAAAAGGCAGGGCGCATGCCGGGGCAGATGATCGGGAAATCCGACTACCTCCACGCGGTCTATGTCGAAGCACCTACTGACGTAAAAGGGCAGGTTCGGACCGTTCGGATCGTCGAAAGCAGCCGAAATTCCTTGGGCGGCGTCCTCGTCTGAGTCGGGTTTGTTGCCGATTTCGATCTAAAATTACATGAATTGCACCGATTGTTGTGGTTATAGCCACAGCATTCTACTAAATTTGCTTTTTTTTGCTAAAACATCAGTTAAGGTAGTCGTTATATACGATAGCGTAGCGTATGAGGTTGTCTGCTCGACCTCAGAGCAAGTACGAAAAGGGCATTAGCTGTGAAAATGAAATTGGGATCGATTGCGGTCAAGGCGTTCGGGGGCGCTTCGATTGCTGCACTAGGGCTCGCGGCAGTCGCGACCACTTCTTTTGCGGAAACCGCTCAAGTGATTGAGCTTCCGACCCGTGTGATTGAAGGCGAACAATACATTCCAACGATCTGGATTGACCCAGATGGTTGTGAGCACTGGGTCATGGATGATGGCGCCGAAGGTTATATGGATGCGAACCGTCGTCCCGATGGGTCCGCTGTATGTCACCGTAGCGAGATTTGTGGTGTCGTTCCGACAGACCAGCTTTTCGCGACGGATCGTTACGCGATCAGCAGCGCGGGTCGTTCGTCGTTGCAGCAGTTCTTTAGCCAGTCGATGCAGAACGGCGTATTTGGCTTCTTGATCTACGGTCACACCGACAGTCGCGCGTCTGACGAATACAACATGCGCCTATCGAACAACCGCGCGAATGCTGTTGCTCGCGTTGGTGCTGAAACAGGTGCTCGCATCGTTGATGTTCGTGGCTTTGGTGAGCGCAGCCCGCGTGCGGACAACTCGACCGCAGCTGGTATGCAGCAAAACCGCCGCGTCGAAATTTACTGCCTGCGCTAAGGAGAGATGGACATGAAACTCGTTAAACTAACGTTCGCTCTCGCTGCTGCAGCTTCGCTTTCGGCTTGTATCGGTGCCGAAGGGTTCGAAGGCTCTGGCTTTATGGGTCGTGGTGGCATTGGCGCTGACAAAAGCATCGACTACGGCGTGAACAAACACCACCTGTCGGACATGGTTGCTGGCATCTGGGTTGACCCGCATGGCTGTGACCACTGGATCATCGATGACGGTGTCGAAGGGTATCTGTCGCCGCGTCTGACCCCTGATGGTCTTCCTGTGTGTTCGGGCGTTGCCCCGCCGAACTACGCGGTTGGTCCGTTCAAAGATGGTTCGCCGATTGCAGACCCTCTCTAACTGTTTATAGAATGTGCAGAATGAACAGGCCGCGGTGAGATCCGCGGCCTTTTTCGTCTTTCAGCTGTCACATACGCATGAGACGCTTGCCACAGGTCCAAGTTCTTGCCACCATGAAAGTACACAACCTGTTGTAAGGAGTCGTGATTGCCAGTCGATATCTTGACCCCCGCTAGCGAATTCGTCATCGAATTTCCGGATAACTTTCTGCTCATCGACCTGTGTGGAGAGCACGACAGAAATCTGGCCAAGATTGAGGAACGACTGGGAATACAGATTGCGCGACGTGGTAACCACCTGATCTTAATCGGTGAGGAAGCCTCGCAGAAACAGGGCGCAGAGGTTCTGCAATCTCTTTACTCTCGTCTGGAATCTGGACGCGGCATCGAAGCGGGCGACATTGATCGCGAACTTCGCATGGGCAACTCTGAAAAAGAGACCGCACCGCAAGCAGGTGATCAGATGGAGATGTTCAAGGGCGGACCCGTTGAGATCAAGACCCGTAAAAAGGTGATTGAGCCGCGCACCGACGCGCAAAAGGCCTATGTCCAAAACCTGTTCAAAAACGAACTTGCGTTTGGCATCGGCCCAGCGGGCACGGGTAAAACCTATCTCGCGGTTGCTGTCGGCGTGTCCATGTTCATTCAGGGCCACGTGGATAAGATTATCCTGTCCCGTCCTGCGGTCGAAGCGGGTGAAAAGCTCGGCTTCCTCCCTGGTGATATGAAGGACAAGGTCGATCCCTATATGCAGCCTCTCTACGATGCGCTGGATGATTTCCTGCCGGGGAAACAGACGGCCAAACTGATCGAAGAGAAGAAGATCGAGATCGCGCCGCTTGCCTTTATGCGGGGCCGCACCCTGTCCAATGCCTTTGTTGTGTTGGACGAAGCGCAGAACGCGACCACTATGCAGATGAAGATGTTCCTGACCCGTCTTGGTGAAGGTTCACGTATGGTGATCACGGGGGACCGTTCTCAGGTCGACCTTCCGCGTGGTGTGGACTCTGGCCTTGCTGATGCGGAACGGCTGCTGAAGGGCATTCCAAAGATCAGCTTCAACTACTTCACAGCCAAAGACGTGGTGCGTCACCCGCTCGTGGCTGCGATCATTGAAGCTTATGATGCGGATGCCTCGCGCAAGTAATCTCTGGCAGAGGGGCGGGCGGCCTGTTATGCGCCGCCCAACCTGACCGGAGTGCATGCCCGTGGACATTGATATCGACATCACCGACAACCGTTGGGAAACGCTGGGGCTGTCTGCGATTGCAGAGCGCGCAGCGATTGCTGTTCTCGAGCGCTTGGATATTGATCCTGAGGAGTGTGAGCTGTCCATCCTCGGCTGTGGTGACGATAAAATCAAAGAACTAAACGCCGATTTCCGTGAAAAGGATAAGGCGACGAATGTTCTGTCTTGGCCTGCCGATGAGCGTGGCGCCGAAGTTGAAGGCGAACTGCCCGAACCGCCCGAAGAGGACGTATTCGGCGCAATCGAACTGGGTGATATCGCGATTTCCTACGATACCTGCGCTCGCGAAGCGGACGAAGCGGGGAAGTTGTTAGAGCATCATGCGACCCATTTGATGGTCCATGGCGTGCTCCATCTGTTGGGTTTTGATCACATAAGAGAGGGTGACGCGTCTCTTATGGAGGGATTAGAGACAGAGATACTTGGCAAAATGGGTATTGCTGACCCATATTCAGAGGAATGAAGGTCGGGCCCTGACGCCGCGACCATAGGTTTGGAGACAATGGGCGACACCAGCGAGGGTCCTTCTATCGCAGCGCAGAGCGCGCAATCGGACCAAATTGACGAACAACGTAGTGGTTTTTTCAGCCGTATTATTGGCGCACTTAGCCCGTCTGATGATCTTCCTGAGGCAGAGTTTAACGGTAGTAAAACGCATTCGGTGACCACCACATTGGGTCTATCGAACCTGCGTCGTATGCGCGTTGAGGATGTGAGCATCCCCAAGGCCGAAATCGTTGCGGTCTCTGCGACCATTGGCAAAGACGAACTGGTACAGGTGTTCCGTGAAAGCGGCCTGACTCGTCTGCCTGTCTATGATGGCACGCTCGATACGCCGCTTGGCTTTGCCAACCTCAAGGACTTTGCCCTGCGGCATGGGTTCAACGGGGACACGCCAGAGTTCGATGTAAAAGAGATGTTGCGTCCGCTGCTCTATGTGCCGCCGTCGATGCCGCTGCATGTTCTTCTGCAAAAGATGCAGGCAGAGCGGATCCATATGGCTTTGGTCATTGACGAATACGGTGGCACCGATGGCCTCGTGACGATCGAGGATTTGATCGAACAGGTCGTGGGTGAAATCGAAGACGAACATGACGTCGAAGAGGATGAAACCTTCACCCGCACGGGCAATGGCATCTACATGGCGCAGGCCAAGACGCTTCTCGATGAATTCGAAGAAGAGATCGGCCTCGATCTGACGGCTCATGATGAGATTGACGCAGAAGAGGTCGATACGCTCGGTGGTCTGGTCTTTATGCTGGCGGGTCACGTGCCCGCTCGTGGTGAAGTCATTAAACACCCTGATGGCCCAGAGTTCGAAGTTGTCGATGCAGACCCGCGGCGGATCAAACGTTTGCGCGTGCGTCTACATTCCAAAGCCGAGGACTAAGCCTTGAACCGTGCCCTGTCGGCTTATGGCCTGCCATTGGCCGCAGGGATGGCACTGTCTTTGGGACAAGAGCCTGTCGCGCTCCCCGTCATGATCTTACCCGCGCTGGTTCTATTCGCTCTGCTATTGCAGGGATTAGAGGCGCGGGCGGCGGCGGGACGCGCGTGGCTGGTTGGGTTCGGGTATTTCGGGCTGACGCTCACGTGGATTGTGAACCCGTTCTATGTGGAGGCTGATCTCTATTCTTGGATGGCGCCTTTTGCGGCAGTGCTACTGCCTGCAGGACTTGCCGCATTTTGGGCGGCGGGCGTATGGGTGGCCTTTCGCATCGGTCGGGGCATGTCGGCATGGGCGCTGGGCCTGATCCTCGCTGAATTGGCGCGCGCGCATTTGTTCACGGGGTTCCCGTGGGTGCAATTTGGCCAAGGATACCTCGATACAATCAGCGCATCTTTGATGGCCTATATCGGGGCAGAGGGGCTGTCTGTTCTGATCATCGTTGTTGCAGCAGTCGCGGCAGCAGCGATGCGGTATCGCTCGGCGATCATTCCTGTATGTGCGGCCTTGTTGCTGCCCGCAGTCACCTATTCACCTGACCCACAACCCAGCGATGGCCCTGTGGTCCGATTGGTCCAGCCAAGCGCACCGCAGGATGAAAAGTGGATCCCTGAACGGGCAGAGGCTTTCTACCGCCGTATGATCGCAGCAACCGAAGCAGAGCCGCCTGTCGATCTGGTGGTCTGGCCTGAAACTGCGATCCCATATCTGCTTAACTATTCTGGCCCCATCCTGACCGACATCGCGGATACGTCGAACGATACCCCAGTGATCTTTGGCGTGAACCGCGAAGAGGGTGGTCTCTATTACAACAGCCTCGCCATGGTTGGTGCGGGCGGAGCGGTTGATGCGATCTATGACAAGCGGCATCTGGTGCCGTTCGGCGAGTACATCCCCTTTGGCGACCTGCTGGCCCGTTTCGGCATCCACGGTTTAGCGGCGGCGGATGGTGCGGCCTATGCGGCAGGGCAATCGGGCGATCTGATCACTGTGCCAGAAGTTGGCGGTATTTTGCCCCTGATCTGTTACGAGGGGATTTTTCCGAGCATGTCCGCCAGCGCCGAGCGTCCCAGAGCCTTGGTCCTCATTACCAATGACGCGTGGTTTGGCCCCGATGCTGGTCCGCGCCAACATTTCGCCCAAGCCCGTCTGCGTGCTATCGAACAGGGACTTCCTATGGTGCGGGTGGGGAATACAGGGCTAACGGCGATGATCGATGCGCGCGGTGCTGTCACCGCATCGCTGCCGTTTGAAACGGTCGGATATGTGGATGCGACACTCCCCCAAGCCCGCGCAGAGACTATTTTTGCTCGATTTGGATCGTGGCCATTGGTAATAGTGATCCTTTTGTCATGCTCAGCCGTAGCAATACGACGCCGGATAATATCCGGTTGACCTAGAACGCACAGAGGATTAGCCGTCCTCCATTATGCCCCCACAACGGCTTCCTGGCGTGGCGGGTTCACCCTAACGGAGCATTTCAATGTCACGTAACGACTATATTTTCACTTCGGAATCGGTTTCCGAAGGCCATCCGGATAAGGTTTGCGACCGTATCTCGGACACCATTCTTGATGCATTTCTGGCTGAAGAGCCCGAGGCCCGCGTTGCCTGCGAAACCTTTGCGACCACAAATCGTGTCGTAATCGGTGGCGAAGTTGGCCTGTCGGATCAATCCAAACTTACTGAATACATGAACGCCGTGCCGGACCTCGTCCGTGGCGCGATCAAAGACATTGGTTACGAACAAGACAAATTCCACTGGAATACGGTCGAGATCACCAACCTTCTTCACGAACAGTCTGCGCATATCGCCCAAGGCGTTGATGCGACCGCGGACAAAGATGAAGGCGCAGGCGATCAGGGCATCATGTTCGGCTACGCCACAAACGAAACCGAAGCGCTTATGCCTGCGCCGATCCAATACGCACATGCGATCCTGCGCCGTCTGGCCGAAGTTCGCAAAAACGGAACAGAGCCTGCGCTGGGACCGGATGCGAAATCTCAGCTGTCGATCCAGTATCGTGATGGCAAACCCGTTGGCGTGACCTCGCTGGTTCTGTCGACGCAGCACCTTGATGAATCGCTGTCGTCGAATGACGTGCGTGCAATTGTTGAGCCCTACATCCGCGAAGTGCTGCCCGAGGGCTGGCTGACCGACGCGACTGAATGGTGGATCAACCCAACAGGCAAGTTTGTCATTGGTGGCCCCGATGGGGATGCGGGTCTGACGGGCCGTAAGATCATCGTGGACACCTACGGCGGCGCGGCTCCGCATGGTGGCGGCGCGTTCTCTGGCAAAGACCCAACCAAGGTTGACCGTTCGGCGGCATATGCTTCGCGCTATCTGGCAAAGAACGTTGTTGCTGCTGGTCTGGCTGACAAATGCACCATCCAGTTGTCCTATGCGATTGGCGTAGCAAAGCCGCTGTCGATCTACGCAAACACCTACGGCACAAACACCGTGGATGAGGCTGCGATCGAACGCGCGGTTGCGCAAGCCATGGACCTGACCCCACGCGGCATCCGCACTCATCTAGGCCTGAACAAACCGATCTATGCCCGCACTGCAGCTTACGGCCACTTTGGTCGTGCGCCCGAGGCGGACGGTGGTTTCTCTTGGGAACAGACCGATCTGGTCGAGACGCTCAAGAAAGCGGTTTGATCCAATGAAAAAGGCGGCCTTCGGGTCGCCTTTCTTTTTGGTTTATTGCGCGCAGAGCACGGAGTTGCTATGGCGCCGCCCATGACCGCATCGAACAAACACCCCGAAGCCCCTTGGCGCAATTTCTACGGCCGTATTCATGGGAAAACCCTGAATCAGGCTCAGAAGGACTATCTGGACGAAGATCTAGAGGCCTTGTCGCCAGGTGCGGTGAGCTGGGACATTAACCCTAATCGTGACCCCATTGATATGGACGCGCGGTTTAAGGGTAAACCAGTTTGGCTCGAAATCGGGTTCGGTGGGGGCGAACACCTCGTTCACATGGGTGAAACCTACCCCGAGATTGAGATCATCGGTTGTGAACCGTTTATGAACGGTGTCGCGATGCTCTTGGGCAAGATACGCAAGCTGCAAACCCAGAACGTTGCTGTCCATCCGGGCGATGCGCGGGATTTGTTCGACGTTCTCCCCGATCACTCGATTTCTAAAGCATTCCTGAACTACCCCGACCCGTGGCCGAAAAAGCGCCACCACCGTCGTCGGTTCGTGACCGCAGAACATCTGGAGCCGCTGTTCCGTGTGTTGAAGCCAGGTGCAGAGTTCCGCGTGGCGACGGATATTCCTGACTATGTGCGTCAAACTCTGATCGAAGTGCCCAAGGCAGGGTTCGTCTGGCAAGCCGAAGGCCCACAGGATTGGAGCCAACCATGGTCAGATTGGTATTCAACCCGCTATGAGCAAAAAGCCCTGCGTGAAGGTCGGACGCCTCATTATCTGACGTTCGTTCGCCCATAGTGGAATTAGGATGCGGACGATAACCTAAAAGTTGTAATTTCTGTGTGGAATTGAACACAAAAAGATAGCGTCGCTTACCTTTTGGATTTTCGTGCTGAAAGACTAGTCTCACCTTGATACAGGTTTCTCATAAGATTCCATTATTTATGAGATTTCTACCATGGATGCAGTTCGGTTGTTTAAATGTCCGAAGTGCGATCACAAACTTCGGTTCGGATCTGAGTTTTGTGGTTGGTGTAACGCTCGTACGCCTTTGCGGAACCGCAAAGGTTTTTGGGTGGCTTCGGTGATCGCGCTTTGCGCGGCTGGCGTGATTTTGACGCGATAGCTGTTTTTTAAGAGACCAAGATAAGGGACGAGGCGGCGTAAATGCCGCCTTTTTCGTTTTCGAACGCTGCGGTTTTTTGAGTCATCCACATGAAATTTCGGCGATGGCTGCGTTATCCCCAAGAAAGTGCTTTACAGAATAGCGCCTCTCGGCCCACCATATATCGTATGGGGTTGTGGATATATCCACAGGTCCTTGAGCAGGCACCAAGCGCTAGGGACGCTGCTTATGCCCAAGCGCAATAGCGAACGAGGCCGAGCAATGGCACTGACCGAGCATTTCGAAGACAGCGGTGACATTCATCCGATTGATGTCGTTGAAAACATCGCTGAATTTCACGAATGGGAATTCGACCGTATCGCGGACGACCAAATCGCGATGCAAGTCGAAGGCCAATGGCGCACCTATTCCATCACTCTCGCGTGGTCCCACTATGATCAGACCCTCCGTCTGATCTGCACCTTCGATATGGAGCCACCCGCACACCGCGAGCCCGCCTTGTATGAGGCGCTGAACGCGGCGAATGAGATGTGCTGGTCTGGTAATTTCACATGGTGGACAGGGCAAAAGGTCATGGTGTTCCGTTATGGTCTGGTGCTTGGCACCGACCAGATCGCAACGCCTGATCAGATCGATACGATCATCGGTGCGGCGGTCATGAGCTGTGAACGGTTCTATCCTGCGTTCCAACTGGTCACTTGGGCCGAACGTGACGTTGCAGAGGCGATGCAGATCGCCCTCACCGAGGCTTACGGCACCGCGTAACACTTTATCGGCGGGGCGGGGATCAACCGCCGCGCCTTGAACCCGTTCGTTTGCCTGCTATCAATAGTGCAAATGACACGGGGAATTCTCATGAATATGGATGATGTTGCGCATCGCGGTCTGGTTTTGCTGGGCTGCGGTAAAATGGGTTCGGCTATGCTGGCGGGCTGGTTGAAGTCGGGACTGCCCGCAACCTCTGTCTGGGTGAACGACCCATTCCCGAGCGATTGGCTCAAGGCGCAAGGGGTGCACGTGAATAAAGCGCTCCCTGCTGATCCAGCGGTTGTTCTAGTTGCGGTGAAACCACAGATGATGGGTGATGCCCTGCCGACCTTGCAGGCCTTGGGCAATGGCACGACCGTGTTCCTGTCTGTTGCAGCTGGGATCACAATTGCCACCTATGAGACAATGTTGGGTGCCCAGACGCCAATCATTCGCGCGATGCCGAACACGCCCGCTGCGATCGGTCGTGGGATCACGGCCATCGTTGGCAATGCTCATGCGTCTGGCCCAATGCTCGATCTTGCTGATGCGCTGTTGTCGGCGATAGGGCAGGTTGTGCGCCTTGAGGGTGAACATCAGATGAGCGCGGTCACCGCGATTTCTGGCTGTGGTCCTGCCTATGTTTTCCACCTGATCGAAGCGATGGCTGCGGCGGGTGTCGGCGCGGGACTTGCGCCTGATCTGGCGATGAAGCTCGCCAAAGCGACGGTGGGTGGTGCAGGCGCACTGGCTGAAGAAGCCGCTGAGGACCCTGCAACGCTCCGCCAAAATGTGACCTCTCCGAACGGAGTGACCTATGAGGCCTTGCAAGTTCTGATGAACGACACAGATGGTTTTCCGCCACTTCTCGTTCGTGCGGTCGAGGCTGCGGTGAAACGGGATCAGGAACTGTCCAATGGCTGACATCGACTTTGACGATTTCCTAAAGGTGGACATCCGCGTGGGTCGTGTCATCCGTGCAGAACCCTATCCCGAGGCCCGCAAACCCGCGATCAAGATGTGGATCGATTTCGGAGGAGAGATCGGTGAGCGTCGCAGTTCGGCGCAAGTGACCAAGCACTACACGCCAGAAGAGCTTGTTGGGAAACAGGTGATGGGCGTTGTGAATTTCCCGCCTCGGCAAATCGGGAAGTTCATGTCTGAGGTTTTGGTGCTCGGGCTGCCTGACGAAAATGGCGACATTGTTTTGGTTGGCCCCGATGACGTGGTGCCAGTCGGGGGGAGGCTACATTGAAGAAACTACTCATCACGCGCCAAATCGCGGAACCTGTTCTCGAACAGGCGGCGGGGCTGTTTGATCTGACTGTTCGGACGGACGGTAATCCGTTGACTGTCGCAGACGCGGCAGAGGCTTTGGCGACTTACGACGCGATCCTGCCGACCTTGGGCGATGCGTTCTCGGCTGATGCTTTTGCGGGGGAAATGCGGTGCAAGATCCTCGGGAATTTCGGTGTTGGGTATAACCACATCGACGCGGCCGCTGCTGCTAAGGCTGGGGTGATCGTCACCAACACGCCTGACGTTCTGACGGATGCGACGGCTGATATCGGCCTGACTCTCATCCTCGCCACCGCACGTCGTGCGGGCGAAGGCGAACGGATGCTGCGTGCGGGCCAGTGGGAGGGCTTTGGCCCGAAGGTAAAACTCGGCACTCATGTGACGGGTAAACGCGTTGGTATCGTCGGCATGGGCCGCATCGGTCAAGCGGTTGCGCGTCGTTGCCACTACGGGTTCGGGATGGAAGTGCTGTTCTATAACCGCAGCCCCAAATCGGTAGATTTCCCTGCGACACAGATCAGGAGCCTGACCGAGCTTGCAGCGTCTGTCGATTTCCTCGTTGTGACTGTGCCCGGTGGCGCAGAGACGCGGTATTTGATCAACGCCGACGTGCTGGGTGCCATGCAGCCACACGGGATTTTCGTGAACATTGCACGGGGTGAAGTGGTCGATGAAACCGCGCTGATCGATGTGCTGGAGGCGGGTAAGATCGCGGGTGCTGGTCTGGACGTGTATGAAAACGAACCGCATGTGCCTGCGCGTCTCGTGGCGTTGGAAAACTGTGTACTGCTGCCGCACCTTGGCTCTGCGACAGTCGAAACCCGTCAGGCGATGGGGCAGATGGCGCTCGATAACATCATCGCGTGGAGCGAGGGTCGTGAGCCGCCGCAGCGGGTGAATTAACCGCGATCACCCACGGCTTCGCGCCAATGTCGGCGGCAAAGGGATACGTAGCGATCATTGCCGCCGATCGACACCTGCGCACCATCGGTCACAACGACGCCGTTTTCGTCTTTGCGCACGACCATGGTCGCTTTTTTCCCGCAATGGCAGATCGTCCGCACTTCACGCATTTCGTCCGCAAGGGCGAGCAGAGCCGCTGAACCAGGGAACAGTTTGCCCTGAAAATCGACGCGCAGCCCGTAGCACATGATCGGCACGTTGAGGTCATCCACCACGCGGGCGAGCTGCCAGACTTGGGTCTCCGTCAGGAACTGAGCCTCATCGACGAAAACACAGGCGCAAGGACCTTCGTTCAGGCGGGTTTCGATCTGGGCAAAGAGATCGCTTTCGGGCGTGTAGGTATCGGCATCAGCACCGATGCCGATACGGCTCGCAATGCGGCCAGCGCCTGCACGATCATCAAACCGCGCCGTCAGCAGATAGGTCTGCATTCCGCGTTCGATATAGTTGTGACTCGCTTGCAAGAGGATCGTCGACTTGCCAGCGTTCATGGTCGAATAATTGAAATAGAGCTTTGCCATGGCAGAGGAATAAGCGGCAGAACCGTCCAGATGCAAGAGGGCTGTCTCAGGTGATTTGAGCGGCCAGAGAACGCGGTGCGGTGAAGATCGGCAAGCCGCCAACAGCGCGCAGGATGGGGTCGCATTCTCTGGCCTAGCGCGGCGGTTCCGCAGCGCATTCTGGAAACTGAATCGGGGCATGCGGTGCGGTAAATGCACGCTATGCGCGCTGATGTATGGTAAATTAACCAATAACGTGTAATGGGAAACAATCGGGTTGGTTCCCCGAAATAAAATGTACACCGCGTTAGAGGTTCATCCGTAGTGAATGGTTATTTGAAAAAACACACCGAGGCCTTGGTCAAAGATGTCGGGATCGAGGTGGCCTGTCGCGTTTCGGGCAAGTCCAAGGCGACCTTGGGTCGGTATTACTCTGAAGCTCCAGAACATGCCGAACGCTATATGCCAGTCGATACCGTGGCCGCATTAGAAGCCGTCGCGTCCTATCCGCATGTGACATCTGCTTTGGCCGAAATTCGTGCGATCAAACTAGGTGATGCAGAGACGCAGCCCGAAGGCCTTTGCGCGATCATGATCGGGTTGAGCGAGCAGTATGCTACTTTGATGGCTGAATTTGGTCGCTCGCTTGAGGAGGACATGTCCGAGAACGACACCCGCCGTATGCTGCGCGAGGCGATGGCGCTACAGAAAACCTTATTGGGCCTGAAAGTGCATCTCGAACGTCGCGTGGTCTGATTATTTGCGCCGAACGATCACGGAGCCAACAGAATACCCCGCGCCAAACGAACAGATCAGGCCCGTGTCCCCGCTGGCCAGATCAGCGGAGTATTTGTCAAAAGCGATGATCGACCCTGCTGACGAGGTGTTTGCGTAGTCCTGTAGGATGTTGGGCTGTTCGCCTGCTTCGGGTTCGCGGCCTAGAACCTTTTTGCCGATGTAGTCGTTCATCGTCTTGTTCGCCTGATGGAGCCAGAGACGTTTGAGGTCTGCCGCCTCAACCCCTTCGTCGGCCATATGATTGGCGATATGGGCGCTGACCAATGGCAGCACTTCTTTGAACACTTTGCGCCCGTTCTGCATAAACCGCATATCGCGGCGGTCTTCCATCGCGTCACGGGTCGGTCGCAAGAAGCCGTTGTTATTGCGAATGTTGTTCGAAAACTGCGTAGCGCAGCGGGTTGAGAGAACGCTGAACCCGTCCTGTCCTTCGTCGCGCTCTAGCAGAACTGCCGTCGCAACATCGCCAAAGATGAAGTGGCAATCGCGGTCGCGCCATTCGAGGTGACCAGAGGTAATCTCGGGCGAGATCACAAGCGCACGTTTCACCGATCCCGCGCGGATCATATCGGCGGCGGTTTGGATGCCAAAGGTCGCGGACGAACAGGCGACATTCATGTCAAAGGCCATACCGCCCGCGCCGATGAGCTGCTGAATTTCTACCGCCATCGCGGGGTAGGCGCGTTCCATATTCGATGCCGCACAAAGGATCAGGTCAACGTCCGCCCCAGTCAGCCCCGCACGGTCGAGAGCGGTCTGCGCAGCCTTCACGCCAATCTCGGCCATGAGCGACGGTTCGTCGTCGGACCGTTCGGGAAGTCGTGGATACATGCGTGTCGGGTCGAGGATGCCGTCGCGCGACATGACATATCGCTGTTCGATGCCAGAGGCGGCTAGAATGAAATCGCTGCTCGAATGTGGGATCGCTGCGATGGTCCCCGCCTCAATCGCATCCGCGTTCTGGGCGTTCTGGAGGTCCGCGTAGGCGTTGAAGGCTTCGACCAATTCGTCATTCGTGATGACTTCGGACGGGGTGAATACGCCGGTGGCGGTCAGGACGACAGAATGCATGGGTTCCTCCAACATCGTTGGGGCAGAGTGGGCGTTAATCCCCTAGTTGTCCAGATTGACCAAAGGTCGTTTGACCCAACGAAAAAGGCCGGACACGACGGTCCGGCCTTTGATCGATGTCTGCGCGATTAACCTTGGAGGCTGCGGACGCTGATATCGTCCTCAACGCGGGCCTTCATCGCCTGTGCCGCAGCTTGGCTGCCTGCTGCCGTGGTGAAGTAGGGCAGCTTGTCATATAGAGCGACCGAGCGGATATCGCGGCTGTCGTTCACAGCCTGCGCACCTTCGGTGGTGTTGAACAAGAGGTCCACTTTACCGTCTTTCAAGAGGTCGACTATGGTGCGGCCACCCTCGTAAACTTTGTTGACGATTTCGCAGTCGATGCCGTTTTCGCTCAGGAACGAAGCAGTTCCGCGGGTAGCGAGGATTTTGAAGCCAAGGTCAGAGACGGTTTTCGCCGCTTCGACCATGCCTGCGGTCTTGTCGTTGTCACGAACCGAGATAAACACGGTGCCTTCGGTTGGCAGGTGGGTGCCTGCACCCATCTGCGCCTTGAGGAACGCACGTGCGAACGAACGGTCCCAACCCATGACCTCACCCGTGGAGCGCATTTCCGGTCCAAGGATGGTGTCAACGCCGGGGAAGCGAGCGAAGGGCAGAACAGCCTCTTTGACGGAGAACCAAGGCGTTTTCGGATCAGCGAGGGTGAACGGGTCGCCCTGCGGCTGCATCTGATCAGCGCTGATGGTTTCGTCATAAGGTTCGCGCACTGGGAAGTTCGACAGCGGTTCGCCAGCCATCAGGCGGGCAGCGATAGATGCGATCGCGCTGTCGGTTGCTTTTGCAACGAACGGCACGGTGCGGGATGCGCGCGGGTTAACTTCGATCAGGTAAACTTCGCCGTCTTTGACTGCAAACTGAACGTTCATCAGGCCTTTGACTTCGAGCGCGAGCGCGAGAGCCTGGGTCTGTTTGCGGATTTCAGCAACGATCTCTGCCGACAGAGTGTGCGGCGGCAGACAGCATGCGGAGTCACCAGAGTGAACGCCTGCTTCTTCAATGTGTTCCATGATGCCCGCAACGTGGACGTTTTTACCGTCACAAAGTGCGTCGACGTCAACTTCGGTCGCGCCAGCGAGGTAGCTGTCCAAGAGAACAGGGCTGTCACCCGAAACAACCACAGCTTCGGCGATGTAGCGTTCGAGCTGCGCCTGATCGCGCACGATTTCCATCGCGCGGCCACCCAGAACGTAGGACGGACGGATCACCAGCGGGAAGCCGATATCAGCAGCGATTGCAAACGCTTGTTCGTCGGTCGACGCGATGCCGTTGACAGGCTGTTTCAGGCCCAGACGGTTCACGAGGTCTTGGAACCGTTCGCGGTCTTCTGCGAGGTCGATTGCGTCCGGCGAGGTGCCGAGGATCGGGATACCTGCTTCTTCCAGCGCGTTCGCGAGTTTCAGCGGGGTTTGGCCGCCGAACTGAACGATAACGCCGTGGAGGGTGCCGTTGTCCTGTTCCACGCGAAGGATTTCCATCACGTGTTCAAAGGTCAGCGGTTCGAAATACAGACGGTCCGAGGTGTCGTAGTCGGTCGACACGGTCTCGGGGTTGCAGTTGATCATGATGGTCTCGTAACCCTGATCGGTCAGCGAGAAACATGCGTGACAGCAGCAGTAGTCAAATTCGATACCCTGACCGATACGGTTCGGGCCACCGCCGAGGATCACGACCTTCTTACGGTCGGTCGGGCGGCTTTCGCATTCCACGTCGCCCATCGCTGGGGCTTCGTAGGTGGAATACATGTAGGGTGTCTGCGCTTCGAACTCTGCAGCGCAGGTGTCGATGCGTTTGAACACAGCCGTAACGCCAAGGTTCTGACGTGCGCGGCGCACTTGTGCTTCGTCGCGGCCAGTTAGTTTCGCAAGGCGTGCGTCGGTGAAGCCCATCATTTTGAGCTTACGCAGACCATCTTCGGTCACAGGCAGACCGTTTTTAGCCACGTCCTGTTCGACTTCGATGATTTCGCGGATACGGTCGAGGAACCACGGATCGAACGAAGTGATCGCGATGATTTCATCGTTGGTAAAGCCGTGGCGCATCGCCTGAGCGATGGTGCGCAGACGGTCAGGGGTTGCCTTGCCAAGAGCGGCAGAGACAGCGGCCTTGTCCGGTGCGCCCGGAATTTTCACTTCGTCGAAACCAGTCAGGCCAGTTTCCATCGAAGCGAGGGCTTTCTGGACCGACTCGTGGAAGGTCCGGCCAATCGCCATCGCCTCGCCCACGGATTTCATTGCGGTGGTGAGGTAGGGTTCAGAGCCCGGGAACTTCTCAAATGCGAAGCGCGGGATTTTGGTGACGACATAGTCAATGGTCGGCTCGAACGATGCCGGCGTGACCTTGGTGATGTCGTTGTCCAATTCGTCGAGCGTATAACCCACGGCCAGTTTCGCTGCGATTTTAGCAATCGGGAAACCTGTCGCCTTGGAGGCCAGAGCCGACGAACGCGACACGCGCGGGTTCATTTCGATGACGACCATACGGCCGTCTTTGGGGTTCACAGCCCACTGAACGTTCGAACCGCCTGTCTCAACGCCGATCTCACGCAGAACCGCGATCGAAGCAGTGCGCATGATCTGGTATTCTTTGTCGGTCAGGGTCAGGGCAGGGGCCACAGTGATCGAGTCGCCTGTGTGCACGCCCATCGGGTCCACGTTTTCGATCGAACAGACGATGATGGCGTTATCCGCTTTGTCGCGGACCACTTCCATTTCGTATTCTTTCCAGCCCAAGAGCGATTCATCGACGAGGATCTGACCTACTGGCGATGCATCCATGCCCGAGCGGCAGTAGTATTCGTATTCTTCGCGGTTGTAAGCAACACCACCGCCTGTGCCGCCCAAGGTGAACGCAGGACGGATAATTGCAGGCAGACCGATGTCTTCCAGTGCTTCCATCGCGATTTTAACACCTGCGTCGATGTCGTGTTTGCCCTTTTCGTTTTTCGGGGCAGTCACAATCGTCGCGCGCGGGTTTTCGAGGCCGATACGGTCCATCGCTTCGCGGAACAGTTTACGGTCTTCGGCCATCTCGATCGCTTCTCGGTTCGCGCCGATGAGTTGGACGTTGAATTTCTCGAGCACACCCATGTCCGCCAGAGCGAGCGAGGTGTTCAGGCCGGTTTGACCACCCATCGTCGGCAGAAGCGCGTCGGGGCGTTCTTTCTCGATGATCTTCGCGACGACCTCAGGGGTGATCGGTTCGATGTAGGTGGCATCGGCCAGACCAGGGTCGGTCATGATCGTCGCGGGGTTCGAGTTCACGAGGATGACGCGGTAGCCTTCTTCGCGAAGTGCTTTACACGCTTGAGCGCCCGAGTAGTCAAACTCGCAAGCTTGGCCAATCACAATTGGCCCCGCTCCGATGATCATGATCGACTTGATGTCGGTTCTCTTCGGCATGGGACCCTCATATGTTATGGCAGCAGACAGCAGAGCGCATAGCGCGCCCAAATTGTTGGGCGTTATAGACAGAGTCGCCCAAGGTTCAAGGGGTATGATTAGCGAAAACCATGTCGCTTTTGTACTGTCGCTGGCTGAATGGCTGGTTTATCCGTCCAGCATGCAAAGATTAGGTGCGAAAAATGCGTGTTTTATTTGACCGAGGACCAGATGGGTCAGCGGCTGAATTTGATGTGCCGCATCAAATTATTGAGGCATGGGAGCCCGAAGATATCCCCGCCGCGTTCGAGGAGCTGAAGGCCGCTAAGGGCTGGCTGGTTGGCTATTGTTCATATGAACTCGGCTATGCGTTAGAGCCGCGGCTTTTGCCGTTGATGCCAAAGAACCGTAAACTGCCGCTATTGCGGTTCGGGGTTTATGGCGGGCCAAAGCCCGCGGTGATGCCAGAAGTCGATGGGACCATCGGCGATTTGGCCCCGCTTTGGGATGCGCCAAAACATGCCGATGCGATTGGGAAGCTGCGCGACTACATCGCGGCGGGCGATATTTATCAGGCCAATCTGACATTTCCGATCACCACGACGGTCGATGGAACGCCCGAAGGCATCTATGGCGCGCTCGCTGCGCGTCAGGCCGTCGGTCATTCGGCGTTGGTCGTTCAGGATGGCCCTGCGATTCTCTCGCGTTCGCCCGAACTGTTCTTCCGTATCAAAGACGGGATGATCGAAACCGCGCCGATGAAAGGCACCATGCCGCGCGGTAAGACCGAAGACGAGGACGCCGCGAATAAGGCGTTCCTGTCGATGGATGAAAAGAACCGCGCCGAAAACCTGATGATCGTGGATTTGCTCCGCAATGACATCTCGCGAATCTCTGTCGCGGGGACGGTTAAGGTGCCGAAACTGTTCCACGTCGAAACCTATGCGACCGTTCACCAGATGATCAGCCGTGTTGAGGCGCGTTTGATGGATGACGTGACCTTCCCCGATATTTTGCAGGCGCTATTCCCTTGCGGGTCCATCACGGGTGCGCCGAAATTGCGGGCGATGGAGATCATCGAAGAACTCGAAACCGCTCCGCGCGAGGTCTACTGCGGGTCTATCGGTTGGTTCGCACCAGATGGACGCGCAGAATTCAACGTCGCGATCCGCACGCTTATGGTAGACGGGGATCAGGCGACATTGAACGTGGGCGGCGGGATCGTTTGGGATTCGACCCCAGCATCGGAATACGAGGAAGCCTTATGGAAAGCGCGCTTCGCACAGATCGACCCGAAAACCTCCTCCTGATCGAAACGATGGGGCGCGGGGCGGAGGGTATCCGCTACCTTGATCTCCACCTTGCGCGGTTGAAACGCGGTGCCGAGGCGCTGGGCTATCCCTTTGATGAAACTCAGGTTCGTGCTGCGTTGGCTGACGCAACCGAAGGGCATGAACGTATTCGTCTGACGCTGAACGAGGCTGGCAATGCTGTGGTCGAAACGGGCCACCTGCCGCCCAACCCGCCGCATTGGACTGTTGCGGTTCATAGCACCCGCCTAAATGCCGACGACCCGTGGCTAAAGGTAAAGACCACCAACCGCGCGCTCTACAATCAGGCCCGCGCTGACTTGCCGAGTGGCGTTGATGAATGGCTGTTCTTCAATGAACAGGGTGAGGTCTGTGAGGGCACGATCACAAATATCTTCGTCGTGACTGAGGACGGACGACGGGTCACGCCGCCTCTGACCTCTGGTCTTTTGCCCGGCATCTTGCGGCAGTCACTGATCCAGAACGGGTGGGAGGAACAGGTTCTGACCCTCTCTGACCTGTCAAAAGCCCGCGAAATCCACATGGGGAACGCTTTAAGAGGCCTTATCCGCGTCCAACTCGCGCCCTTTGCTTGACATCGGGCGGTGAACCCTGTGTATCGGCGCGGAACCCCGCAAACCCAAGGGACATGACATTATGCACGCCTATCGCACTCATACCTGCGCCGCACTGACGAAAGACAACGTTGGTGAGACCGTCCGCCTGTCGGGCTGGGTCCACCGTGTGCGCGACCACGGCGGTATCCTCTTTATCGACCTGCGTGACACCTACGGCGTGACGCAGGTTCTCTGCGACCCCGACTCGGCTGCGTTCTCTGCTGTCGAAAAGGTTCGTTCGGAATGGTGTATCCGCATCGATGGCGAGGTGAAGGCCCGCGATCCAGAGCTGGTGAACCCGAAACTGCCAACCGGCGAAATCGAAGTCTTTGTTCGCGACATCGAAGTGCTGGGCGCAGCCGCTGAACTTCCGCTAATGGTGTTTGGCGATCAGGAATACCCCGAAGAAACCCGTCTGAAATACCGCTACCTGGATCTGCGCCGTGAAGCGATGCAGACCAACATGAAGCTGCGTTCGGATGTTGTCGCTTCTATGCGTCGTCGCATGTGGGACAAAGGTTTCCGCGAATTCCAGACCCCGATCATCACGGCGTCCTCGCCTGAAGGCGCACGCGACTTCCTCGTGCCGTCGCGTCTGCACCCGGGCAAATTCTACGCACTTCCGCAGGCACCGCAGCAGTTCAAACAGCTGATCATGGTGTCGGGCTACGACAAATATTTCCAGATCGCACCGTGCTTCCGTGACGAAGACCCGCGCGCTGACCGTTCGCCGACCGACTTCTACCAGCTCGACATGGAAATGTCGTTCGTCACCCAGCAAGACGTGTTCGACACCGTTGAGCCTGTGATCGCTGGCATCTTTGAAGAGTTCGGCGGCGGGAAAAAGGTCGACCGCGACTGGACCCAGATTTCTTACAAAGACGCGGCGCTGTGGTATGGTTCGGACAAACCCGACCTTCGCAACCCGATCAAAATGCAGGACTGCTCGGAACACTTCCGCGGGTCTGGCTTTGCGATCTTTGCGAAACTGCTCGAGCAAGACGGCACCGAAGTACGCGCAATTCCAGCGCCGACAGGTGGCAGCCGTAAATTCTGTGACCGCATGAACGCTTTCGCTCAGAAAGAGGGGCTGCCGGGCATGGGCTACATCTTCTGGCGCGAAACTGACGGTGAAATGGAAGCGGCTGGCCCGCTTGCTAAAAACATCGGACCAGAGCGCACCGAAGCGATCCGCCAGCAGCTTGGCCTCGGTATCGGTGACGCGGCGTTCTTCCTTGGAGGTAAGCCGAAAGCCTTTGAATCGGTTGCTGGCAAAGCTCGTAACGTCATCGGCGAAGAACTGGGTCTGACCGACAAGAACCGTTTCGCCTTTGCTTGGATCGTGGACTTCCCGATCTACGAAAAAGACGACGAGACTGGCAAAATCGACTTCGAACACAACCCGTTCTCGATGCCGCAGGGTGGTATGGACGCGCTGTTGGGCGATCCGCTGGCCGTTCGTGGTTTCCAGTATGACCTTGCTTGTAACGGCTACGAACTGGTGTCGGGCGCGATCCGTAACCACAAGCCTGAGATCATGTTCAAAGCCTTCGAAATCGCTGGCTATGGCAAAGAAGAAGTCGAAAAGCGGTTCGGCGGCATGGTTAACGCGTTCCAATACGGCGCCCCGCCGCACGGTGGTTGCGCAGCAGGTATCGACCGTATCGTGATGCTCTTGGCTGAAGAAGCGAACATCCGCGAAGTCATCATGTTCCCGATGAACCAGCGCGCAGAAGACCTGATGATGAACGCGCCGAGCGATCCGACCAACGAACAGCTCCGCGAACTGAATCTGCGCGTTGTTCCGCAGGAAAAGTAAGGCAAACGTCAGATAAACAAAGAGGCCGGCAGGGAAACCTGACCGGCCTTTTTACGTGGAGGATTAAGTCTTAAACGCCAGTCGCAGTGTAGAGAGGGAGGCTATCCGCCGCAAATTTTCCAGTCGATGTATCGATCACGGCAACCACAGCAACGGCCAGCATAATGAGGCCAGCAGTCAATACGACCCAATCTACAAGGTCGCTGCCTTTGTCCTCTGACCAAATATGGTCGATAATTTTTACCATGATCTCACTCCTAACTCTCTTAACGGCGGGGGCCGCGTTGAGGTTAGGTTTGACATCTGACTAGGGCTGCTTGGCGGACGGTTTGTGCCTTTTTTGAGGAAACTAGGCACCCGATTGTGGCATTGATCGGACCGTCGCAACAATCCGAAGTGTTTATTGGTTACTGTAGCCTCGGTCCTGACGGTGCCGATAGACGATCCTGCACCAGCGCCATCACCCGCGACAACGACGGGAGAATCGGTTGTCCATCATGGCGGCATCGGTCCAGCGCCGCGACCGCGTGGGTGAGGGTGTGATCATCGGCACTGCGGGCGATGCCCGATAGAAACTGCGTCACATAGTCGAGCGACCTACCGTCATGGCAGTGCGACAGAACCTCCGCTGCTTGGGCGAGGTCATCCTCATAGGCCACTAGATCGGGGACGACATTGTCATTCGTCACAACCCGCAATCCGTGTAGTTGCCGATCCGTCGGGAGGTGATTGAGGATAAGGGACTGAAACGCGGCCAGAGACCCCACTGGTTTGGGCAGAAATCCATCAGCCCCCGCCACGACCGAGCGCATTTCGCCGTCTGGATCCCCGCTTGTCCCGAGAATCACATCAACGCGGGGGTGGGCGCGGGACAGGTCCGTGATCAATCCTTCGCCGTAGCCATCAGGCAGGCCAAGGTCGATAATCACGACGGCAGGACGATAGACGCGTAGATGCATTCGCGCGCTCGCCAGCGTATCCGCCCGCCGCAATCGTGCGCCCGACCTCTGGGTCATGAGGCGCATCGCCTCTGACGCGAAACGGCTGTCTTCGACCAAGAGCAGCGTCAGCCCAGCCAAGGGGCGGCTGGCGGTGGGGGGGAGGGTCATCATAAAATCGGTTTGGCTGTCCATCATCAGGCCCTTTGGTCGGGGTTGGGTGAGGTCAGAAAACACCAGCATGGTTGATGAAAGATTAATCCGCGACGAAACGACAGCTTTGCCTTGGGGGGCGGAACCCGCGATAAGGTGATCAACGCTATGAGGGAGAGATCGCATGATCGGACGTTTGAACCATGTTGCCATTGCAGTGCCGGACTTAGAGGCCGCATCGGCGCAATACCGTGATACTTTGGGTGCCAAAGTGAACCCGCCGCAGGACGAACCTGATCACGGCGTGACTGTCGTATTCATCGAACTGCCGAACACAAAGATCGAACTCCTGTATCCGTTGGGCGAAAACTCTCCGATTGCGGGCTTTTTGGAAAAGAACCCAGCGGGCGGCATTCACCACATCTGCTACGAGGTCGACGATATCCTCGCGGCGCGTGACAAGCTCAAAGAGCAAGGCGCACGGGTTCTAGGCACAGGCGAGCCGAAAATCGGGGCGCATGGGAAACCCGTTCTGTTCCTGCACCCCAAAGATTTCAACGGCTGCTTGGTCGAGCTTGAGCAGGTCTAAGGCTTGCCCCTGACCTGAAGCAGAGTATGTAAGCATCAAACAAAAGGGGCGGTCCGTCGCCCCTTACTTTAACAGGAGAGTCCGATGGCTCCGACGTCCGCATTTGTCCTCTTTGCCGTGATCTGGTTCATGGTGTTCTTTATCGTCCTGCCGCTGCGGCTCGAAACGCAGGGTGAGGCGGGCGAGGTGGTCAAAGGGACCCATGCGTCCTCCCCTGCGAACTTTAGCTTTAAGCGCAAGGCGTGGATCACCACGATGGTGGCTGTTCCGCTTTGGGGTGTGATCGCTGGTGTGATCCTGTCGGGCCTGATTTCGGTGCGCGACATAGATTGGTTCCACCGCATGAGCACACCCGAAGTGAGCCGTCCCGCTGAATAATCAGCGAGACGCGAGCCGGTGATAGAGGTGGGTGAACGTTGCCGCGCCAAGCACTGGAATGAACAGGTTCACGAGCGGAAATGAGAGCGGCACGGCCATCAGGCAGCCCGCGACCCAGATTTGTCCCGAATAGTGCCGACGCATGGCTTTGGCGCCTTCGCGACCCTCACGGCGCTGGGCAGCGAGGGTGAAATATTCTCGACCCAATAGGTAGCCGTTCAGCATGTAGAAAATCGGCAGCGCGAAAATCGGCAGGAGCGTCGAAAGAACAAACGCCAGAATGTTGCCGACCAACAGCACGCCGAGGAAGTTGATCGTGTCACGCAGGCCGTCCCAGAATCCCACATGAGGGACAGGTGGCAGGTGAGGGTAATGGCGGTCCTCAACCGCTTGGGCGACGTCATCCAAAAAGAGCGACGTCATCGCAGAGGCGACAGGCACCATCAGGAACATGGAGGCCACGATCATCAGGATCAGCGATCCCCACGACAGCAGATCGCCCAGCCACGTGACTTGACCCACCCCAGGGAGCGTTAGGGCAGAGGGGTCTGCCCAGTCGATCAGCATCAGAAAGCCCGCGTAGATCGCGACGAGCAGGGCAATGGTCAGCCCGATGCCGAGCATCACAACCCGCTGAAAGCGGCTATCACCCAGTTGAGCGACGGCCTTAAAGAAATCGCCGAGGATCATTTCCACGTCACAATCTGGCTGAGGTCAGGGCGGGGGCGTTCTGGGGGCACCATGCCTTCGGTGCCGATATGGATGATGCCAGCGACCTTTTCGTCTGCGGTGACGCCCAACTGTTCGGCGGTGAACTGTGGATCATGGCTATGCCAGCCAGACACCCACGAGGCAGCCCAACCCGTAGCGAGCGCCGCATTCACGAGGCTGAGGCAAACAGCGCCCGCTGAATACTGCTGTTCAATGGCAGGCACCTTTGCCGCGTCTTTGGGGCTGTAGACGACCACGACGGCACAGGGGGACTGTGCGTAGACGGTTGCGGGTTTGTCGATGTTGCCTTGTTCGATGCCCAGCCGCTCTCCCGCCGCTTGCAGCGCATCTGCGTAGGTTTCGAGGGCCTCTTTGCTCAACACGATAAACCGCCATGGTACCAATGCGCCGTGGTCTGGTGTGCGGGCTGCGGCGGTCAGGATGGTTTCCAATGCGGCACGATCTGGCCCCGGCCCTTTGATCGTTTTTGCGGGACGCGACCGGCGGGTCAAAAGGAAATTTACGGCGGCGTCATTGCGTGTGAGGGGCGGAATCGTCGTGTCGGTCATCAAAATCTCCTGCTTCATTAGGGATATCGGCATTAACGGGATCGAATTCAATCAGTAGAATTATACGCAGCGGCAGATTAAACCCGTCGCTATGACTGATCTTTCCCATCTTGCCGTTGAGGGCGCTGAAATCGCTGTGCGGGTAACACCCAAGGCCAGCCGTGACCGTATCCTCGTCGAAGATGACACGATCCGTGTCTACGTAACCACGTTGCCTGAGGACGGCAAAGCGAACAAAGCGGTGGTCAAACTGCTGTCCAAAGCGCTGGGCGTGCCCAAAACGCGGCTCGATCTGATCCGTGGGGCAACATCGCGGGATAAGGTGTTTCGGATCGTCTAGCCGTCCTTGCGCAGACGATAGACACCTTCTGGCAGATCCAATGCCGCCTCAAGATCGCGGAGCTGGCTGAGCGATAGGGTGATTTTAACGACCTGATCGGTGCGAGGGTCCAACTGCTGAACCGTGATGCAATCCTCGAACGCCGAGACGGTCACATCCTCTTGCAAAAAGGCTGCGTCTTCGTCGACCAAGGTCACGACGGTGGCATCGAAATCGTGTTCAATCGTAAACATGAGATCAGCCTAGACCTGCAATCGCGACTTGAAAAGAGGAGATGCCAATCCCGTGAGGACGCGGCATCAGGGGCTTACGGGCCGTCGGCGGAATGATAAGATGGCCCAAAGCAAAGCGAGAGGCCAATGCGGGCGTTCCTCATTCTCATGTTCGGTGTTTTCGGGTTGGCTGGTTGTTCAATGCCACCAATCACCGTGGCCACCGTTGCGCCCAAGGCTGTTTCCGTCACGCCTGATCGCCAAACCGCGAATATGTTCGTGGCCGTGGTGCAGGACGTGGAACCCTTTGTCGAAGAGATTTGCGTTCGAACAGATGCGCGTCGCAACTGCGATTTCCGTATTGTGATTGATGACACCCCCGGTGCGCAGGCCAATGCGTTTCAGACCGTGGATCGGTCGGGGCGTCCTGTGATCGCGTTTACGCTAGCCCTATTGGATGACATCCAGAACGAGAACGAGTTTGCCTTTGTTTTGGCGCATGAAGCCTCGCACCACATCGCTGGGCATTTGGAACGGACACAACGCAACGCGGCGGTCGGCGCGATGATCTTTGGCGAATTGGCGGGGGTTGCTGGTACGGGCCTCCCGTCGAATGTGCAGGCCGCGCGGGAGATTGGCGCCGCTGTGGCCTCCCGTGCCTATTCCAAGGATTACGAGCTTGAGGCGGATATGATGGCCGCCCGTATCGTGACAGCAGCGGGGTATGATGCGCTGCGCGGGGCTGCATTCTTTGCTCGTATTCCTGACCCGGGGGATCAGTTCCTCGGATCGCACCCAGCGAACGCGGACCGTGTTGCCGCGGTGCGCCGTGCCGTGGGAGCAATCTGAAACTGACACAAAGCTTTTAACTCGCGCTGTTATGAGCGCCGAATTAGACTTCTCTGCACCAACGACAGAGAGGAGCGGTCAGTGGGGAAGATCATGCAAGGTATTATGCGTATCCGCCAAAGGGCTATTTGGTCGTGGCAAGGCTGGGTTCACGTTTGGAAAACCGAACAATCGCTGATGCAGTGGATTTGGGCCAACGCGGTCTCGATCCCTTTGGCCGTGATTTTGCCGCTGACGGCGGGTGAAACCGCGCTGATCATTATGGGCGGTGTGTTCGTTCTGGCGATGGAGTGTATCAATACAGCGATTGAGCGCGTTGTTGACGACATCTCAACCCAGCGCCGTGACCGCGCAGGCCAAGCCAAGGACGCAGGTAGCGCCGCTGTCGCGGTTTCTGCTGTGGGCGTCGGGATGGCTTGGCTCGTGATCCTGTTTAGGCTCGTGACGAACGGCTAACCTTCCGCGTTTCGGGGTGTAGCGCCTTGCCCAGAATATGTTCGTCGGTGTGGATGACCTTATCCGCAGAGCCTACGATTTCGGGGTCGGGGAGTACGGCGATTGACGGGTCTTTGCCTGGATAATCGAGGGTCGATAGGAAGTGGCGCATGCAATTAATCCGCGCCCGTTTCTTATCGTTCGATTTAACCACGGTCCAAGGCGCATCTGCGGTGTTCGTATAAAAGAACATCGCCTCTTTTGCCTCGGTGTAGTCATCCCATTTGTCGAGCGACGCCTTATCAATCGGGGACAGCTTCCATTGCTTCAGTGGATCGGTTTCGCGGGCCTTAAAGCGGCGAAGTTGTTCGTCTCGGGTCACTGAGAACCAGTATTTATAGAGCCGAATACCAGACCGAACGAGCATCTGTTCGAGGTCGGGGGTCATGCGCATGAATTCTAGGTATTCATTGGGTTCACAGAACCCCATGACCCGTTCGACGCCTGCGCGGTTATACCAACTGCGGTCGTAGAACACCATTTCGCCCGCCGTTGGCAGATGTTCGATATAGCGTTGAAAAAACCACTGGCCGCGCTCTGTCTCAGTCGGTTTATTCAGGGCCACAACCCGCGCATGACGTGGGTTCAAATGTTCCATAAACCGTTTGATCGTACCGCCTTTGCCTGCAGCATCACGGCCCTCGAACAGGATGACGAACTTCTGGCCTGTTTCTTGGGCCCAGTGCTGCACCTTGAGCATTTCCGCCTGAAGTTTGGCTTTTTCGGCCTCATAGGGAATGCGGGCCATACGTGTGTGGCGGTGTCGAGGCGGTGATGGTTTGGCCTCGACAGAGGGGTCCTGAGCATCTGTGGCAATCGCGGCGGTGGTCTCTGTCATGGCGTCGTCCTCTGTTCGTGTCTGATTGGGGACTCTAGACCTGATGTCGGAAGGGTGCCTTGATATGCGTCAACGGTGCGCCGTTTTGATCTGGCGCAATGCGGGCGTCAGCGACTTGGCGCACAACTTTGCTTGATTGGATTAAGACATACAAAGGATGAACCGATGCAGCGGTTGGGCGATATTCGGGAACATTTTTGGCTGACCCTCGCTATGGCGAAACATTGTGAGGTCGATCTGGCGGAAGCCATGCGTGAAGGCCATATTTCTACGGCGGAATATGCCGATCACATCACCCGTTGCCGCGCGTGCCCATCCCCCGAACATTGCAAGCATTGGCTCAAAAACGCATCTGCGGGAGACGAGCCCCCGCAGTATTGTCAGAACAAAGCGTCCTTTGCTGAATTGGCGAGCGAACCCGCCTAGCCTTTGACGGCAGAGAGTAGGCTGATCGAGCCGCGCATGTCACCATCAGAGAGGTCGATCAGGGTCTGATCCGCCGTTGCGGTCACGCCCTGTTCGGCCAGTTTCGCAATGAGGTTCTCGGCATCGGTGCCCATCAGCGGTGCGAGGTCGGTCAGCGAGGCAGAGCTAACCAACTGCAAAGCGATAATGTCAGGACGCGCATCACCTGCATCATCCCCGAGTGACACGAAAGACGCCGCCAGCATCACCGCAGACGCCGTCATCAGCGTCAGTGCAACAGGCCGTTTGAAATAGGTCTGAAATGCACGCCAGTTCAGCACAACGTGCAAAAGAACCGCAGCAACCATGACCAGCCCGACATATTCATGAACGACTTTGTTCAGCGTCGTATTGGTATGGAAAAACATCAGAATGCCGGTCGCCCCCATAATGAGGAAGGTGCCGATCGTGAGTGGCGTTGCATAGGCGCGGAGGTGTTTCATCGCGATAATCCTGACTGATCAAATACTCACCTTGAAACGGGGACTAAACGAAAGTCCGTCGAAATTTTTCACTCGGTCAGGGTTTTTTGTCAGTGGTATGTAAAATGCCTCCCTTTGGAACCGTTACCCTAACCAAATGAAACACACGCTAGGCTGCGGGATGTGAGATGACGGATCTAAGACACTCAGATTTTAAGACAGCCATTACTATGATCCACGTTCCACCCTGCGCGGCAGATATTCTTGCTGCTTTAGCAGACGGATACGTGGACGAAGTTCAGGCGGACGAGCTTTTGAGGAAGTGCCGTGTTTGCGCACGTCGCTACACGCCTCGGGGCTGGCTGAGTGGCGATAGTGGGTGTGGTGTTTGGCAAGGTTGCGCGCATTTGGACCGTATCAAGGCAGCGCTGATAGACTGATGAAAGGCCGGCCGTTCCGGTATGAGTTACACAGTTAAATCTCTTTTGCCTGCCAAAGTGATCCACGACGCAGGACGGCCAGACAGCCCAAGCGACGCTGTGACGATCATCGGGTTTGATGTGCTCGATACAGCGGTCCTCGCCATGACGGTCGAGAACAAAGACGGTCAACTCTCTCAGTTCCCGCTTTGGCCGACGGTTCGGATTAGCAGCCAATATGGTGACTCCCTGACAGGCGACCAGCTTTTGATGGCCCTACTCAAAGAGGGCGTCGTGAACGAGATAAAACCGCCGAAACCGCGTGTCGAATTCCACAATCCGCCGCCACAGGTCCGCATGGTCCAACTCGGTCGGGTCGAGGTCTACACGATCACCGCTGCCGTTGTTTTCCTCCTCTGGGTGGTGCTTTCCGCGCTTTAATTGCGATTTCTACGACCAAAGGACTAGGCTTAGGCCCGTCTTCGTTGATCTGGGTCAACCCTCCTGCTGACCAGAGGCGTAGCCTTGGCGCATTCATTCAGGAGGGCACTATGACCTACTTTAAAACCGCTGCGACCCTTGCGCTGATCGCTTTGTCGAGCCCCGCTTTCGCGGACTCCTACAACGAGATCAAAGTTGAGGCAGGCGAGAAACTCTTTGACGCGGAATGCCACCGTTGCCACGCCGATAACCCCACCGACCCGAGCTATGGTCCGCCTCTCGTGAACGTTGTGGGCCGTGGCGCTGGGACCGTGGCGGATTACGACTACTCCACCGCTCTGGCGGCCTCTGGCATCGTCTGGACCCCTGCCGCGCTGCGGGCGTGGATGGAGGACAACAGCGGCTTTATGCCGGGGACGAAAATGCGTCACGTGGGGATCACCGACCCCGTCGTGCAGGACTTTATCCTGTCCTACCTGCAGAGCATCACGACCCAAGATAACGCTGCCATCAGCGAGTAACCCTTTCGCCTGCGGCCCTCGCGGACTAGGGTCGCGGGCATGAAGATCATCGACAATGTCATCAGCGACCGCGGGTCGAAATACGCGGTCTCTGGCGCGCCCTGCAGCAGTGCAGAGGACGCAAAGGCGTTCATCAAAGAGCTGTGCAAAACCAAGAAATTCGCCAAGGCGACCCATAACACATGGGCCGTGCTTCTCGACGATGGGCCGCTGAAAAACGACGACGGCGAAAGCGGCGCGGGCATGGTGATCGTGCGGATGCTAGAGCGCGAAGGCCTCCGAGGACACCTCATCTGCGTCACCCGCTGGTTCGGCGGCAAACACCTTGGCGGAGACAGGTTCCGCCACGTGCAGGAGGCGGTCAGGGTTTATTTGGAGGGGATGTAGGGTTCTGCGTATTATTTTTATGGTGAATTTGTCCGCAACTGACCATTGCGTAACTTTTATTTGAGCAACTATAAGTTAATTTGTTTCTGGCATTTATCAGCCCAAGGGTGTTGCGTTGGATTTTTTCAAAGAAGTAAAAGACTTTTTCAGCGAGAGGCTGCGTAGCCCTATTATCACGAGTATCAGCTTCGTCTTTTTCCTCCTGAACTGGCCATCATTATTCAATTTAGTTTTTGGCGATACAACTGTGCTCGAGAGGATCGAGTATTTTGATGCAAATACAACTATCTGTTCTAAATACGTTTTTCCTGTCGCATTTGGTTTCATGTTGGCCTCGATATGGCCTTGGATCGCGTTTGCAGGGTCAAAGATAGTATCTCGAGGCGTTGCTCGGACCAAAGAGTTTCAGATTGAGGAAGCTCACAAAGTCCAGCTGCAGCGGATAATTTTGCGTGGTGAAATTCAAGACGAACAGGATCGGATTGCTCGGGAAAGAGAAAACACGATTGAACAGATCGCTCGGCAACGTAAGCAAGCGGTAGAGGACGTGGGAGAGGAAAACCTTCAAAGGGTTAAAGAGACGTTTGAGCAGCTAGAATCTGTTGAGAAAGAAGAGTGGGACGATTGGGCTAAAGCCTATGTCGATCAATTACACCCCGTTAAACGGGAGATCATTTTGCAGATTGGAAGTTCAGAAAGGAGAATTTCAATCACAAGCGGTACACGTGACCACTATGAAATTCTAAGAAAAATGGCAGCGATAGCACCGAACCATACAAAAATTCGGCAAGAAACTGAATTACAGACCTGTCTCGACGAGCTTGTATCTGAAAGAATAGCAGATAGGACTGCAGGCGAATATGCCTTGACGCTCAAAGGCTTCGAGGTTTTTGATCTACTTAAGTTTTAAACCCCACAAATCATACTCGCCCGCTTCATCTACCTCAACGGTAACAATATCACCCACTGACAACCCTTCAGTGCCTTCGTCGATAAAGAGGTTGCCGTCGATCTCGGGGGCGTCGGCCCATGTGCGGCAGGTCGCGATGCCGTCCTCGTCGATGTCGTCCACGATGGCTTCGAGGGTTTTGCCGACTTTGGCCTGAAGCTTGGCCTCGGAAATGGCTTGGGCCTTTTCCATAAAGCGGTCCCAGCGGTCTTGCTTCACGTCATCAGGGACGTGATCGGGCAGGTCGTTCGACCGTGCGCCATCCACGTTTTCGTATTGGAAGCAGCCCACGCGGTCTAGTTGCGCCTCATCCAGCCAATCAAGGAGCGTCTGGAATTCCGCTTCGGTCTCACCCGGGTAGCCGACGATAAAGGTCGAACGCAGGGTGATATCAGGGCAGACCGACCGCCACGCCGCGATCTCGTCCAGCGTTTTGGCTGCCGCCGCAGGGCGGGCCATACGTTTGAGCGTGTCAGGGTGCGCGTGCTGGAACGGGATATCCAGATAGGGCAGGATCAGGCGGTCTGCCATCAGCGGGATCAGGTCACGCACATGCGGGTAGGGGTAGACGTAGTGCAGCCGCACCCAAGCGCCCAAGCTGCCCAGATCACGAGCAAGGTCGGTGATATGCGCGCGGTGGTCCCGCTCGGTCGCGTGTTTGATGTCGACGCCGTATGCGCTGGTGTCTTGCGAGATGACGAGCAGTTCTTTGACGCCCGCCTCGACCAGCTTTTCTGCCTCGCGGATCACAGCGTGGGCAGGACGCGAGGCGAGTTTGCCGCGCATGTCGGGGATGATGCAGAACTTGCACTTGTGGTTACAGCCCTCGGAGATCTTGAGGTAGCTGTAGTGGCGCGGGGTGAGTTTCACGCCCGAGGCAGGCAGCAAGTCGATGAAGGGATCGGGTGACGGCGGCACAGCGCCATGCACAGCGTCGAGCACCTGTTCGTATTGGTGCGGCCCCGTCACGGCGAGGATATTCGGGTGGTGTTCACGGATGTAATCAGGTTCGGCGCCCAGACAGCCGGTCACGATCACTTTGCCATTTTCCACGAGGGCTTCGCCAATGGCATCAAGGCTTTCCGCCTTGGCCGAGTCGAGGAACCCACAGGTGTTCACAATCACTGCGTCCGCGCCCGAATAGTCAGGGCTGATCGTATAGCCTTCGGCCCGCAGGCGGGTCAGGATGCGTTCACTGTCGACCAAAGCCTTGGGGCAGCCGAGGGACACCATGCCGATGGTCGGCTGGCCGTCACGTTTCGGCTCCGAAAAGCGAGGTTTCGGGGCAAGGTCGGGGCGGAGGTTTGGCGGGTTCTGGGACATGGGGCGCATATAGCGCTGTAAATGGCATCTGGGAAGTGGTGCTAGACAGGGGGCGGTTCGCTCACGTATTGGTAAGGAATGAAGTATTCCTACCGCACCCGCAGCGCCGACTGCCCTTATGAGCTGGCGATGGGCCTTGTGTCCAAACGCTGGAAGGCGCGTGTGTTGGATGTGCTGTCCCGTGGGACGCTGCGATATGGCGACCTGAAGGACGCGCTGGCAGGCGTGTCGGACAAGGTGCTGAGTGCTGCCTTGGATGAACTGACCCGCGATGGTTTGATCAGCCGCACGGCGTTCGCCGAGATACCGCCGCGAGTGGAATATGCGCTGACCCCGCAGGGCGAAGGGCTACTCGCCGCGATGGAGCCGCTACGCCAATGGGCGGAACGGGAAAACGGGCGTTAATCGTTTGCAGCGATGATTTCTGCGATCCGTGCGCCGATGGCCTGACTGCCTTTGGGCGACGGGTGGACGAGGTCGAGGCCGTGATAACTACGGTCGCCAAAGGGCACGAGGTCTGACATCGCGACAAAGGTGACGCCATCATCTGCCGCAGCCATGAGCGCCAGACGACGATCTAGTTCGTCGCCCACGACACCACAGCTTTCGACGGGGGCTTGGATACCAGGGGTTCTGAGGTAACCAGAATAGATCACCTTTGCACCACGCGCACGCAGGGTCGCAACGAACTCTGGTATCGACCCTGAAAGACCATCCGCGCTGATTAGGCGATCCACCTGACGGTCGCAGGCGCGGCAGCCACAGCCGAACAGAATGTCATTGCCGTAGCCATTCATGACCACCCATTCCCACGGGCCGTCGATCACTTGTTTCGGGATGCTAAGGCCAGCGGCACCACTGACGGGGAGCGCATAGTTGATCCGTGCGCCAGAGACAGAGCGATCAACGACTTCTTCGCCAAGTTGATCCTCAATCGCATCTGAAACGGCTGAACCAGAACCGCGATTGAAGGCCATCATCGAATCGCCCAAAAGTAGAATTCGCGCGTTTTCGGCACGAGACGCGGTTTCGCCGCAGCTTATTAATGCAATGAAAACAAAACCAAAAAGCCACCGAAACGACATTCGACTACCTATCAAATGAGCCTGCGGAGTTGAGGCCGCGTCACTGCTACATATAGCAAATGGGCCTTGTGCGCATATGACTTTACGCAGGGGAAACAGTTTGTCGCCGCTTAGCGTTCGCCTTTGCCGTGCATGGCCATAATGGTCTGTTGCATCACTGCGCAGAGCGTTTCGGTGCCATCCTTGACCGCGTAGACATCTGCCTTGGTCAACAGCAGGGTCCGGCCCGCCCGCAGCACTGAACCTTTGGCGACGATTTTATCGCCGTTCGCAGGGGCAACCATGTTGATCTTATATTCGACGGTGAGAACGGATGTTCCCTCGGGCACCACGCTCATCGCAGCATAGCCCGCCGCAGAATCCGCGATCATTCCAACGACGCCACCGTGCACATATCCGTGCTGCTGAAGAACCCCGTCCCAATGCGGGATTTCGATCTCCGCGCGGCCCTCTTCGATCACCGGAATTTCGGCATGGATCAACGCCATCGCTGATTGTTTGGCAAAGCTGTCACGGATGCGGGTGCGGGTGTCGTCACTAAATGTCATGCGGTGACGCTAGAATGGGATCCGTCAGTTTGTAAAACAAAACCCGCCGTCACGGGCGGGTTTCATTTGGTATCATTTGTGCTGAACGCTTAGCGACGACGGTCGCGGCGGGCGCTCATGGGTTGGAAGGCTACGCCAACGTGGGCTTCGCAGTAGGGCTTGCCCTGTTGGGTCGGCAGACCGCAGAACCAGAAGTCCGGCGTTGCAGGGTCGCCAATCGGCCATTTGCAGGTCCGCTCGGTCAGTTCCATCAGCGACAATTTTTTTGCGGTTTTTTCGACCTCGTTCACCTTGGCCAGAGCCTCGGGCGAAATTTCATTCGCAGAAGGCTGCGGCGGCAGAGGCTGGCCAGCTGGGATGATCGCCTTGCGTGCAGGGCTCATCGGGATCGGCGCGAGGGTCGTTTCAGCCGGTTTCGGCTCTGCCTTCGGCTTGGGCGCTGCAGCCGCTGCGGGTTTCGGTTCTGCCTTAGCGACTTTGGGCGCTGCGGGCTTTGCCTCTTTGGCAGGTTTTGCGGGCGCTGCAGGAGCCGCACCAGTGGTACGGTTCGATAGGCCAAGACGATGCACCTTACCGATGACCGCATTTCGGGTCACCCCGCCAAGTTCTTTGGCGATCTGGCTGGCCGACTGGCCTTCGCCCCACATCTTTTTCAAGAGCTCGACGCGTTCGTCGGTCCAGGACATATTGCGTTCCTTTGGCTAATTGGGCGGGCGCATCTGCGCATCCGACCTTGCATCATTGGTCAAGGGACTATTCTAAGCACGTGGGCGCGGGATACAAGCGTTCGAATCGCGAAAACGGAGGCAAAGATGTCACAAGATGCCGGAATGGGTGTGCGTAGGTTCGGAAAAGTGAATTGGTTGGGCCTCTATACCCTGTGCCGACGCGAAGTTTTGCGATTCCTCAACGTGTGGTCGCAGACGCTTATGGCGCCGTTGATCAACGCGGGCCTGTTCCTTTTGATCTTTACCATTGCGATTGGATCGCAACGCGGTGACGTGATGGGCGTGCCGTTCATGCACTTCCTCGCGCCGGGTATCCTGACGATGACGGTGATCCAGAACGCGTTTGCGAACTCGTCCTCTTCGCTCACCTCGGCCAAGGTACAGGGCAATATCGTGGACACGCTGATGCCGCCCTTGTCGGCTGGTGAATTGGTGACGGGATACATCGCAGGTGCGGTTGCGCGTGGCCTTTTGGTGGCTGTGGTGATCGCGATTGGCGTCTGGCTGTTCCTCGGCGTCGGGATGCAGCATCCGCAGTGGGTTCTGGTTTTTGTGGTTCTAGGCGCCGTGTTTATGGGCGGTTTGGGCATCATCGCAGCCATTTTCGCCAATAAATTCGACCAGCTTGCTGCGATTTCGAACTTTGTCGTGACGCCGCTGTCGTTCTTGTCGGGGACGTTCTATTCCATCGACGCGCTGCCGCCTGTGTTGAACAAACTCAGCCACGTGAACCCGTTTTTCTACATCATCGACGGTGTTCGTTTCGGCATGATCGGTGTGTCGGACGGAAGCCCTTGGCGCGGCCTGTGGGTGGCAATCTTGGCCTGTGCGGTCGTCACCTCGATCTGCTGGTATTGGTTCAAACGCGGCTACCGCCTGAAAGCCTGACAAAACCCTTTGCGAAAATCTCGGGGTCGCCTATACGCGGCCCCATGATGACCAATGCGAAAATCACACTGATTCGACGCCGACGCTAATTTTTAGCGCCGTGCGCCTTTTTGCGCATCCATCTGACTTCCTTATACATTGACACGCCTTTGCCCCTGCGGCACCAATCAGGCTTCTATTTACAAAGGGTTTATCCATGATCCCCTCAGTCTTGCCGACCTATAACCGTGCACCTCTGTCTTTCGTCTCTGGCGAAGGCTCTTGGCTGGTGGAGGCATCGGGCCGACGTTATCTCGACCTTGGGGCAGGGATTGCAGTGAACGCACTTGGCCATGCGCACCCTGATCTGGTGGCAGCCCTGACGACCCAAGCGAACGCGCTGTGGCACGTGTCGAACCTTTATAACATTCCGGCTCAGCAGGAATTGGCGGACCGTCTGGTCGCGGCGACCTTTGCGGACACCGTGTTCTTTACCAACTCGGGGACAGAGTCCTGCGAGCTCGCTGTGAAAATGGCGCGGAAGTATCATTATGAGAAAGGCCAGTCAGAGCGCACGACCATCATTGCGTTCGAAGGATCGTTCCACGGTCGTTCGTCGGCTGGTATCGCTGCGGCAGGGTCCGAGAAAATGACCAAGGGCTTTGGCCCGCTCCTGCCTGGGTTCAAGCACCTGAAATGGGGGGATCACGACGCGCTGACCGCTGCGGCGGCAGAGGCTGATGTCGGTGCAATCCTGATCGAGCCCGTTCAGGGTGAGGGCGGCATTCGTCCGCTTCCCGATCAGTGCTTGAAGGGTCTGCGCGATCTGTGCGACCAGCACGGCATCCTGTTGATCCTCGACGAGGTTCAGTGCGGCATGGGTCGGACGGGTAAACTCTTTGCACATGAATGGTCGGGCGTGACGCCTGACATCATGATGGTCGCCAAAGGCATCGGCGGTGGTTTCCCACTGGGCGCCGTTCTGGCCACTGAAAACGCGGCATCTGGCATGACAGCAGGCACCCACGGGTCGACCTACGGCGGCAACCCTCTCGCTTGCGCAGTAGGCAACGCAGTGATGAAGGCCATCGCGGATGATGCGTTTCTGGCAGAGGTGAACCGTAAGGCGGCCCTGCTGCGTCAAAAGCTCGAAGGTCTGGTCGCGGCACACCCTGACGTGTTCGAGGGCGTGCGTGGGTCTGGCCTGATGCTTGGCCTGAAATGCAAAGTCACCAACACCGATGTGGTTAAAGCGGGCTATGACGCTGGCGTTCTGACCGTTCCTGCGGGTGACAACGTGCTGCGCCTTTTGCCAGCTTTGAACATTACCGACGAAGACATTTCCGAGGCCGTTACACGCCTCGACACAACTGCAACGAAACTGGAGCAAGCCTGATCGTCTGATGGCATTGAACCTTCGCGGGTGAGGGGCGCAGCCCCGATCCCGACGACGAAAGAAAACACTATGAAACACTTCCTTGATATCCACACCACCTCGCCCGAAGAACTGCGGACGATTATTGATAACGCCAAAGCGATGAAAGCGGCTCGTAACGGACGCCCAAAAGGGTCGGCTGACGACGATAAACCGCTCGACGGTCGCATGGTCGCGCTGATCTTTGAAAAGCCGTCGACCCGTACTCGCGTGTCGTTCGATGTGGGTGTGCGCCAGATGGGCGGTCAAACGATGGTGCTGTCTGGTGCGGATATGCAGTTGGGCCATGGTGAAACGATTGCAGACACCGCGCGGGTTCTGTCGCGCTACGTTGACATGATCATGATCCGCACGTTCGAAGAGCAAACTCTGCTTGAGATGGCGGAATACGCGACCGTGCCTGTGATCAACGGTCTGACCAACCGCACCCACCCCTGCCAGATCATGGCTGACATCCAGACGTTTGAAGAACACCGCGGTTCTATCGCGGGCAAAAAGGTCGTCTGGTCGGGTGACGGCAACAACGTTTGCGCGTCCTTTATCCATGCGGCTGGTCAGTTCGGGTTTGATCTGACCTTCACGGGTCCGTCCTCGCTCGACCCCGAAGCGGTGTTTGTCGAAGAGGCCCGCGCCAAAGGTGCGAACATTGTGATTGAGCGCGATCCGATGAAAGCGGTTGAAGGTGCGGATCTGGTTGTCACCGATACTTGGGTGTCGATGCATGACCCCGTATCTGCACGCGAGCGCCGTCATAACCAGCTGCGGGGCTATCAGGTGAACGAACAGCTGATGGCAGCGGCAAAGCCTGACGCGCTGTTCATGCACTGCTTGCCTGCGCACCGCGATGATGAGGCGACCAGCGCCGTGATGGATGGTCCGCATTCGGTGATCTTTGACGAGGCAGAAAACCGTCTGCACGCACAGAAAGCAGTGATGCGTTGGTGCTTGGGTCTCTGATCTAGTCGTGAGTTCGAAATGAAAAAGGCGGACCTGAGGGTCCGCCTTTTGTGTTTGGTTTGATGGCCTTGATTAGCTGCCAAAGATTCCGTTGAGCACGTAGAACACAACAGCCGACAGGCCAGCCGCTGCGGGCACGGTAATCACCCAAGCCGCGACAATGGTCATAAAGTGGCTACGACGCACCAGTTTACGGCGGCGACGCTCTTCGGGGGCGAGGCGTTTTGCTTCTGGCCTATCGAGGTTCAGCTTACGCGCGCGGCGGCTGTGATCCCATTCGCGATAGAAGCCCACACCGAACACACCACCAACCGCGATGTGGGTCGACGACACAGGCAGACCCAGCCAGCTCGCAACGATCACGGTGATCGCAGCAGAGAGAGCCACACAGTATGCGCGCATCGGGTTCAGTTTCGTGATCTGAGAGCCAACCATGCGAATGAGCTTGGGGCCAAAGGTGACGAGGCCGAACGAAATGCCCAACGCACCGATCACCATAACCCAGATCGGAATGTGCACTTTGCCAGCGATTTCACCGAACTCTTGGGTGTGAACGATTGCGGCCAGCGGACCAACAGCGTTCGCCACGTCGTTCGCACCGTGTGCGAAGGATAGAAGCGCCGCAGAGATGACCAGCGGCAGACCGAACAGCACCTTGAGCGACTTATTACGGTTCTCGAGGCCTTGGGATTTCTTGCGGATGTAAGGCGACGACAGAAGGTATGTCGCAACACCCACAGCCAGACCGATCAGCAGAGCCGGCCCGAGGTCGATGGAGATCAGCTTTTTCAGGCCCTTCACCGCGAGGTAAACCGCAAAGACGCCAGCCATGATGCCGATCAGAACAGGCACCCAACGGCGTGCCGCTGCGATTTTGTCCTCACGATAGATGATGAAGGTTTTGATGAACCACAGGAACAACGCAGCAATCGCGCCGCCCAGCACAGGCGAAATCACCCAGCTCGCCGCAATTTGGCCCATCGACGTCCAGTTCACGGTGGCCAGACCTGCCGCCGCAATACCAGCGCCCATTACGCCGCCAACAACAGAGTGGGTCGTGGACACAGGCGCGCCGATCCAAGTCGCAAGGTTCACCCAGAGTGCGGAGGACACCAGCGCGGCCATCATCGCCCAGATGAACATCATCGAGCTGTCAAAGCCCGCAGGATCGATAATCCCCTTGGAAATCGTCGAGACAACGTCACCACCAGCGAGCAGTGCGCCCGCGCTTTCGCAGAGGGCCGCGATGACAATCGCGCCGCCCATGGTCAGCGCATTCGCGCCCACCGCAGGCCCCATGTTGTTCGCAACGTCGTTCGCCCCGATGTTGAGCGCCATGTAAGCGCCAAAGACCGCAGCAGCCACGACCACAGCCGATCCAGACCCTAGGCCGAACACGAATGCCGCGGCAAAGCCAGCCAGCACCATAAAGGTCAGACCGAGCCCGAAGCCGATCATGGGACGCGACACATAGAGTGTCGCCGTTTCGAGCGTCGAAATCCGGTTAAGATCGCGATCGAGGGTTTTCCAGCTCGACTTGTCTTCTGAGGTCATCAGATTGGCCCGTCATAAAAGTGTTACAATTGGCAAGTCGGGTAAGGATTACCCGATACGATTGCAACCATTTCTTTGCAGCACTATCCGTTAAGGGTTCGCAAAAATTCGGCCATATCGGCGTCTTCAACGAAGTCTGCGGCGCGGTCAAAAGGCACCCATTTGCGCTTGCGCTTGTCCTTCTCGGGAAATTTGTTGGCCAGTTTTTCGACCTCTATCGCGTAGACATAGACGCGGCAGTCCCGCTCTATCCCGTTATCGACCGTCTTTTTCCCGTCATAGGTGCCGACAGGTTCCTTTGCAGCGCGCGCGTTTTTGACGCCCGCCTCTTCCCATGCTTCCTGTAGCGCGGTCTGCGAACCGCTCATCCCGTCGATGGGCCAACCTTTCGGCAGAATCCAACGACCATTGGACGATGTGACCAAAAGCACCTCATCACCAGACTTGGTTTCACGCATGCACAGCGCCGCAATCTGAACCAACGCGGGGCGGTTCAGCATTGGGGACACGACTTCGGTCCAGGCTGTGCGCAAAAAGGGTACCATATATCCGCCTAGGGACGTTTATATTTCGTTGGCTAAGCCTTATCAGAGCACCCAGAGAGAGGCAAACAACGAACCCGAAAAGGACGTTTTTAAATGACTCAACTTGCCAACCTTGGCCTCTATGGTCTCGGAACAATGGGCAGCGCTCTTGCGCTCAATATCCTCGACAACGGATTTGCGCTCCATGTTGCCAACCGTTCCGCCGATGTCACCGCTGAATTTGTTGCCGAAGCGGGCGATCTCGCTGCAAAATTGACCTCGCACGCGAGCCTTGCGGATATGGCGCGTAACATGCCTGCGCCCCGTGCGATCATCTTGATGGTTCCTGCGGGCAATCCCGTCGAATCTTCGATCGAAGAACTTTGTGATCTGCTCGAACCGGGTGACACGATCATCGACGCAGGAAACACCGATTTCCACGACACCCGTCGCCGCACCGCTCTGGTCGAAGGCCGTGGCCTAACCTTTATCGGTATGGGTGTTTCGGGCGGAGAAGAAGGTGCCCGTCATGGTCCGTCGATCATGGTCGGCGGCACACCCCAAGCATGGGCTGGCATCCGCCCCGTCATTGAGGCCATCGCGGCAAAGTTCAACGGCGAGGCTTGTGCCGATCACCTTGGTCCTGATGGTGCAGGGCACTTTGTCAAAACCGTGCACAATGGCATCGAATACGCCGACATGCAGATGATCTCTGAACTCTACGGGATCATGCGCTACGGTCAGGGCATGTCGCCTGCTGAGATCGGCGCACGTTTTGAATCGTGGGACACTGGCGCTCTGCAATCCTATCTGGTGGAAATCACGGGTAAGGTTCTTCAGGCCGTTGATAGCAAAACGGGCGCACCCGCGGTTGACGTGATCCTTGACCGCGCTGGTCAAAAGGGCACAGGCCGCTGGACCCTAATCGAAGCGCTCCGCCTCGGCCAATCCGCCTCCGCTATCGAAGCTGCTGTCGCGGCGCGGTCGTGGTCGTCGGAAAAACAAACCCGCATCGACGGTGAAGCGATCCTTTCGGGCACCCGCACAGCTGTTGACCTGTCAGAGCAAGACTACGCCGATGCGCTCCTTGCGGCACGTATCATCGCCTACGCTCAAGGTTTCCGCCTCTTGGCCGCCGCATCTGAGGAATACAACTGGTCGCTCGACTTCGCTCGTATCTCCGAGATCTGGCGTGCAGGCTGCATCATTCGTTCGGCTCTGCTCGATGATATTTCCGCGGCCTTCCGTGGTGAAATGCCCAAAGGACAGCTGGTCTTTGCGCCTGCCTTTGCGGAACGCTTGAAGGCTACTGTGCCAGCGCTTCGCCGCGTGGTCGCCGCGGCGGTCCTGAACGGCCACCCAGTGCCTGCATGCGCGTCTGCGCTTTCGTTCATCGACACCCTGTCGATGGCACGTGGAACCACCGACCTCATTCAAGCCCAGCGTGACTTCTTTGGTATGCACGGGTTTGAACGCATTGATGGCGGCGCTGGCCACCACGGCCCTTGGTGGGACTGATCGTCCTGCCTTTGTGCTGTAAATATCTCGGGGGTTAGGGGGCAGAGCCCCCTTGCGCCGCGCCAGCGGCGCCCCCTAAACACCTAACATGACACTTCCCATCGACTCCGCCCTGCCTGACCTGATCGACGCGCTTCGCGTCGAAGGCCGCGCCGTGCTACAGGCACCCCCGGGGGCGGGTAAAACCACGCGGGTGCCATTGGCGCTGCTTGAGGCGAATGTCACCGATGGCAAGATCATCATGCTTGAACCGCGTCGTCTTGCAGCCCGCGCAGCGGCCGAACGTTTGGCGGAACAGCTTGGTGAAAAGACGGGCCAGACGGTCGGTTACCGTATGCGCGGCGATAGCAAGGCGGGCAGTAGTATCGAAGTCGTCACCGAAGGTATCCTGACCCGCATGATTCAATCCGATCCTGAGCTTTCGGGTATTGGCGCGATCATCTTTGACGAATTTCACGAACGCAGCCTGAACGCTGACCTTGGCCTCGCGCTGACGTGGGAAATTCGGCAAGCCCTGCGCGACGACCTGATCTTGGTCGTTATGTCCGCGACGCTGGATGCCGAACCCGTCGCGCGGTTGTTGGACAACGCGCCGATGATCACCTCAGAAGGGCGCGCATATCCCGTCGATCTAGTCTATTTGGAACGTCCGCTCGATAAAACCCGCCGTCTTGAAATGGCAACTGCGGACCTGATCGTTGACGCTGTGGCCCAGACCGAAGGTGGGGTTTTGGTGTTCCTTCCTGGTGAGGGCGAAATCCGTCGTACTGAGGCCGCGTTGCAGGGGCGTTTGCCCAAAGGGTGTGAGGTGCGACCGCTCTATGGTGCGCTGCCCTTCGCCCAGCAACGCGCCGCGATCGCACCTGTCTTAAGCGAGAGAAAGGTTGTTCTTTCGACTTCCATCGCAGAAACCTCGCTGACGATTGAGGATATTCGCGTTGTCGTCGATGCGGGTCGTGCGCGGCGGTCGCGCTATGATCCGTCGTCTGGGATGGCGCGGCTTGTCACTGAACGCGTGTCCAAGGCCGAAGCGACCCAGCGTGCAGGCCGTGCGGGCCGCGTCGCTGCGGGCACCTGTTACCGCCTCTGGACCAAAGGCGAAGACGGAGCATTGCAGGCCTTTCCTCCAGCAGAGATCGAAGCGACCGATCTGGCGGGTCTTGCCTTGGAAATGGCGCTGTGGGGCGCGGCTGATCTGCCGTTCCTCACCCCTCCGCCCGAAGGCACCTTGGCCGAGGCGCAGGCGCTCTTGCATCAACTCGGCGCGTTGGACGCTAACGGTCGGATCACCGATCACGGCAGGCTCATCGCCGCGATGCCGTTGCACCCACGGCTCGCCCATATGCTGGCAGTTGCGGGTAAACAAGCAGCGCCCTTAGCCGCGCTTTTGGCGGACCGCGATCCGATGATTGGCGGGCAAACGGACCTCATGTTGCGACTTCGTGCCATCCGAACCGGCGAAGGCAACGTGAACCGCAGCGTGCTGGATCGGATCAAGGTTGAGGCGAAACGCTTTGCCCAAATGGCTGAGGAAAAGCCCACGTTGTCACCCGCAGAGATGGCAGCCTTGGCCTATCCTGATCGTGTCGGCCTACGTCGGTCGGGCGATGCGCCGCGCTATATCCTGTCGGGCGGCAAGGGGGCGGTGATGCCCGATGGCGATGGCCTCGCTGGGCAACGATTGATCGTCGCAACCGACCTCGACGGGAACCCGCGCGAGGCCAAAATCCGTCAGGCCTTGGCCATTTCAGAGAGTGAACTCCGTGGCCTCTTTTCGGATCAGATCGCATGGACGGATGTGTGCGAATGGTCCAAACGGGATCGTCGGGTGAAAACGCGCCGCGTTGAGATGTTTGGCGCGCTCCCCCTCGATGATCGGCAGTGGTCCGAGGCCAGCGAAGACGCGATTGCCCGTGCGATGCTGGACGGCGTGCGTGACCTCGGCTTGCGGTTGGATGGGGCTGCGGCGCGGCTTTGTGCGCGGGTCGAATTGGTGCGTGCGGGCGGCGCTGACTTGCCTGCGATGGACGCTGATAGCCTCATGGCTGGGCTAGAGGATTGGTTGCTGCCGCACCTAAACGGCGTCCGCTCTGCCGAGGATTGGAAGCGGTTCAATCCGCATGACGCCCTGCGCGGCATGCTGTCGTGGGACCAGTTGCAGGTCTTGGATCAGGCGGCCCCATCGCATTTTGAAACGCCGCTGGGGCGAAAGATCCCGATTGATTATGACGGGGAATATCCGCAGATCACCTTGCGTTTGCAGGAAATGTTTGGGGTGACGCGCCATCCGACCGTCGGGAAAACGCCGCTGCGTGTCACGCTGCTCTCGCCGGGTCAAAAGCCTGTGCAGGTTACGATGGATATTCCGGGGTTCTGGGCCAATTCCTATGCCGACGTGCGCAAAGACATGCGCGGCCAATATCCCAAACACCCGTGGCCCGAAGATCCCACAACGGCTGACCCTACCTTGCGGGCCAAACCGCGCGCCCGTTAATCCTGAGCGCGCAGAACCGCACCGGGGTTCATAATGCCCTGCGGATCGAGCGCGTCTTTGATCGCACGCATCATCGAGAGCTTCATCGGGTCGGAGTATTTCTCAAGGTCGTCCACCTTGAGCCGTCCAATCCCGTGTTCTGCACTGACCGAACCGTCGAATTTGTGAACCATGTCGTGGACGGTCGTTTTTATCGCGCCGCGCAGGTTTTCATAATCCGCGCGGGTTCGGCCTTGGGTTGGGAAAACGTTGAAGTGCAGGTTACCGTCGCCCAAATGGCCAAAGCAGTTGATGCGGAAATCACCGACCTGCGCGAGGGCAGCGGTGGCCTCAACGATGTAGTCAGGGATTTTCGACAGCGGCACAGAGATGTCATGCGATGAGATCGACCCGATGCGGCGGTTCGCTTCGGGGATGTTTTCGCGGATTACCCAAAACGCCTGACGCTGGGCCTCGGACTGGGCAATCACGCCGTCACTGACAAGATCGGCCTCGGATGCAGCGACAAACAGCGTCTCAAGCGCCTCTTGTGGCTGGAACCCAGCTGGCAAACCTAGGTCGATGAGGACGAACCATTCTGGCGTCTCGGCAAAGGGTTTCGCGACCTCTGGGCCGACCTCATCCAAAAACGCGATGCCCTGTTTGCTCATCAGTTCAAAGGCAGAGATGCCTTCGCCGATTTGCGCCTGCGCCAGTGCCAATAGGTCGAGAGCCGCCGCAGGCGACGGTACAACCATCAGCGCGGTGCCATGTGTCGCGGGTCGCGGCGACAGTTTCAGCGCGGCACCTGTGATGATGCCAAGGCTCCCCTCGGACCCGATCATCAGGTCGCGCAAGTCATAGCCTGTGTTGTCTTTGCGCAGACGGGTTAGGCCGTTCCAGACCTCTCCGCTCGCCGTTACGACCTCAAGGCCTAGGACCTGAGCGCGAGCGTTTCCGTAACGCAGAACGTTCAACCCGCCTGCGTTGGTGCCAAGCAGCCCGCCAATCCGTGCTGATCCTTCAGAGGCGAGCGAGAGTGGGAACAGGCGTTCTACGCCCTCTGCGGCCGCCTGAACGTCCGCCAAAATGCAGCCCGCGTCGCAGACGAGCACGTTTTCGGTCGGGTAGATGTCACGAATGCGGTTCATCCGCTCAAGGCTGAGGATAACAGGCACGGGGCCGTCTTCCATCAGCTGGCCGCCGACCAAACCAGTGCCGCCAGAGTAGGGGACAATGCCAATCTTATGCGCGGCGCAGAGTTTGACGACCTCAGAGACCTCTGCTGTGCTGGACGGCGCAACAACGACACCCGTCCCCATGAACCGCCCGCGCGGTTCACGCAGGTAGGGGGCCGTATCGTCCTTATTCTGCAGATCAGGGATGGCAGATTTTAGGAGGGAAACAAAAGTATCGTCAGCAGAGTTCAGCATTGGCCTAAATTTGCCTTACCGCGGCGATCCGCGCGGAGGTTTGCGTAAAGGACGTGGTTGCGCCAGCGTCCGTTAATCTCGAGGTAGCTCTGCGCGACGCCTTCGTATTTGTAACCGCAGCTTTCGAGCAGGCGGCGCGAAGGCGTGTTTTGGGGCAAACAGCCCGCTTCGATCCGGCTCAGGTCTAGTTCGACAAAGGCGTAATGCACCAGCGCATCAATCGCTTCGCGCATGTAGCCGTTGCGGGCATAGCGTTGGCCGATCCAATAGCCTGCGGTGCCCGCTTGGGCAGGGCCGCGACGGATATTGTCGAGGGTAATTGCCCCGAGGAGCGCTTGATCCTCACGGCGAATGAGGAACAGCGGAACGGCGGTGCCATTGGCGAGCGACCGTTGGGACCAATACACACGGTTGGTAAAGGCCTTGCGGCTCAGGTGGTCCTTGGACCATTCAGGTTCCCACGGGGTCAGAAACTCGCGGCTCTCTTGCCGAAGGTCCGCCCACTGGCGCCAGTCGCCATGATCTGGCAGCCGCAATGTCATGCGGTCTGTTTCCAGCCTGACCTTGCGACGCCGCCCCAGCATTATGCAACGAGCCTTGATTTCATAGTGTCCAGATCTGGTGCATTTTGACCAGGACCATAGATCGCCATCGCCATCTCTGCCTCACCCGCCATCTTGCCCGCAAACTCGCGAACCTCCTGTACGGATACATTGTCGATCATCGCAACGGTTTCTTCGAGGTCGATGATGCGGCCCTTGGAATAGAGCATATGGACCAGACGTTCGGCACGGTTCGACGGTGTTTCCAGCCCCATCAACAGACCCGCCTTCATTTGCGCACGGGCACGAGCGACTTCGGCTTCGGACATGTCGTCAGCAGCACGCTTCATCTCGTCCATCGTGATTTGCGTCAGTTGGGCGATGTCGTCAGAAGATGTGCCGGCGTAAATCGTCATCATGCCCGTGTCGGCATAGGCGCCTGTTTGAGCAAAGATTGAATAGCAGAGACCACGGTTTTCGCGGATTTCTTGGAACAGACGGCTGGAAATACCGCCGCCCAGAGCCGACGAGTAAATCTGTGCGGTAAAGATGTCCCGACCGAGATAATCTGGACCTTCAAAGCCCAATGTGAAATGGACCTGCTCTAACGCTTTCAACTCGCGCTTTTCGCCGCTGCGGAAGGTGGCTGGAACCACGGTCTGGAGGTTCGGGCGCGATTTCATGCCGCCAAAGATCGCTTCGGCCTGTTTAACGATCGCATCATGGTCCACGGCCCCAGCAGCCGACAGGATCATACGGTCGGGCGCGTAGTGTTCATCCATGAACCCTTGCAGATCATGGTTTTGAAACGCCGACACACGTTCAGACGGACCTAGGATGGTGCGTCCAAGCGGCTGATCGGGATAGGCGGCCTCTTGCAGCCAATCAAAAACGATATCGTCAGGCGTGTCGTAGGACAGACCGATTTCTTGGAGGATCACGCCGCGTTCGACATCCACGTCATGCGGATTGAACACAGGGTTCATCAGAATATCGCCGATAATGTCGAGCCCAAGCGTCACGTCCTCTTCGAGGACGCGCGCGTAATAGGCCGTCATTTCGCGGCTGGTGTAGGCGTTGATATAGCCGCCTACGTCTTCGATCTGTTCGGCAATCTGCAATGCGGTGCGGTTCGTCGTTCCCTTGAATGCCATATGTTCAAGGAAATGCGCGATGCCGTTCTGTTCGATCCGTTCGTGGCGTCCACCTGCCAAAACCCAAACGCCGATAGAGGCGGATTTTAGGCTGGGCATGGCTTCGGTTACGATACGGAAGCCGTTGGATAGTGTGTGAGTGCGGATGGTCAACGCGCGCGACGCTCCCGAATGATAGCTTGCAGGGCGTCCATGTCGTTGGCGACGCGTGTGACCCGTTCATCACGGTCATACAGGTCTGCCATGCGCGGGGGAAGAGGCGGGCGAATGCCGCTCGCTTTTTCCACTGCGTCTGGGAACTTTGCAGGGTGTGCGGTCGCCAGTGTGATCATCGGGGTCGCGCCGAGGAAATCCTCGGCCACTTTCACGCCAACAGCCGAGTGCGGGCAGAGAAGTTCACCCGATGCTTTGATCTGCGCACCGATGGTTTCGAGGGTTTCATCCTCGGATGCGCGGCCAGAGTTGAAGGTGTCCTTGAGCATGTCATAGGCGCCTTGGGAGATGGTGAATTCCCCTTTGTCCTTGAGGTCAGCCATCGCCTGAGCGGTCACAGCACCGTCGCGGCCATAGGCATCGAACAGCGCGCGTTCAAAGTTGGACGAGACCTGAATATCCATCGAAGGGCTGATCGAAGGGGTCACGCCCTCTTTCTTTTGAACGCCAGTTGCCAGTGTGCGGTGCAGGATGTCGTTCTGGTTGGTCGCTACGACCAGACGGTCGATCGGCAGGCCCATCTTCTTAGCGATATAGCCCGCGAAGATGTCACCGAAGTTGCCTGTCGGCACGGTGAAGGACACCTTGCGATGCGGTGCGCCGAGGCTCACTGCGGAGGAGAAGTAGTAAACGACCTGTGCCAGAACGCGACCCCAGTTGATCGAGTTTACACCAGCGAGGTGAACCTCATCGCGGAAATCAAAGTCGTTAAACATGTCCTTCAGCGCGGCCTGACAATCGTCAAAGTCGCCATCAACCGCCAGCGCGTGAACATTCGATTCCGATGGGGTGGTCATCTGACGGCGCTGCACCTCGGATACGCGGCCATGGGGGAACAGGATGAACACATCGACGTTGTCCAGACCACGGAATGCTTCAATTGCGGCAGAGCCTGTATCGCCCGAAGTCGCGCCAACGATAGTGATCCGTTTGCCCGAACGGGCCAGCGCGAATTGCATCATCTGACCGATCAGCTGCATCGCGAAGTCTTTGAACGCGAGGGTCGGGCCGTGGAACAGTTCCAGAAGGAAGTGGTTCGGCGCCAATTGCACCAGCGGTGCGCGGGCGTCGTGACCAAACCCAGCATAGGCTTTTTCGATCAGACCTTTGAACTCTTCGTCGGTGAAGGTGTCGGCCACAAACGGCTTCATCACGGCAAAGGCGATCTCTTCATAGGATTTGCCAGCCAGCGCAGCGATCTCGTCCTTGGTCATCGTTGGGACGGTTTCAGGGACATAGAGGCCGCCATCACGGGCAAGGCCAGTCATCATCGCCTCTTCGAACGTAAGGGCGGGGGCCTGTCCACGGGTCGAGATATAGCGCATCGGTCAGTCCTTCTTAGAATCTTTGGAGGAGCGGTAGAGGAAATACCCAGTCATTACAGCCCAAACAAAGGCCAACAGGAACCAAGTAATTGCATATTCGCGGTGATCATTTTTGATCCCCGCTGTGTTTACGGGAACGATGGTCACACGAGGGTCAGGCGCGGTCGTGGTGCGCAGGGCGACCATCAGGGGCTCGGTCCCCAATGCCTCTGCCATCGCAGCCGTGTCGCGGGCGAACCAGATATTCGCGTTAAGGTCAGGTGCAGGGGAGGTCGCCGCCGCATCGTCAGGCCAGAACAAGTTGCCCGTGATGATCTGTTCGGTCAGCACTGGTGCAATGGATTTTGCGTCCAGCGGCATTACGCCCATGTCGACCATGATTCGACGGTCATCATTAGTGACCCATGCCGAAATCACGCGGTATCCCGTGCCCGCAGCAGAGCCAGACGACAGAACATGCAGCTCTTGGCCGGTTGGCGTGCCCGTCAGCGTCACAGCGATATACTCGCCGTCGGCTTCGGTCGCGGTGGCGGGCAGGGGGATCGCAGGGGCCGCGATGCGGCTCTCCATCTCAGCGAGGAGTTCTTGTTTCCAGTCGAGCCGTTGCATCTGCCATGTGCCGAGCGACAGCAGGACGGCCAAGCCACCCAAACCAAAGGTCAACAAAAAGAGAATTCGACGCATCCGAACGTCCTTTGTAAACGAAACCGCGCGAGGCAGTCCCCGCGCGGTCATTGTCCTGTCATGGGCGGCGGGTCAAGTCCCGCCTGCGCAAACCTTAGGCTTGGCCCCAGATGTAGACTGCTGCGAAGAGGAACAGCCATACAACGTCAACGAAGTGCCAGTACCAAGCGGCTGCTTCGAAGCCGACGTGCGATTCAGGCGAGAAGTGTCCACGAGTTGCACGGATCAAGCAGACGGTAAGGAAGATCGTACCGATGACGACGTGGAAACCGTGGAAGCCAGTTGCCATGAAGAAGGTGTTGTAGAACACGTCACCCGACAGCGACCAGCCCATGTGCACGATCAGTTCGTAGTATTCATATACCTGAAGAATGGTGAAGAATACGCCGAGGATGATACCGATGGTGAGACCCTGAACGAGGTCTTTGCGGTTGTTTTCGTGCACCAGCGCGTGGTGTGCCCAAGTCACAGCAGCACCCGAGCAGAGCAGGATCAGAGTGTTGATCAGCGGCAGGTGGAATGCATCAACTGGAACGATGGACGGCTCTACGTAGGAGGTGCCTGCGTAGGTGAACATCGGGTACATTTGGGTTTTGAAGAACGCCCAGAACCATGCAGCGAAGAACATCACTTCGGACATGATGAACAGGATCACGCCGTAGCGCAGACCAATGCGAACAACCGCGGTGTGGTCGCCAGCTTTGTTCTCTTTCACGGTGTCAGCCCACCATGCGCCTGCGGAGTAGAGCGACGCAACGAGGCCGATCAGGAACATCCAAGGCATGTCGTTTGCCATCCACATGACGGCGCCGAACAGCATGATGAAGGCCGCTACAGCCGAAGTGAACGGCCAGATCGACGGCGGAAGAATGTGGTAGTCGTGGTTCTTAGCGTGAGCCATGTCAGTGTTCCCTGCGGCTGGTCTTTAGTTAAGTTTGGTGTCGGCGGGTGCCGTATCGGACAGTGCTGCCGTATCTTGGTCCGGCAGCGGGATTTCAAAGAATGTATAGCTGAGCGTGATTGTATGCACGTATTTTGCGTCCCGATCGTCAACGATCGCGGGGTCTACAAAAAAGCTCACGGGCATGACCACGGTTTCACCTGGCTGCAAAACCTGTTCGGTAAAGCAGAAACATTCGATCTTATCAAAGAAACCACCTGCCTCGTAGGGGACGACGTTATAGGTCGCCTGACCCGCAACGGGGCGGTTCGAGGTGTTGGTTGCTTCGTAATAGGCAAGAGCGGTTTGGCCGATTTTTACGGTCATTTCGCGCTGAACGGGTTTGAACGACCACGGCAATGATGGATCGGTCGAGCTGTCGAAGCGGATTTTCATCTCGCGGTCGAGGATCACATCGCTTGCGGTTTCGACGACATTGGTCGCGCCTCCAAAGCCAGTGACCTTACAGAACCAGCTGTAAAACGGAACCGACGCCCAAGACAACGCACCCATGACGACCACAACTGTCACCAGCTGGAGCACCGTGCGTTTAGCGCCTTGAATGTTTGGGAATAATTTCACTGACCAGCCTCCGTTGTGGCGGGGGTGTCCATCGGCAGAAGAGCCGGGCGCAAAACGTGGTCGTTGCTTTCGAACTTACGAGCGTCGCCCAGTTCGAGAACCTTCACAACGGTCAGGCCAAAGACCAAGCCAACGAATGCCAGCAGCACGATCAGTAGGCCGTAGTTGCGGCCTTTGCGGCGTGTGTGAAGTTCGTGTTCAACGCGGATAGTCATTAGAAGCCACCGATCCCTTGTGTGCGCAGAGCTGCATCAATCATCAGGGCTGCAAAATGGAGGAACAAATAGGCGAGCGATACTTTGAACGCCGAACGCTCGGCGGCAAAGCTGTCTGCCTCTGCAGCCTCTTCGTCACGGCGCCATACGGCGTAGCATGCCTTGAGGAACCACAGGTTCATGATGATCGCGGTTGCGAGATAAACCCACCCGCCGATCGAAGTGAATACGATAGCCATCGACACAGGGATCAGCGCAATCATGTAACCCATGATGTGGTTGCGGGTGACGCGGCGACCGTGTGTTTCGGTCAGCATAGGCACACCAGCGCGGCCGTAGTCGGATTTAACAAAGATCGCCAGCGACCAGAAGTGCGGCGGGGTCCACATAAAGATCAGCGCGACCATCAGAACCGATTCGATGGTGATGCCACCAGTCGCGACCGCCCAGCCGATCATCGGCGGCAGCGCGCCAGACAGGCCACCGATCACGATGTTCTGCGGTGTCGAGCGTTTCAGCCAGATCGTGTAGACGACGGCATAAAAGAAGATCGTGAACGCCAGCAGACCAGCCGCCAGCCAATTCGACGCCAGACCCAAGAGCACAACCGAAAACCCGCTGAGTGCAAGGCCGATGGCCAATGCTTCTTCGGGCTGAACGCGGCCCGAGGGGATCGGGCGGTTCGAGGTGCGCTTCATGATACGGTCGATGTCAGCATCCCACCACATGTTCAGCGCCGCCGAAGCGCCGCCGCCCACTGCGATGCACAAGATACCAACAAAAGCGATGAAGGGGTGCACAGGCACAGGAGCCACGATCAGACCAACCAGCGCGGTAAACACCACGAGCGACATCACGCGTGGCTTCAGCAAAGCGATGTAATCGCCCATGCTGGCTTCGCGGGTGGTCTCTGGCAAGCTGGCGTCGGTCATTCGCGGCTCTTCTTACGAGGTGCTGGGGTGAAGCGAAGGGCGGGAAATCCCGCCCGTTCGTGTTCTGTAGTCGGCAGGGTCAGGCCCTGCCACTCGGCGATTAGGCCGGGTATTCTTCTTTCGCTGCAGCCAGCCATTCGTCGTAGGCTTCTTGGCTGACAACTTTCAGAGTGATCGGCATGTAAGCGTGGTCTTTGCCGCAGATTTCCGAACATTGACCGAAGTAGATGCCTTCAACTTCAGGTGCGAACCACAGCTGTGCCAGACGACCAGGAACAGCGTCCTGTTTTACGCCCATTGCCGGCAGAGCGAAGGAGTGGATCACGTCCGCGCCAGTCACTTGCATTACGATAGTTGCACCAACCGGAACAACGATTGCGGTATCGGTAGCCAGAGCAAAGAGCGACGGATCGTAGCCGAAATTCTCCATCAGCGCATCCATAGCTTCGTCGCGAACGAACGGAGCGATTTCCGGACCTTCGTAGCCCATCGGAACCGAAGACGGGTGACCGATCATGTAGCTGTCGAACGCAACGCCATCATCAACGTATTCGTAAGACCAGTACCACTGGTTGCCGGTGACTTTGATGGTGATGTCACCTTCAGGGAATTCCTGCTGCTTGAACAGGATCGGCAGCGAGAACGCACCGATGAACACCAGAATAACGATCGGAACAACGGTCCAAGCGATTTCGAGCGGCGAGTTGTGGGTGAAGGTCGCTGGTGTCGGGTTTGCGCGGCGGTTGTAGCGCACAATCACGATAGCCAGCAGAGCCACGACGAACAGGGTGATAACGGTGATGATCGAAAGGATCATACCGTCGAGCCACTGTAGGTCACGTGCGAGTTCGGACGCAGCAGGCTGGAAGCCCATGCCACCTGGTGTCGGCGCACCGATTACTTCAAGTTGTTGGTTCACTTCCTGCGCTTTCGCAGCAACGCCAGCCAGTGCAAGGCCAGCGGCAGCGGAAAGCTTGGAGACAAAATTGGTCAATCGCATCTTTAACCCTGTGCTTTTAGGGGCACTGATGCCCCTCCCCTTAGTGTGGTACCCAAGAGAACAATCTCCGGAATCCCATTGTATCCAGCGTTGCATGTCCCATATCCTGCGACACAACTCAAGAACCACAAGGGCGGCATATTGTCCTTTTTTGACCTATGTCAAAGATAATATCACGAAAGCTAAATATGAAAACCGATCACTTCCGCCCCTTTGAAACCTCTCTGGATCAGGATCAAGCCCTTGTTTTGTTGCGTGAAGCGACTGCTGGGGCCGACGATGGAGAGCTTTTTCTCGAACGGCGTCGTGCGGAAGTTCTGACTTTAGACGATGGTCGCATCAAAACAGCCAGCTACGATTCTTCCGAGGGTTTCGGCCTCCGCGCCGTGCGGGGAGAGACGGCAGGTTACGCGCATTCGACAACAATCGACGAATCTTCGCTGAAAAGAGCGGTCGCGACGGCCCGCCTTGCGGTTGGCGTTGGGGGAGGCACTTTGGCGGTCGGCCCAAAGCCCACCAACGTTAAATTATATAGTGACGTTGATCCCATCGCGCAGGCGACCTTTCCGGCGAAGATCGACGTGCTGAACGAAATTGATGCCTTTGCGCGTGATTTGGATAGTCGGGTAGTCCAAGTGACCGCATCCCTTGCTGCCTCGCTGCAAGAGGTCGTGATTCTGCGGCCCGAGGGCACTATCGTTACCGACATTCGCCCCATGAGCCGCGTAAACGTCTCTGTCATCGTCGAGGATGCGAACGGGCGCCGCGAATCTGGGGGCCACGGTGGTGGTGGCCGCGAAGGGCTGATCGGTCTGATCTCTCGCGATCACTGGGAACCCGCCGTGCGCGAGGCGCTGCGCGTTGCTCTGGTGAACCTAGAGGCCGAAGCAGCCCCTGCGGGCGTGATGGATGTCGTCCTCGGGCCGGGTTGGCCGGGGGTTCTACTCCACGAGGCTGTCGGTCATGGCCTTGAAGGTGATTTTAACCGCAAAGGCACCAGCGCGTTTTCGGGACGTGTTGGCCAGCAGGTCGCGGCCAAAGGCGTCACCGTTCTGGATGACGGCACCATTCCGGGTCGTCGCGGGTCGATCACCGTCGATGACGAAGGTACGCCGTCTGGCAAAAACGTCCTGATCGAGGACGGTATCCTCGTCGGCTACATGCAGGACCGTCAAAACGCGCGATTGATGGGCGTAGAGGCAACAGGAAACGGGCGTCGTGAAAGCTTTGCCCACCTGCCGATGCCGCGCATGACCAACACTTATATGTTAGGTGGCGACGCTGACCCCGCAGCGATCCTCGCCGATCTAAAGGACGGCATTTATGCTGTGGGCTTTGGCGGCGGTCAGGTGGATATCACCAACGGTAAGTTCGTGTTCTCTTGCACCGAAGCCTACCGCGTTAAAAACGGTGTGGTCGGCGCCCCTGTTAAAGGTGCGACCCTGATCGGCGATGGTCCGACCGCGATGGGCCAAATTCGCGCGATTGGTAACGACATGGCCCTAGACCCTGGTATCGGCAACTGCGGTAAGGCAGGTCAATGGGTTCCCGTAGGTGTAGGACAACCAACGCTGATGATCGGCGGCCTAACGGTCGGCGGTGCGTCGTCTTAATGTGCGCGGTCCGAAGTCGAGAAGAGGGGTGTGGGAACGTGCTCATTTCGGTATCGGCGCGCGCGACACCTTTGGTGGGTGTTTTTACGTGGTAGGGCGAATGCCCTCGGTCGTTTTGCCGCTGAAATATTGGATAACTTTGTGCCTGAAATTCCCCGAGGCATTTAGGCCCGAATAATTCCGCTCCATTTACGGCTTCTTAAGGTTGCGAGCGTATTCCGATCCTGCAGCAGATGGAGCACAGGATGACCGGAACCCCACGTTCTTCCACTCACCCCCCACTCCCACCCACCATGGAAGCCGACCGGTTTAACCGTCTCCGTCTGCTGCGATCTCGACGGGTCGGTGTTGCGACATTTCACCGACTGATCGCGGAGCATGGTTCGGCACAGGTTGCGTTAGAGGTTTTGCCAGAAGTCGCGCGCGCGGCAGGTGTCACCGATTACGCGATCTGTCCCGAAGGCGTCATTCATGCCGAACTCAAGGCCGCCCGCGCTGTCAAAGCACGGATGCTGTGCCTCGGCGATCCAGACTATCCCGCGTCACTGGCTACATTAGATGACGCCCCGCCGATCCTCTGGGCGGTTGGCGATACGTCCCTTTTGACCCGCCCGATGGTCGCGCTGGTTGGTGCCCGCAATGCGTCCTCATTGGGCACGCGGATGGCACGGAAACTCGCGGCGGACTTATCGTCGGCAGGCTATGTCGTCGTGTCAGGCCTCGCCCGCGGTGTGGATGCCGCCGCGCATCATGCCGCGATTGAGGCGGGCACCGTTGCCGTATTGGGTGGCGGCGTCGATGTCATCTATCCCAACGAAAACGCCGAACTGTTTCATGCCATCGGCGCCAAAGGTCTGCGCCTGTCCGAACAACCGATTGGCCTGCAACCCCAAGCCCGTCATTTCCCTGCACGCAATCGCATTATCTCTGGCCTCAGTCGCGCCGTTGTCGTGGTTGAAGCGGCTGCGAAGTCGGGCAGTCTGATCACTGCTGAAAACGCTTTGGCCCAAGGGCGAGAGGTCTTTGCCGTTCCGGGGCATCCGTTTGATGGGCGGGCAGGGGGCTGCAACGCGCTGATCCGCGATGGTGCGACGTTGATCCGTGGGGCCGAGGACGTGATCGCGGGTCTGACGCCATTGGTGGAAGAAGCGCCCGAATTGCCTCTCGCCCCGATCCCGCAGCCCCAGCGCAGTTTTGAAGACAGCAAGGCCCTGCACAAGCAAATCTTATCCCGCCTCGGGCCATCGCCAATCGCAGAGGATCAGTTGATCAGGGACATGAAGTCCGCGCCAAACCTAATTGCACCCGCACTGATCGCTCTCGAACTAGACGGGGCGATCCAACGACATGTTGGCGGGCTGTTGTCGCGCCTTTAGTTGCAACCGTAGTCCAACAGGTCGCCCCACCCCGCGCAAATGTCCTTGCGTTGCCACCAAACGTCCGTCGCAAACGCGGCCCAGTCGTAGACCTGCCAGCCCGCTCCGCTGCGTTCATAGAACACATTTATATCTGTGTGGTCGTTCACGCCGAACATGATGTCTTTGGCTGCGGGCGCTCGTGTCAGGTCAATTTGCCCACCGCCCGGTCGCTGTGCCGTCAGCCACGCATAGGCGTGATCGCCTTGAACAAGGAGGTCATGCACCACGAACTCAACAGGTGCGCCAAACACGGACTCCGCATAGGGGCGGGCGGTGTTCATCAGTTCGGATCTGAGGTTAGTTCCACGTTCAGGAGTAAAGACCTGCTCGGCCATCGCGCCAATCGGAAGAGCGACAAGCGCAGCCATCGTGACGAATTTGAAAGTCATCAAAATACCCTCCTAACCAATCAGACCTTAGTTTGAAGTTATTTTGACAGTGTCGCTATGACCTTGATCAAGGGTGAGAAATGGGTGCATTGACATTCCACTGCGATAGCACACATGTTGCCGCGCCATACGCAAAAGCCTTTTCTTACGGAGTTCCCATGCCAGTTGTTGTTGTCGAATCCCCGGCTAAAGCCAAGACAATCAACAAATATCTTGGATCGGACTACACGGTTTTGGCATCCTACGGTCACGTCCGCGACCTGCCTCCGAAAGACGGCTCTGTCGACACCGACGCCAATTTCGAGATGAAATGGGAAGTCGCGAATGACAGCAAAAAGCACGTTAAGGCGATTGCCGACGCGCTCAAGGACGACGACGTTCTTATTCTCGCAACCGACCCTGATCGCGAAGGCGAAGCCATCAGCTGGCACCTGCAAGAGACCCTGACCACGCGTCGCGCGATTAAGAAATCGACGACGGTGAGCCGCGTGACATTCAACGCGATCACCAAGAATGCTGTGACCGAGGCGATGAAAAATCCGCGTCAGGTCGACACCCATCTGGTTGAGGCCTATCTGGCCCGCCGTGCGCTGGACTACCTCGTTGGGTTTAACCTCTCGCCGGTTCTGTGGCGCAAGCTCCCCGGTTCTAAATCGGCAGGCCGCGTGCAGTCCGTATGTCTGCGCCTGATCGTTGAACGCGAGATGGAGATTGAGGCCTTCAATCCCCAAGAATACTGGACAGTTAAGGCTGTTCTTGCGAACCCGCGCGGTCAACAGTTTGAGGCGCGTCTGACATCGTTCGCAGGCAAAAAGCTCGACAAATTCGATATTTCGACGGCTGCGCAGGCTGAACTGGCTGCCGCTGCGATTTCGAGCCGCGATCTGACGGTTCAGTCGGTTGAGGCAAAGCCTGCCAACCGTAACCCGTCCCCGCCGTTCATGACCTCGACGCTCCAGCAGGAAGCCTCGCGTAAGTTCGGTATGGGTGCTCGCCAAGCGATGAGCGCGGCCCAGCGTTTGTATGAGGCAGGTCTGATCACCTACATGCGTACCGACGGTATCGACATGGCACCTGAGGCGGTCATGGCCGCGCGTGATGCGATCAAAGAAAAGTTCGGCGAAAAATACCTGCCGTCCAGCCCGCGCATGTATAAAAACAAGGCGAAAAACGCGCAGGAAGCGCACGAATGTATCCGCCCGACGGATATGTTTATGTCGCCTGAAAAGGTCAAAATCTCGGATGCGGATCAGCAGAAGCTCTACGATCTGATCTATAAACGCACCATTGCGAGCCAGATGGCGGCCGCGCAAATGGAACGCACCACGGTCGATATTGCTTCGGCTGATGGTCAGGTCATCCTGCGTGCCACGGGTCAGGTCGTTCTGTTCGAAGGCTTCATCGCCGTCTACGAAGAAGGTCGCGACGACAGCGTTGTGGATGACGACGACAAACGTCTGCCGCTCCTCGCTGCTGGCGACAAAACCGATAAGAAAGAAGTTCTGCCAGAGCAGCACTTCACCCAGCCGCCGCCGCGCTACACCGAGGCGACTTTGGTTAAGAAGATGGAAGAGCTGGGGATTGGTCGCCCGTCCACTTATGCCTCTATCGTGACCACGATTCAGGACCGCGATTATGTGACCAAGGATAAAGGCCGCCTGATCCCGCAGGACAAAGGCCGTTTGGTCACCGTCTTCCTGTCGAACTACTTTAAAAAGTATGTGGAGTATGACTTCACAGCGAGCCTTGAGAACGAACTCGACGAGGTGTCGGCGGGCGAGGTGGATTACCACGACCTGCTGAAACGTTTCTGGAAGGATTTCTCGGCTGCGATCGCAGAAACGTCCGAACTTCGGATCACCGAGGTGCTCGATAAGATCAACGAGGTTCTCGAACCGCATCTCTTCCCAGCCAAAGAGGACGGCAGCGATCCGCGTGCTTGCCCGAACTGTGGCGCTGGGCGACTGTCCATGCGGACGGCGCGGTCTGGTGGTGCGTTCATCGGCTGTTCGAATTACCCTGAATGCCGCTTTACCCGTCCGTTCGGCCCTCCGGGGATGGAGCAAACGGGTATCGGTCCTGATGGCAAACTGCTAGGTCACGATGATGGCGATCCGATCTCGCTCCGCGATGGTCGATATGGTCCCTATGTACAACGTGGCGAAGCCTCTGAGGATTTCCCGAAGCCCCCGCGTGCAAGTCTGCCCAAAGGCTGGACGACTGACTCAATCGATCTTGATAAGGCGCTGATGCTGCTGAACCTGCCGCGTGAAATCGGCCCGCACCCCGAAGATGGTGTTGTGGTCGAGGCAGGCATCGGTCGCTTTGGTCCGTTTGTGAAACACGGCACGACCTATGCGAACCTCAAAGAGGTCGATGAGGTCTTTGACATCGGTATGAACCGCGCCGTCGAAGTGCTCGCCCTGAAAAAGGCGGGTCGTGGTGGCCGCGAAGCCGCGAAACCGCTCAAAGAACTGGGTGATCACCCAGATGGTGGTGCTATGGCGGTTATGTCGGGGCGTTATGGTCCCTACATCAAATGGGAAAAAGTCAACGCGACCCTGCCCAAAGATGTAGACCCAGAGTCGGTGACGGTCGAACAAGCGATTGAGCTGGTAAACGAAAAAGCCGCGAAGTCTGGCAAGAAACGCAAAGCCCCCGCAAAAAAGGCAGCAGCGAAAAAGCCCGCCGCCAAGAAGGCCTCAGCGAAAAAAGCGCCAGTGAAAAAAGCAGCGAGCGACGAATGACATAGAACGGCGGGCCAAGGCTCGCCGCTTTCTTTTGCAGGTGCAGAAAAAACCACGGGACAGCGGCGATTTTTTCAGTAATCTAACCGCCATGATGAGGGAGGCTCTTTGCCGAGAGTGGCCCATACGGACCCAGAGGGGGAGAGAATGAAGAAGATTTACGGTAGTGCAGCAGAGGCCCTTGATGGGCTTTTGTTTGACGGGATGTTTATCGCGGCGGGTGGTTTCGGCCTGTGCGGTATCCCCGAACTTTTGCTGGACGCGATCAAAGACGCAGGCACCAAGGACCTTACCTTTGCATCGAACAACGCAGGCGTAGATGAGTTCGGGATCGGCATCCTGTTGCAGACCAAACAGGTTAAGAAAATGATCTCGTCCTATGTGGGCGAAAACGCCGAATTCATGCGCCAGTATCTGTCGGGCGAGTTGGAGTTGGAGTTCAACCCGCAAGGTACATTGGCCGAACGTATGCGCGCTGGTGGCGCTGGTATCCCCGGTTTCTACACGAAAACTGGCGTGGGCACCGTGATCGCGGAAGGCAAAGAGCACAAAGACTTCAATGGCCAAACCTACATCTTGGAAGAAGGCATCTTTGCCGACCTCGCCATCGTGAAGGCATGGAAAGCGGATACAACGGGCAACCTGATTTTCCGCAAAACTGCGCGGAACTTTAACGTGCCAGCCGCGACCTGCGGTAAAATCTGCGTCGCAGAGGTCGAAGAAATCGTGCCAGCAGGGACGCTCGATCCAGATGCGATCCACCTGCCGGGCATTTACGTCCATCGCATCATCGAGGGCGCACACGAAAAACGTATCGAACAGCGCACCACCCGCAAGAAGGAGTCCGCATAATGCCGTGGGATCGTAACCAGATGGCGGCGCGGGCCGCGCAAGAACTTCAAGACGGTTGGTATGTGAACCTCGGCATCGGTATCCCGACGCTCGTTGCAAACTACATTCCCGAAGGCGTTGAAGTGACGCTGCAGTCCGAAAACGGGATGCTCGGCATGGGGCCGTTCCCGTTTGAAGGCGAAGAAGACGCTGACCTGATCAACGCAGGTAAACAGACGATCACCGAACTGCCGCACACGGCCTATTTCGACTCGGCGCAGTCGTTTGCAATGATCCGTGGCGGCAAAATCGCGATGGCAATCCTTGGTGCGATGGAAGTGGCAGAGAACGGCGACCTCGCCAACTGGATGATCCCAGGCAAGCTGGTCAAAGGCATGGGCGGCGCGATGGACCTCGTTGCGGGTGTTGGTCGAGTTGTTGTCGTGATGGATCACACCAATAAACATGGTGAATCCAAGGTTCTGAAAGCGTGCACCCTGCCGCTGACGGGCAAGAGCGTGGTTGATCGTATCATCTCGAACCTCGGGGTTCTGGACGTGGTCGAAGGCGGCCTGAAGATCGTCGAACTCGCCGATGGTGTCACCGAAGAAGAGCTTCGGGCCGCGACCGAGGCGACGATTGTAGACTAAGGGAATGGGCGCCTTCGGGCGCCCTTCTTCTTTCGCGTGTGTTAATTGTTTCGAAAATTGCCTTGGGTTTCATAATTCGGCCCCAATCGGTTGCTATTTTGTGACCAATGACAATGAGCAGCACAAATAGATTGCCAGACACAGGCTCTACCACGCACCGCCGTTGGCGCGACATCGCGCTGCTGGCGGGGTTGTTTGGTTTTGTCATTGCAGGTTTGGCTGGGTTGGCTCTTGCGACGGGATGGGAAGAAACGATTGCCCAGTTGTCGCGTCTGTCTTTGCTGCAATTCGTTGTTCTCTTGGGGCTGAGCCTTGTGAACTACGTGTTTCGCGGCAGCCGCTGGCACGTGATGGCGCGTAAAATTGGCCTTCCGACGACATTAGCCCAAGACCTCCGTCACTTCATCGGTGGGTTCGCAATGTCCGTGACCCCCGGTCGGGTTGGCGAGCTGATCCGTATGCGGTGGATCAAGCGTGAAACGGATTGGGCGGTTGAGCGGACCGCGCCGCTGGTGCTGATGGATCGCGCGGGCGATTTGGCCGCAATGGCGATCATTCTGGCGCTGGGCCTGTCCTTTGGCACGGGTGGCATCGCGTTTGGTCTGCCTGTGGCTATCGCCGCGCTGTTGGTCGCATTTATCGCGACGCGTCCACGGCTCCTCGCTGGGGCGGCTGGATTTGCTTACCGACTAACAGGGTTTTTTCCGCGCCTGATGGTGCGCGTGCGGCGTGCGGCAGGTTCGCTTTCTGCGTTTTCCGATCCCAAAACGGTGATCATTACCTTGGCTCTAGGCCTGACGGGCTGGATTGCCGAAGGATATGCGTTCCACCTTCTTCTCGTGTGGATGGGCGCTGATATCGGGTTCTGGATGGCTGTAACGATTTTCACCTTCTCGACCCTCGCGGGCGGGCTGACGGGCGCACCGGGTGGCGTCGGTGGGGCCGAGGCCGCGATGGTCGCGCTCTTGTCGATGCAGGGCGTGCCGCTTGAAACGTCACTGCCCGCGACGGCAATTATTCGTGTGACGACCCTTTGGTTTGCGATTGGGTTGGGGCTATTGGTGTTCCCATTTGCTGAACGACATTCTTTAAAACAGGCACTTTGATACGATGCTTTGGAAGACAACGACTTATTCTGGTTGGGGCCGCGCCCTGACTGCTGATGGCGAACTTGCACGCCCTGAACGTCGGGCTGCGGTCACAGCCCAAGGCCCAGCGATTGGCAACCGCCGCAGTTATGGTGATGCGGCGCTGAACGATAACGGTCGGGCGACGGACATGACGCGGCTGGATCGGATCATCGGATTCGACGGTGACATCGTTCATGTCGAGGCGGGCTGCACCATCGCCAATTTGGCACGGATTTTCGCACCCAAGGGCTATCTGCCCGCCGTGATGCCCGGCACAGGGTTTGCGACAGTCGGTGGATCCATTGGCATGGATGTGCACGGTAAGAACCACCATAACGAAGGATCGTTTGGCCAGCATGTGACTGAAATTACGCTGCTCGGCGCTGATGGGGTGCGGGTCATTACCCCAGCCGATGAGGTGATGTGGAAGGCCACGATTGGCGGTTTGGGGCAAACGGGTGTGATCCTGTCAGCAAAGCTTCGGTTGAAGCCGATCACTGGCGGCCAAATGCGCGTTACCGAACGCCGTGTGCAAAACTGGGACCAGCACATCGAGATGCTGGACGCGAGCACGGCGACCTATTGCGTGGGTTGGATTGATGCAACGGCCAAGGGTGATGCTCTGGGTCGCGGCATCGTCGAAGAGGCTGAGGTTGGCGGCGGTGACTATTCCGCTCCGAAAGGGGCGAAAAAGGTGCCCTTTGATGCGCCGAATTTTGCGCTGTCATCGCCGATCGTAAAGGCCTTCAACGAAGCCTATTACCGCCGTGTCCCAGCTGAGGGTCGCACCGTTGATCGCAGCATTGAGGATTTCTTTTTCCCGCTCGACAAAATCCACGATTGGAACCGTCTCTATGGCAAACGTGGCTTTCACCAGTTCCAATGCGTTGTGCCCTTGGCTCAAGTGGATGCGCTGAAGTCCATGCTGAGCGCGATTGCGTCTTCTGGGCTGGCCTCTCCACTAGCTGTTTTGAAACGCATGGGCGCGGGGCGGGGCGGTTATATGTCCTTCCCGATGGAGGGCTATACGCTCGCCGTTGATTTCCCCGCACGTGATGCGGCTGCTGAACTGATTGCGGAACTAATCAGCCTGACGGATACGGCTGGTGGTCGGGTTTATCTGGCCAAAGATAGCCTCGCATCAGGAACTTTCATCAAATCCATGTATCCAGAACATTCGGAGTGGATGGAGGCTGTGAACGAAGCCGATCCTGATCACCGTTTTGAAACCGACATGACCCGCCGATTGAACCTACGAGGTGCAAAATGACCGATACTTGGATCATCTTGGGCGCGACATCCGCCATCGCCCGCGCCTTTATTCGTAAGCAAGCCGAAGCTGGCGCTGCGTTCATTCTATGCGGACGTGACATCGTTGATATGGAGGCGACCGCTGCGGACGCGACGGTGCGTGGTGCGCCTGAGGCGACTTTCATGCCGATTGATATGCGCGATGCGGCAACCTTTGACGCTGTGATTGAGGCGGCCAAGGGCCTCGAAGGTACGATCAATTGCGCGGTGTTCGTTGGTTCAATGCCCGGTCAGGCCGAAATTGACTCTGATCCGTCCTTGATAGATGGCGTTGTCACCGACAGCTTCACGGGTCCTGCGCGGTTCCTCACCCTGCTGGCTCCTGTGATGGAGGCGCGCGAACAAGGCGTTGTCGTCGGGATCAGCTCTGTTGCGGGTGATCGTGGGCGTTTGAACAATTACGTCTACGGCGCGGCCAAGGCTGGCTTTACGACCTACTTGTACGACGTGATGCTGACCGTCGGCGACCCGAATGAGGCCGTCGCCTATTTCCAACGCGCCAATGCCAATGACCCCGGTCGGATCGATTTCCTGCGCGGTTTGGCAAAGTCACTGGTCCGTGCAGGCCGTCCAGAGGATGCTGTGACCGCTTGGAAAGCTGTGATGGAGCATGCAGAGGTCACATCAGAAGATAAGGTCGGGTATGCCGATGCGTTGATCCGTGCGGATCAATGGTCCGAGGCGGAGAAGGTTCTTGATGCGATCCCGCCGACCTATGAGACGTTTGAGCGGTATCGGCTCGAAGCGATGGTTGCGGATAGCAATCAGGAATGGAACCGCGCCGATAGTTTCTATGAAACCGCCGTGGGCCTGACGACCCGTCCCGCGGGCGCGCTGAACAACTGGGGCTTTTCCAAGCTGACCCGTGGCGATTATGCTGGCGCGGAACGTTTGTTCGCGGATGCGCTGCGTCATGACCCGACGATGTTCACCGCGAAAAATAACCTCGTTCTGGCTCGTGGTGCCCAGCGGAATTACGATCTGCCTGTCATCCAGATGTCGCAGACAGAGCGGGCGCAGCTCTTGCACACGCTTGCGCTGTCGGCTGTTCGTCAGGGTGACGTGACGATGGCCAAGGGCCTGTTGCGCGAAGCGATTGATACCCATCCCCAACACTTCGAAGCGGCTGTTCGGGCGCTTCGGGCGCTAGAAGATAACGTAGTGAACTGATGATCCTAACCGCTTCTCAGGCGCTGTGGCTTTTGCCGCCCGTTTTGCCAATCTGCCTCTATGTCGCGTGGAATGACATGCGGGCGATGAAGATCCCCAACTGGTCTGTCATCGCGTTGGTTGGTGTGTTTGCTGTGTTCGGCCTCATTGCCTTTGGCGTCCAAGACTGGGCGTGGCGCTGGTCGCACCTCGCTGTGATGTTGGTCATTGGGATTGTCGCGAATGCAGCGGGCGCGATGGGGGCAGGGGACGCAAAGTTCATCGCCGCCGCCGCCCCGTTCGTGGCCTTTAGCGACGCGGTGATGGTTATGTATATTCTGGCGGGCTGCACGCTTGCTGGGTTTGTCGTCCACCGCATCGCCCGTCACAGCCCCATTCGCCGCATGGTGCCCGATTGGGAAAGCTGGACAACGGGTAAACGGTTCCCGATGGGATTGCCGCTTGGGACCACGCTGATTTGCTACATCGCGTGGCCCATCGTTTTCGGCTGATTAGCCTTTTTCGAACAACACATAGAGCGGTGTGCGGCGCACTTCGGTGAGGGTTTCGTCCGCGCCTGCCTCAGCGATTTCCGTCAGGATCAGTTCACGGGCTTCGACCGACAGTGGGCAGAGCGGCACGATCAGATACTCGGCATCGGCAAACCCGCTTAGCCCGCCATAATACCAAGGCGCACCGCCCGTGAGCGGTTCGAACCCTCCGTAGAGCCAGAACGAATTCAACAAGTCGGCAGCGAACAGTTTCGCCCCCTGATATCCAGCTTCGGTTAGATCAGCGGATACATCGGTGAAATAGGCCGTGATCCCACTGTCGAGCGCACAAATCCCGAAGGTTTCCCCTTTGAATGAAACGGGTTCGTCACGGCCCGATTGTTCCTGCCATGTCGCGTAGGGCTGGCCTTCGGTATCCAAAGCAACGGTCGCATCAACTCGGATCGCACGGGCGGTCAGGGTATAGAGGTCCGCGTTGTCAGAGGTGCCCGAGATTAGAGGTGTAAAGCGTTCAACATCCGCGTTGAAATGCCGAAACGGGCTGTAGGCGAGGTTCAGGAAGGATGGCGTTGCGAATGCAATCGACATGAGCGCAATGCCTGTGATCGTGGCGCGTTCGTCGCCTTGGTCGGGGCGATGGGCGAGGAGGATGAACGCCATCAGCAACAGCCACTGAGGATCGTTGCCGAAGTTCTGATAGGTCACGTAAATGAACCCAGGTATCAGCAAGAGGAGGCCCATCCCTGCGGCGTTAGCCCCAGCACGGCGAAGGAAAATCACCCCAGCAATCGCGGCGATGGTTCCCCCTTCGTAGGCGGGTGCGGCGAGGATAGAGGTCAAAGGTAGACCCGGCGCGGCGCGATTGGCCGATCCCGCCACGGTCTGCAAATCCGCAATATAGGCCAGCCAGAACCCGATCCCCATCCAAGCGGTGAGGATCGCGACGACACCCAACCCTGTCAGGATCGCGATGCCAAAGGCCCGCAGTTGACCCGTCATCAACAGGGCTATGACGATCACAGGGGCGAAGGCGACGAAGTAGGTCACTTTGATCATCGCCATCACGCTGAGCATCAAACCGATGATGATGCCGTCGAACAGGCTGTTGCGGGCGTATTGCGGCACAAAGAGCGCGGCAGGGATCGCGACATAGGCCGCAGTCCATGCCCAACGATTGTAGTGCATAGAGATTGAGACGCCGCTCTCTGCCTCGCCATGGACGAGGGCGAGGATCAACACCATCACGACAAAACCATAAGGTGCCGCGAGAAGTCGCGGGAAACGCGAGATTGCGACCCAGAAGGTGGGCAACACGAACGCCAAGGCCATGAGGACTTGCGCCCAAAGGACAGACATTCCAATGCCGAACCCGTTTGCCTTGAACAGGGCGATGGGCGCAAAGGCCAAGGCGCCGATGGGGGTCATGAAATCGATATGGGGCAATTGCCCAGCGGCCATACGCGACACGATCTCCACCATGTGGAGCGTGTCACCCTCGTGTTTGCCGAGGTAAAACCCGCCCTTTGCGATGGCCATGCCACCTAAAGCGAGGATCGCTGCCATCAATACGATAAAGACCGAAGTCCGGTTTGCCTGTCTCATGCCCATCTCTTTCAATGGTTTGTCCATTTTTTGGCCACAATACCCCGTCATGTATTTCTCACAAGGATTACAAGCGCCAGTTGACTGGATCAGATCAGGCAGCGCGGCCCATACGACACAGGCACGACGATGAATATGCAAGTGAACGCTGTCATGGCACCACCCGCCCCCAAGTCATTGGAGGGGATGCAACTGCCTATTGTCATGATGCGCGACATCATGATCAAGTCGATGTTCCGCACTAATATGACTATCGTTTCTGACATTGCGCGGGTCATTTGTCTGCCGATCCCAGTGACGCAGGAACTGATCGAAATCGCGCGTTCTCAACGGCTTATCGAAACCCTCGGGATGCTGAGCCCCAATTCGGCGGGCGAGTTGAGCTACCAATTGACCGACGCGGGCAAGGCGCGGGCGTTAGAGGCGCTGACCCAATCGGAATACTACGGCGCCATGCCCGTTCCGATGGCCGTCTATGCCGAACAGGTGAAACGCCAATCGATCCGTAACCTGCAAATGACCCGTGATCGTCTGACTTCGGCGATGGGGCATCTGATCCTACCGCCGAAACTGATCGGCGAATTGGGACCTGCGATTTCTGCGGGCCGTTCGATTCTCATGTATGGCCCTCCGGGGAACGGTAAGTCGTCGATCTCGAACGGGATCAGGGACGCGCTGGGCGATAAGATCTATGTGCCGCGTGCGATTGAATACGCGGGGCAGGTAATCACCGTTTATGACCCCATCGTGCATTCCGCCGCCGAAGAGGATTTGGACGATCCGAACGCGATCCGCCGCACGTCGGGTAAATTCGACACGCGGTATGTCAAATGTGAACGCCCCACGGTTATCACGGGCGGTGAACTGTCGCTCGACATGCTGAACCTCGTTTATAACCCCGTGGCGCGGACCTATCAGGCGCCGCTTCAGCTCAAGGCGACAGGTGGTGTGTTCATCGTTGACGACCTTGGCCGTCAGGAAGACCCACCGCAAAAGCTGGTGAACCGCTGGATCGTTCCGCTTGAGGAAAACCGCGATATTCTGGCGCTGCAATCGGGTGAGAAGTTCGAGGTGCCGTTCGATACACTCGTGATCTTTTCGACCAACTTCCACCCGAACGAAATCTTTGACCAAGCGGCGCTGCGGCGGATTTTCTACAAGATTAAGATCGACGGGCCGAACAAACAGGACTTCCTCAAAATCTTTGCCATGATCGCAAAGAAAAAGGGGATGCCGCTGGATGAGGCGTCATTGGTTCACCTGTTGAAAAACAAATACCCGACGATCGAAAATACCTATGCGAACTACCAACCGGGTTTCTTGATCGACCAGATTATTTCGATCTGCGAATTCGAAGGCCTGCACTATCACATGACCCCTGAACTGGTTGACCGCGCATGGGCCAACCTGTTCGTAAAGGACGAAGTGATCGTGAAATAAGGGGCGTTACGCCCCTTCAAAGTCGCAAATCGTGTGCACGTCGAGGCCCATATCGGTCAAAACCTTGCGCCCGCCAAGTTCGGGAAGGTCGACAACAAAGGCGCAAGATACGACCTGCGCGCCGAGCTGTTCGACCAATTTGATCCCCGCAACGGCGGTGCCACCCGTGGCCAGAAGGTCATCCACAATCAGCACGCGTTCGCCTGCTTCCAGTGCGTCCTCATGGATCTCAACCGTCGCTTCGCCGTATTCGAGTTTGTAATCCTGCGAGAGCGTTTTACCCGGCAGTTTACCCTTTTTCCGCACGGGCACGAACCCAACGCCAAGCTGGTGCGCGACCGCACCGCCGAGGATAAACCCACGCGCCTCAAGCCCGATCACCTTATCGATCTTCTGGCCGACATAGGGCTCTAATAGCTGATCAATCGCCAACCGCAGACCACGCGGATCGCTAAACAGCGTCGTCACGTCACGGAACATAATGCCCTCGTGCGGGAAGTCGGGAATGGTGCGGATGTAATCCTTAACGGTTTTCATATCGGCCTCTGACTGATTGCGCCTTTGGGTATCAACTCAACACGCGGGCCGCAATCGTCCGTAGCTTTTCGACCATCATCGGATCGCGTTTCTCTGGGGCGGTCATGATCGCAAATTCGAGTGCGGTATCGCATCCGCAAGGGCAGGGTGCGCGGTCGGGGCCGAGTTGGGCGGGCAGGCCAGCCACCGTTTCGCGAGCCTTGGCTGAATTGCCGTGCAGCGTGCGGATGATGTCCGAGATTTCGACCGCGCCGTGGTCAGGGTGCCAGCTATCGTAATCGGTGATCATCGCGATAGAGGCATAGCAAAGCTCTGCTTCGCGGGCGAGCTTGGCTTCGGGCATGTTGGTCATGCCGATCACATCGCAGCCCCATTGGCGGTAAAGGTGGCTTTCGGCCATCGTTGAGAACTGGGGCCCCTCCATCGCGAGGTAGGTGCCGCCACGGTGAACAGTCGTGCCTGTCGCACGGGCGGCAGCTTCGGCTGCGTCCATGAGGCGGGAACAGGTCGGGTGCGCGACGCTGACATGTGCCACAAGGCCCGGACCGAAAAAGGTTTTCTCGCGGGCAAAGGTGCGGTCGATGAACTGATCGACGATCACGAAATCACCGGGGGCCATGTCTTCGCGGAAGGACCCGCAGGCCGAGACGCTAAAGACATCTGTCACGCCGAGCATTTTCAGCGCAGCGATATTGGCGCGGTAGTTCACGGTCGATGGGGTCTGAACGTGGCCGCGTCCGTGGCGAGGTAGGAACACCATCTCGATCCCATTGAGAGTGCCTGTCAGCAGATCATCCGACGGCATCCCCCACGGCGTTTCCACCGTCACCCAGTCGCGGTTTTCCAATCCGTCGATGTCGTAAACGCCCGATCCGCCGATGATCCCGATCTTTGTCTGCATGACCCACCTTTTGCAATCTATGGTTGTTATGCTGCCTCGCAGAGTGGCGTTCCGCAAGCCCAAAGCCAGTGCCGCCATCGCAACACATGGGCGCCGAACGCGCGAGCGGGTTCACTTTCAGGCGCTAACAGGTTAGGGCGGCGGCAAGCGAACAGGAATAGGAAAACCAAAATGCCCCGTGCAAGACTGGCGGCTGTGGCCGGAAAACTCGCGATTGCCGATAAGGGCGATCTGACCCCGAACCAGCTCAAGACCGAAGTGCTGTCGGGCCTGACCGTTGCTTTGGCATTGGTGCCCGAAGCGGTCGCCTTTGCTTTCGTGGCGGGGGTTCACCCGTTGGTTGGCCTTTATGCGGCGTTTATCATTGGTTTGGTAACGGCGCTGATCGGTGGCCGTCCGGGTATGATTTCGGGCGCAACGGGTGCGTTGGCTGTAGTGATGGTCGCGCTGGTGGCTGAGCACGGCGTTGAATACCTCTTTGCCACTGTTGTTCTGATGGGGATCATCCAACTGATTGTTGGAGTAATGCATTGGGGCAAGTTCATCCGCCTCGTTCCGCACCCTGTTATGTTGGGCTTTGTGAACGGTCTGGCAATTGTGATCTTCCTTGCGCAGATGAGCCAGTTTCAGGTTCCGGGTAGTGCTGAGGCCGCAGGTCACGGTATGTCGGGTGGTGAATGGCTGTCGGGCATTCAGCTTTACATGATGCTGGGCCTTGTGGCTCTGACGATGGCGATCATCTGGGGTATTCCTAAGGTGACGAACATCATTCCCGCTCCGTTGGCGGGGATCGGCATCACCGCGATCATCGTGATTGCCTTTGGCATCGATGTGCCGCGCGTTGGTGACATGGCAGAGATCAAGGGCGGTCTGCCGATGTTCCATTTCCCGCAGGTGCCGATGACCTTTGAGACGCTCAAAATCATCCTGCCGTATTCTGTCATTCTGGCCGCGATTGGTCTGATCGAGAGCCTCCTGACGCTGAACCTTGTTGGTGAACTCACTGGCAAACGTGGTGGCGCATCGCAGGAGTGTATCGCGCAGGGCACCGCGAACTTTATCGCTGGTTTCTTTGGCACGATGGGCGGTTGCGCGATGATCGGTCAATCGATGATCAACGTGAAATCTGGTGGCCGCACCCGCGTGGCGGCGATCACTGCGGCGCTGTTCCTTTTGGCGTTCATCGTTGTGGCCTCTCCGCTCATTGAACAAATCCCGCTGGCGGCGCTGGTTGGTGTGATGTTCATGGTGGTGATCGGCACCTTTGCGTGGAACTCGTTCAAGATCCTGTTCCGCGTGCCGCTGACGGATGCCTTTGTGATAGTCCTCGTGACAGTTGTGACGGTTTGGACCGACCTCGCGACGGCTGTTGTGGTTGGTGTGATCGTGTCGGCACTGGCCTACGCATGGAACAACGCACGCCGTATCCACGCGAAAACCTATACCACGCCCGAAGGGGCGAAGGTCTATCAGGTCCAAGGCCCACTGTTCTTTGGCTCGACCGATGGCTTTATCGAGTTGTTCGACTTTGCTGGCGACCCGAGCCTTGTGATCGTGGACTTCAACGACAGCCGCGTGGCGGACCAATCTGCGTTGCAGGCGATTGAAACCGTTGCTGCGAAATACGAGCAGGCGGGTAAGAAAATCCAACTGCGTCACCTGAGCCGCGATTGCCACAAGCTTTTGACCAAAGCGGGGCACTTGATGGTCGATAGCGACGATGACCCAGATTACGAGATTGCCGTGGACTATGGTGTCCGCACTGGCATCTTGGGTGGACATTGATTTAGGGGCCTTCGGGCCCCTTTTCATTTCTCAGCGCTGAGGAGTGGATGTATCGTGGTTCCATAGGGGGGGGCGCCATGATGATCACTGACGTTGAGGATTTCTTTACCAAAGGCTGCGGTCGCTGTGCCCGCTTTGAGACGCCAGATTGCTCGACCCAAATTTGGGGCGATGGTGTGCGGCAACTGCGCGAGATATGTTTAAACGCAGGGCTGACAGAAACGGTGAAATGGGGTCATGCCTGTTATACGCATGCTGGCCGAAACATCGTGATCATCGGGGCGTTCCGCGACAATTTCCGTTTGAACTTTTTCAACGCGGGTCTGCTGAAGGACCCTGAGGGTGTTCTGGAAAAGCAGGGTGCAGAGACAAAGACACCCGACATGTTGCGCTTTACCGCGGCTGATCAGGTGGCAGCCAAAGCTGCAATCGCGGCGGCCTATATCGCCGAGGCGATGGGCTACGCAGAGGCGGGCATCAAGGAGAAGAAAACGACGACAGAGTTGGAGCTGCCAGAAGAATTGGCCAATGCTCTCGACGCTGATCCCGAAATGGCCGAAGCCTTTGCCGCACTGACACCGGGGCGGCGGCGCAGCTACGTGATGAACCTAAACGCTGCCAAGCAAACGGCGACTCGCATCAATCGGATCGCCAAGTTTCGAGAGGGTATTCTGGCGGGCAAGGGGCTGAACGAACGTTAGGCGATTATGCCTTATCGTCGGGCCGCGTGAGCGAAAAGACCTCTTTGACGATCGCATAATCGCGGTAGCCAAGGCGGGCGAGCGGCTGGAAACGGGTCACATCGAATACGCCATCGACAAGGCAGTCATCGCGCATGTGCACGCCGATGACCTCACCAAAGATCGCGGTGCTTTCGTCCCCTTCGAGCTTTACGATCTGGGTGAGGCGGCATTCGAGCGAGGCAGGCGCATTGGCGACACGTGCGCAAGCGATCTTGTCACACTCGGCTTTATCAATGCCAGCGAATTCGAACTCATCGACGTCGGCTGCATGGCTGCCCGAGGTCGCATTCATCGCGTCGCGCATCGCGTATTCAACGATGTTCACACAGAAGACACCTGTTTCGCGGATATTGGCGAGGCTGTCCTTGCCGTCGCGATCAACCTTTGTGCCGCTGGAGGAGAACATGACTTGGGGCGGCGTGTAGGCGACGGCGTTAAAGAACGAATATGGGGCCAAATTGTCGACGCCATCCGCGCCACGGCTCGAAATCCAGCCAATCGGACGGGGAGAGACAATCGCGTTGAACGGATTATGCGGCAGGCCGTGGCCATCGGCCGGACGATAGAACATAGTAAAAGGACCCTTATCTGGTTTGCGGCAGAGGTAGCGTCATGCTAGGGCGGCTTCCAGACTTTATGCGGAAAAAAGCTCGGAATGATCCAACTGACTTTGGAAACAGCGCAGGATTGGTGGGAAGTTGAGGCACTGTATGACCTCTGCTTTGCTCCTGGTCGGACGGCACTCTCGTCGTATCGGCTTCGCGATGGTGTTGATCCGATTGCGCAGCTTTGTTTCACCGCACGGGATCAGGACGGAATTCTCGCGGGTGTGATCCGCAACTGGCCTGTCTATGTGGGTGATCGGTTGGCGATCCTCCTCGGTCCTGTGGCCGTTCACCCGACCCGTCAAGGCGAAGGTGTCGGTGGCGCGCTCATGCGTAAGACCCTGAACCGCGCCTTTGACCTGGGATGGTCGCGGGTGATGCTGGTGGGCGATTATCCCTATTACAAACGGTTCGGTTTCTTCCACCTAGAAGGCGTCGAGATGCCGCCGCCGACAAACCCTGACCGCGTTCTGGGCTATAACCTTTGTCCGTCGGCATGGACGGGTGTTACGGGCAAAGTTCTGCCCGCCCCTGATTGTAATCCCGGTGGTCGTCCCCATTTAGAGGACATGATCACGAAAAGCCCGCCTCGACTGATTAACCCGACCAACCCTCTTGATGCTGCTGGGCGTGAGAGGGTGCGGGCCTTAGCGCAGCGTCAGGCATCTGCAAACGGTATGTTGATGCAGGTGATCACCTATGTGGGTGGTCAGGTCGAGGACGGCATGAAAATGCTGCCCGCCGCGTTCCGAACCAAAATCGAAGGGGCCGCGCGCACTGCACTAGAGCGCAGTTTCCATCTGGCCAAAGCATCGCGGCAAGGTCCGTTAGAGCGGGCCGTTGCAGGCGACCGCATGCACAAGGTAATCGGCGCGATTTCAGGCGCATTGGGTGGTGTTGGTGGCGTACCGACCGCGATTGCAGAGATACCTGTTGCGACGACGATTATCTTCCGTGCCGTGCAGGGCGTGGCGCAAACCTATGGTGAAGATATCGACAGCGACGAAACCCGCGCAGAGTGTTTGCGCGTGTTCAGCGCGGGTGGTCCTGATGCCGATGACGACGGGATTGATACGAGTTTCATCGGGGCGCGCGTGGCCCTAACAGGACCTGCAATCCATTCCTTGATCGCGAAGGTTGCCCCTAAATTTGCGGCTGTGTTAACGCAAAAGCTCGCCACGCAAGCGGTACCTGTTCTGGGCGCGGCTGCGGGGGCGGGAACCAATTTGGCCTTTGTGAACTACTACACCGAAATGGCGCATGTTCACTTTGGGCTGCGGCAGTTGGCGCGGGAATTCGACCCCGATCAAGTGATCGAGGCCTTCCATGCGGAAACGGTTAAAGGGCGATCTGTCGCGAAACGCTGATCAGCTCTGCTTGGACAGCCATTCGCCGATCGCCTCGCGGACCGATTGTTCCCCACGGGCGCGGGAATCGGCAATGACGCCGCGTGCTTCGTTCAAGTTCACACGGCGCAGCAGATGTTTCACGGGACCGATCGAGGCTGGTCGCATCGACAGGGTGCGTAGACCAATCGCAGCAAGGCAGACCGCTTCGATCGGGCGGCCAGCATCTTCACCACAAAACGACACGGGTTTGCCTGCCTTGGCACAGCGTTCTACGACCAGTTCGAGGAACGACAAGAAGCTGACGTTTAGCGTGTCATAGCGGCGGCGGACGCGTTCGTTTTCACGGTCAGCGGCAAAGAAGAACTGCTTGAGGTCGTTCCCGCCAATCGACAAGAAATCCACCTCTTCAAAGAAAGCGTCAGGCGCAAAGGCAAGGCTGGGGGTCTCCAGCATCGCGCCCACTTCGATCTTGGACGGCAGCGGGTGGCCTAGGATGCGTTCGCGGTCCAAGGCTTTGTTCATCTCGGCCTTCGCGTCGCGGAATTCCTGTAGCTGCGCCACAAAGGGGAACATAATGGTCAGCGGACGACCGTGTGCAGCGCGGATCAGCGCCTGTAGCTGCATCCGCAAAACCCCCGGTTTGTCGAGGCCCACGCGGATCGCACGCCAGCCCATCGCGGGGTTCGGTTCGTCCTGCGCCTGCATGTAGGGCAGAACCTTGTCCGACCCGATGTCGAGCGTGCGGAACGCAACGCGTTTGTTGTTCGCAGCATCTATGACGCGAGAATAGAGCGCCGAAAGCTCTGCACGTTTCGGCATCTGATTACGGATCAGGAACTGGAGCTCTGTGCGAAATAGCCCCACGCCTTCGGCCCCCGATGAGGGCAGCGACGGTAGGTCGGCCATAAGGCCTGCGTTCATATGCAAGTTCACGGTCGTACCGCAAAGTGCAGTCGCAGGCAGGTCGCGGATCGAAGCGTAGCGTTCTTGGGCCAAGGCTTGCATCGCGATTTTATCGCGGAAAGCGTTGTGCACGTTTTCATCCGGCCGCAGGTGTACGATCCCTTGGTCGCCATCAACGAGGATCGGATCGCCGTTGAGTGCCTCAGCGGTGATGTTTTTTGCGTGAATGACAAGCGGGATCGCCCATGCGCGGGCCACGATGGCCGCGTGCGACCCGACGGAGCCTTCTTCAAGAACGATACCGCGCAGACCCTTGCCGTATTCCAGCAATTCACCCGGCCCGATGTTGCGCGCTACGAGAACGGCATTCTCTGGCATCGCGGCGCCGGTCTCTTTGCCTTGGCCCGTCAGGATGCGGAGCAGGCGGTTCGACAGATCGTCGAGGTCATGTAGACGGTCGCGCAGGTAAGCGTCGCCCGCGCTATTCATCCGACTGCGGGCAAGGGATTGTTCTTTTTCGACGGCAGCTTCGGCAGATAGGCCGCTCTGAACGTCTTCTTCCATGCGGCGCATCCAGCTGCGGGAGTTCGCAAACATGCGATACGCTTCGAGCACCTGAACCTGTTCGGTGTTCACAGTCGTTGTCGTGTTCAGCATGTCATCGACAGAAACACGCAGCGTATCAACGGCTTCGCGCAGGCGTGCCAGTTCGCTGTCGGGGTCATCGGCGACAGGGTTCGTCACAACAACGCGCGGTTCGTGCAGGTAAACGTGGCCGTCGGTTGCGCCTTCTTGACCCGTGGTGCCACGGAACAGAACGGGCTGTTGGTGACGGGCAGTCATGGCCGAACCTTCGCCCACAAATGCGCCCAGCTCTGCCATTTCGGCGAGAACCATTGCGACAACTTCAAGCGCGTAAACCTCGTCTGCGGAAAATTCGCGAGCTTCTCTGGACTGCACGACCAGAACGCCCAAGGCGCTGCCAAGTCGCTGGATCGGCACACCGCAGAAGGACGAATATCGTTCTTCGCCCGTTTCCGGCATATAGCGGAACCCTTTGGCGGCGGGCGCGTCGGCGGTGTTGATTACGCTGCGGGTGCGAGCAACGCGGCCCACCAGACCTTCGCCCAAACGCATCCGTGTTTGGTGGACAGCGGCCGCGTCCAGACCTTCGGTCGCGCAAAGTTCGAGCGTTTCAGAATCACGGAATAGGTAAATCGAGCACACCTGTGTCTGCATCGAGGATGCGATCAGGTGCACGATTTTATCCAGTCGAGCCTGCCCTGCGGCATCCTCGGCCATGGTGTCGCGCAAGCGGCCCAGCAGCTTGCGGCTGTCGCTTTCGATCCTGTGTCCCATCGGTCCATCCGTTTTTGTTACGCCCATCTATAAGCGACCTCTGTAAGGAATGGGAGTGGACAAAAGGTGTCACGGCAAACTCTTGCTATCGCAGCATTTTTTCGCAGCTGCAGCATGGGGTATTTGCACAAGAAAAAGGCCGCCAGTGGAAACCCACGACGGCCCATCGTAAGGATTTAGGCTGGTTTAGCCTTTGTCGAGCTCGAACGCATCGTGGAGCGCTTGAACAGCGAGTTCCATGTATTTGCGGTCGATCAGGACAGAGATTTTGATTTCCGAGGTGGCGATAACTTTGATGTTGATGCCTTCTTTGGACAGGACTTCGAACATCTTAGCAGCCACGCCAGCGTGGGACCGCATGCCGATGCCAACAACCGAAACCTTTGCTACTTCGGTGTCTGCTTCGAGACGGTCAAAGTTGATCAGACCTTTTTCTTTGGCATCGTTCAGCGCCTTTTCTGCACGCATCTTTTGTTCGATGGGGCAGGAGAAGGTCATGTCGGTTACGCCGCCAGCATGGCCCTGATAGTTTTGTTCAGAGATGTTCTGAACGATCATATCGACGTTCACGCCTGCTTCGGACAGGGGCCCAAAGATTGCGGCAGCGATACCCGGTTTGTCCTCGATGGTAACGAGGGTCATTTTCGCTTCTTCGCGGGAATAGGCGACACCGGAAACGACGTTGGATTCCATGATTTGCTCCTCTGCGCAGACCAGCGTGCCTGCGTCATCTGACGGTTCTTCGAACGAGCTCAGCACGCGCAGTTTTACATTGTAGCGCATGGCCAATTCGACCGAACGGGTTTGCAGAACCTTCGCACCAAGCGAGGCCAGTTCCAGCATTTCTTCAAAAGCGATTTTATCGAGCTTACGTGCCTTCGACGTGATGCGCGGGTCGGTGGTGTAGACCCCGTCAACGTCGGTGTAGATGTCACAACGTTCAGCTTCGAATGCAGCGGCAAAGGCAACAGCGGTGGTGTCAGAGCCACCACGGCCAAGGGTGGTGATGCGGCCTTCGGGCGAGATGCCTTGGAAGCCAGCGACCACGGCAACCTTCATGCCCTCGTCGAACTTTTTATTGATGTTCTCGCTTGGGATCTCTTCGATCCGCGCAGCGCCGTGCGCGCTGGTGGTTTTGACCGGAACCTGCCAGCCCTGCCAGCTGCGCGCTGGAATACCCATTTCCTGAAGGCGCAGCGCCATCAGACCTGCGGTGACGTTCTCACCAGAGGAGACAATCGCATCGTATTCACGCGCGTCATAGAGCGGCGAGGTTTCATTCACCCAGCCAACCAGTTCGTTTGTCTTACCCGACATTGCCGAAACGATGACGATTACGTCATAGCCTTTGGCAACCTCGAGAGAGACACGTTTAGCGGCGCGGGCGATGCGGTCGAGGTTGGCGACCGAAGTCCCACCGAATTTCATGACAAGCGTCGGCATGGCTGTCCCTTGCAAAATATCGCGATCCCCTTAGCTGGCATTGCGATAAAGGGCAATTGTCCAAACGTAAGGATGCGTCATTTTTGTAACAAAAGACGGCGGTAAATTGGGCTAGTTCGTCTGTTTGCGCGGGGTGAAAGGGAGGGGCGCAACGGGAATGCCCTCTTCGAGGAGTTTGATCGCCTCTTCGGGCTTCGTTTCGCCGTAGATGTTGCGCTTTGGCGCGTCGCCCTCGTGCATTTTGCGGGCTTCAGACGCAAAGCTCATCCCGACGTAGTCAGAGTTATCTTCGACCTCTTTGCGCAGTTTCGCAATCGCCTCTTCTTCGGGGGATGCTGTCGTGGTCAGCGGACGGTCGTGATCTGTCCGAACTGACGGCGCCATGAGGGATTTGGTCACTTTCGCTGATCCACACTGCGTGCAGGCGACCAGTCCGGAGGAGTGAAGCGTGTCAAACGCCTCTCCGGATTTGAACCAGCTTTCAAAGCTGTGGCCTTGGTCGCACTTCAGTGCGTAGCGGATCATGATGAACCCTCAGTTTCGCGACTATCATTCAGAATTAGCGCGTCTTGATCGTCTGGAAAAGGGGCGCGCGTCAGAAGGTGCCGTAACCGCGTTCGTCGTTGTCGGCGTCAATGACCACGAATGGCGCAGGTTTGGCCGGCGCATTTGCGGTTTCCACTTCTGCCACGGGCGTTGATTCGGATTCTTCGGCGTTGTGGTTTTTCTCAGGAACATATGCGGGTTTAGGGGCTTGTGTTTCCTCAACCTCAACAGGGGTCACGTCGATGGGTTCGATGTGGTCCTCTTTGTCCAGTTTGAACTTGCTGAGTTCTTCCAGAAGCGCCTCGTTGGTCATGGTCAACTGCGTCGCGGTCGATGCGAACGCATCGGCCTGCTGGCTCGTAACGCGTGTGATCCGTGCAATATCGAGGATCGCGTCGTTAATCAGATCAACGCCGCGCGACTGTTCGGCGCTTGCGGCGGAAATCGTGGTTACCAGATCGGACACATGCGCAATGTTTTCCGCGATTTGGTCAAAGGACGCGCGGGTTTCCTCCGAAATAGCAACGCCTTCGCGCACGCGCTCAGAGCTGCCTTCAATCAATTCGCTGGTCTCGCGTGCGGCCTTGGCCGAACGACCTGCGAGGTTGCGCACCTCTTGGGCGACGACAGCAAAACCACGGCCATGCTGACCTGCGCGGGCAGCCTCAACTGCCGCGTTGAGCGCGAGCAGGTTCGTTTGAAACGCGATTTCGTCGATAACTTTGATGATCTTCGCGATGTCTTGGCTCGACGCGTTAATTGCATCCATCGCATCGACCATCCGCGACACCTTGAGCGTGCCCTGTTCAACAACAGCCGAGGTGCTTTCTACGAGTTCCTCAGCCGCTTTGGCCGACTCCGCGTTGGTTTTCACTTGGCTTGCGGTCTGTTCGACCGAGCTGGACAGCTCTTCGACCGCGGAGGATTGGATGTCTGCGTTGTTGGCAAGGGACTGCGCGGCCGTTTCGAGGTCACGCGCAGATAAGGTCAGTTCATCCATACCGTTGCGGAACTTCTTCATCGTATCAGCGATGAACTTGATCAATCGGTCGAACCCGCTGGCCGCCTCGCCCATTTCGTCATCCCGTTCGACGACCATCATACGTTTGGTTAGATCGCGTTCGTCTGCCATACGGCTCATTCGTCGTGATACCCAAATGATCGGGCGCACGGTCGCGCGACCCATCATCCCACTGATGATGCCGACCACGATAATGATGCCGACGACGAGTGCTGCAATGATGTTCGTCAGAGAGGTCGCGTCAGCCAAAATCATGTCGTGGTTTACGGTGATCACGAGGCCGTAGGAGGTATCACCGATCTCAACCGGGCCGTATGACGACATGAGCGACACGCCTTCGGCGCTATCGAATACCATCTGGCCTGTTTCACCATTTATAGCGTTGGCAATGTTGGGAGAATTGCGCGACAGGCGCAGGTGATGACCTTGGCGTAGACCAGAGGGAAGAAGGCCAGACAGGATCACGGCGTTGCCGTCTGGGTTCACAAGAACGATCTGTGCGTCAACGCTCAGGCCGTTTTTTTGGCGCATGGCCTTTTGGATTGGTGTCTCTGGAACAGCAAAAATAAGCGCGCCGAGTGTGTTCCCAAAATCATCAACGACAGGTGCGCCCATGAACGCGTTCACAGCGCCGCCCGACAAATTGTAGATGCCGAATTCCGAAGTCAGGATCGGTGTGCCATCGGAAAAGGCTCCGTTCCCCGTGTTGTGCGTGGTTGTGAGATCCATCGAAAGGAGGTCCCGCGCCATCGCTGCGACATCCGTATTTGCGATTTTTGGGTCAGAGATGTTGAGCGCAAAATCGTCGCGTTTCGCAAAGGTATAAACAATGTTCCCATCAGGATCGACCAAGAGGAGGTCGTCGATCGTCATTTCAGTAGCGACCACGTTGAACCAACGATGTAGGTTCGTGTGGAGCGTCGTATAGTGACTGCCGTCACCTGCGTTCAGCAGTTTTGACCGATCATTCATCAAAATGTTCGGGTTGTTGGTCGTGTAGATGTCGCGGATCGTCGTCAGGTTCGCCTCTAGGCCGTCATTCGCAGATAGCGCCCGCGAGAAACCACGAAGGGCTGAGGCGATAGAGATGTCATCAGCGAGAAGGTGCAGCGCACCGCGATAGCTGTCCATCTGAGCCATAATCGCGTCAGAAATGACCTGTTGGCTGGCTGTCAGGTTTTCAATCGCGGCTTTTTCCATCGTCGCGTTCATGCGGTTCGTTGCCAGAATGCCAACGAAGCTCGCAGAGACTGCACTGAAAAATACGAACGCGAGTGGAAGTTTCCACGAAAGAGACAGTTTCATACCGACCGGCCTATTAACTCATCGACCGATTACACGGCCTTCCACTGTGGGTTACGGCCCAAGGGAAAAAGGTTTTAGGAAAAAATGCCGTTCGAACCTGCGACATCGCGACAAACGGAAAACGACCACGCTCTGGCGTATCTTATTGGAATGTCGAGGGGGATGGTGCTGCAGGGGAGGATTGAACTCCCGACCTCTCCCTTACCAAGGGAGTGCTCTACCACTGAGCTACTGCAGCGTCTTTTCGGTGCGGGGGAATTAGCTGCAAAAGATTCCATACGCAACCCCTCTCTGGACGGTTTTTTTATCAGCGGGTATCAGAAGGGTCATGAGTGAGAAAACAGGCAATAAAATTGGTGATCCTAAGGTGCAAACCCGTGAGGATCGGTTAAAAGCTGCGTTGAAAGCTAATATGGCGAAGCGCAAGGCACAGGCACGTGCGCGCGCGACCGCAACAGATATTTCTGAGGAAGAGTAGGGGCATTATGGATTCGATTCTGGTTACGGGCGGTAAACCGCTGCGCGGTGAAATCGCGATTGCGGGCGCAAAGAACGCCGCGCTGACGCTGATGCCCGCAACTTTGCTCAGTGACGAACCCCTCACGCTGACTAATACGCCGCGCCTGTCTGACATCAAAACGATGACCGCTCTGCTGCAGTCGTTGGGCGCTGAAGTCTCTGCTCTGGCGGATGGTAAGGTCATGGCGATGTCGTCACATGGTCTGAACTCGACCCGCGCGGATTATGAAATCGTTCGTAAAATGCGGGCGTCAAACCTTGTTCTTGGGCCGCTCTTGGCGCGTGAAGGTCATGCGATTGTATCGCTTCCGGGTGGCTGCGCGATTGGCGCGCGTCCGATGGATATTCATATCGCCGCGTTCGAGGCGATGGGCGCGACCATTGATCTAAAAGACGGCTATCTGCACGCAACAACCCAAGGCGGGTTGAAAGGCGGCGTTGTAAAACTGCGCTTTGCCTCTGTTGGTGCGACCGAAAACGTTCTCATGGCCGCGACCTTGGCCAAGGGCACAACGATCATTGAAAACGCAGCGCGTGAGCCAGAGATCGTAGACCTTGCGACCTGTCTACGGGCAATGGGCGCCCAGATCGAAGGCGACGGCACCAGCCGTATCGAAATTCAAGGCGTCGATCGCCTGCACGGTGCAACCCATCCTGTTGTCACCGATCGTATCGAGCTCGGCACCTATATGCTCGCCCCTGTGATTGCGGGTGGTGAGGTCGAATGTCTGGGCGGGAAACTGTCGCTCGTCGAATCATTCGTTGAAAAACTGACCGAGGCGGGAATCACTGTTGAGGAAACCGATCGCGGCCTCAAAGTGCGCTGTGACGGTGGTCGTCCGAAAGCGGTGAATGTTACGACAGAGCCGTTCCCAGGCTTCCCCACCGACCTTCAGGCGCAGATGATGGCGATGCTTTGCTTTGCTGATGGCACATCGGTGCTCGAAGAGAAGATCTTTGAAAACCGCTTTATGCACGCGCCTGAACTGATCCGTATGGGTGCAAAGATCGATGTTCATGGCGGCACCGCGACCGTTCATGGCGTCGATAAGATGAAGGGCGCACCTGTGATGGCAACCGACCTTCGCGCGTCGGTTTCGCTGATCCTCGCGGGTCTGGCCGCGGAAGGTGAGACGCAAGTGAACCGCGTGTACCACCTCGACCGAGGCTACGAGCACGTTGAGGAAAAACTGGGTGCCGTTGGTGCGCAGATCGAAAGGATCAAAGGCCAGTGACCCAAGATGCTCGGTTCGAAGATGGTGCCGACGCACCGCTGCGGCTAAAGGCGCTGGACGCGGACGACCTCGCTGTTGTGTCGTCACTCGTTCAGGATTCGGTGTTTCCATCATCGGAAATGTTTTGGAAATCCAAAGAGCGCCGCTTTGCCCTTCTGTTGAACCGTTTCCGTTGGGAAGATGCGGATAAGGCGCAGACCCGCAATCGCGCCTTTGAACGGGTCCAATCCGTTCTGGCGATTGAGGATGTCACCGCTGTTCGGTCCCAAGGGGTGCCGCGCGGTGATGCGGATACGGTGCTGTCGTTGTTGTCCATTAGCTTTGAAGCGGGCGAAGATGGGACAGGCACTGTTATTCTGACCCTCGCGGGCGATGGCGCCATTGCGCTGTCGGTCGAAGCGCTGGAAGTCGTCCTACGCGATGTCACCCGTCCTTATGTTGCGCCGTCTCATAAGGCTCCGCAGCACCCTGAATAATGGCTTATGCCTAAAATGACGCGGCCCCGATGATTGAAGGGGTCGTGATGGGGCGCTATCAAGCCTCAGAAGGAGACCGCCCATGCCGCATTTTCTGGACACCACTGACGCAGGTTTCGAACAGGACTTTGTAGCCCTGTTGGGGATGAAGCGTGAAGACAGCCCTGATGTGGATGCCGTCGTGGCGGGTATCATCGCCGATGTTCGGGCACGTGGTGACGCGGCTGTTCTGGAACTTACCGCGAAATTCGACCGCATGGAATTGACCGCTGATCAATTGCGGTTCTCGGACGCTGAGATCGAGGCGGAATGTGCAAAGGTTTCGGACGAAGATCGCGCTGCGCTCGAACTCGCGGCGGAACGTATTCGGGCCTATCACGAACGTCAGATGCCTGCAGATGCTCTGTGGGTGGACGAGGTTGGTGCGCAACTTGGCTGGCGCTGGACCGCGGTTGAGGCTGCTGGGCTTTATGTCCCAGGTGGTCTCGCGTCTTATCCGTCGTCCGTTCTGATGAACGCGATCCCTGCCAAAGTAGCGGGCGTCGATCGTTTGGCGATTGTGGTGCCGACACCTGACGGCGTGACGAACCCGCTTGTTTTGCTGGCTGCGCGTATCGCTGGCGTGGACGAGATCTACCGTGTTGGCGGCGCACAAGCGATTGCGGCATTGGCCTATGGCACCGAAACCATCGCGCCCGTGGATAAGATCACAGGGCCGGGCAACGCCTTTGTCGCGGCGGCAAAACGTCGTGTGTTCGGCAAGGTCGGCATTGATATGATCGCTGGCCCGTCCGAAATCCTCGTGATCGCGGATAAAGACAATGATCCCGACTGGATCGCGGTTGATCTGATGTCTCAGGCTGAACACGACGAAAGCGCGCAATCGCTTTTGATTACGGATGACGCTGATTTCGGTCGCGCCGTCGCTGCCGCCGTCCAGAAACGACTCGAGACGCTTGAACGTCGCGAAATCGCTGGCGCAAGCTGGCGTGATTTTGGCGCGGTGATTGTTGTGCGTGACATGGAAGAGGCTGTGCGCCTCTCGGATCGGATCGCGCCCGAACACCTCGAGATTTGCACCGCTGATGCTGAGGCGCTGTCGGAAAAGATTCGCCATGCTGGCGCTATCTTCATCGGTTCCTTCACGCCCGAGGCTATTGGCGACTACATCGGCGGGCCAAACCACGTGCTGCCTACGGCGCGTTCGGCCCGTTTTTCGTCGGGTTTGTCGGTCATGGACTTCGTAAAACGCACCACTTTGTCACGAATGACGCCTGAGGCACTTTTGGCTATTGGCCCCGCGGCGGAACGTCTGGCACAGTCGGAAAGTCTGGAAGCGCACGGATTGTCGGTCCGCGCTCGTCTGGACCGTTTGAACAAGGGATAGGGCATCGCGGAATGTCAAAGATCATTCACATTGAGCTGGACGACAGCAATCTGCCGCCGCCCACACCTGAGGTCGAACAGGAACGCCGCGTGGCGATGTTTGATCTTCTCGAAGAGAACAGCTTTGACCTCGTGTCGCGGGACGACCGTCCTGCGCCTGAGGGGCCGTATAAGCTGTTCCTCTCGGTGCGCGAACGCCGTCTTGTGTTCGAGATTAAGACCGAAGCGAACGACCCCGCAGGTGAATTCCACCTCAGCCTTGGGCCGTTCCGTCAGGTGGTCAAAGATTACTTCATGATCTGCGAAAGCTATTTCGATGCGGTGAAAACCGCTGCGCCGAGCCAGATTGAAACGATCGATATGGCGCGCCGTGGTATCCACAACGAAGGCGCCAACGTTCTGCAAGAACGTCTAGAGGGCAAGGCGGTCGTGGATCATGACACCGCGCGTCGCCTGTTCACTCTCATCTGCGTTCTGCATTTCGGGGGCTGATTTGGACGAGGGCGGTAAGACATATCAGCCTCTCCCGCAGTCGGTTCTGTTCTGCTGCGATCATAATTCGGTCCGGTCGCCTATGGCCGAAGGATTGATGAAGAAATTCTACGGCACGGGATGTTACGTGCAGTCCGTGGGCGTAAAGAGCGATCTCGAAATCGACGGCTTTACCATCGCCGTCTGCCAAGAGGTCGGCGTAGAGCTATCCCGCCACCGTGCGCGGTCTTTTGACGAGCTAAAACAATGGGGCGATGACCTGTCGTCGTTCGACCTTGTTGTTGCGTTGTCGCCTGCGAGCCAACGTCAGGCTCTTGAAATGACGCGGTTTTTCCATCTCGATGTTGAATATTGGCCGATCCTCGATCCGACGGGGTTGGGGACCACACGGGATGAAAAGCTCGAGAGTTATCGCAAAACACGTGACCAGATAATTGCCCGCCTGCATGACAGATGGGGCCCGTCAAAGGAGTGACCATGGACGCCAAAGCCGTTCTTCAACGTTATTTTGATGCTTTCAATGCAGGCGATAAGGCTGGCATGTTGGCTGAGTTGTCGGATGACGTGGCCCACCACGTAAACGAGGGCGAAGTGCGCGTTGGCAAAGAGCTGTTCAGCGCATTTTGTGACCACATGGACCGCTGCTATCGCGAATGTCTGACAGATATCGTGATCTTCGGCTCTGCTGACGGCACCCGCGCCGCGGCTGAATTCACGGTGAACGGCGAATATCTCTCGACCGACGAAGGTCTGCCTGAAGCTACGGGTCAGAAATACGTCCTGCCTGCCGGGTCGTTCATGTCACTGAAAGACGGCAAAATTTGCCGCGTCACTACCTACTACAACCTCGCAGATTGGATCCGTCAGGTCAGCGCATGACACTGACCTATCAGGTTCTAGACGGGGACGCGGTCGCGGCGGCGCTGGATGATCTAGCGCGGCTTCGGATTGATGTGTTTGCCGATTGGCCTTACCTCTATGCAGGGTCGCTCGATTACGAGCGGGACTATGTCGCGACCTATCGCGATGCGCAAAACGCCATTCTGGTCGCAGCCAAGGATGGGGACCGCATCGTTGGCGCGGCAACGGGCACCCCAATGGAAGATCACGCGAGCGATTTCGCGGCGCCCTTTGCGGCGACAGGTATCCCGCTGACCGACATCTTTTACTGCGCCGAATCGGTGTTGCTGGCTGACTATCGGGGGCAGGGCGCTGGACATGTGTTCTTTGACATGCGGGAGGCAAAGGCGAAGGCTCTGGGTCGCCGTTACGTGGCGTTCTGTTCGGTGATGCGGCCAGAGGATCACCCTGCGCGGCCTGCGGACTATCGACCCTTGGATGGGTTTTGGGGGAAACGCGGATACGAAAAACTCGACGGGGTCGTTGCGCGGTTCAAATGGACCGACCACGGTGATGTCGAACAATCGGAAAAGCCGCTTCAATTCTGGATTAAAGCCCTATGAAAATCGCTACTTCTGCCTACCGCCCCGAATGGCACGCGACGTGGTCATCGCTTGAGACGAAGCTGACGGGCTGGGTGTCTGCCGCTGCGGGGCAGGGCGCTGAACTGCTCGTGTTCCCCGAATATGGCGGGTGCGAAGCGGCCCTGATCGGGACCCCAAACGACTGTTCGCCTGCGCAATGGGCGGGGCGAATGGCGGATGCGGCTGAGGATTGGATCGCGCTGCATTCCGATCTGGCAGCGCAGTTTGGCGTTCATATCCTCGCGGGATCGCTCTGCGTTCGGGATGGCGAGCGGATGGTGAATAGGTCTTATTTGCTTGGCCCATCGGGGGATGCGGTGTTTCAGGATAAGCTGATCCTGACACCCTATGAACGCCGTGAAATGCAATTGTCGGTCGGGGAAACGGTAAAGCTGTTCGATACCGCCTTGGGCCGATTGGGTATCTTGATCTGCTATGACAGTGAATTCCCGCTGCAGGCCCGCGCGATGTGCGAAGGTGGCGCGGATATGATCCTGGTGCCCTCCGCGACCGATCTGTCGGCAGGCCAAACACGTGTGCGCCAGTCGTGCCGTGCGCGTGCGATCGAAAATCAATGCCTGATCGTGCAATCGCCCGTTTTGGGTCCTGTGTCGGATTGCGACGTGTTGGATACGGGAACAGGTCGTGCCGCGCTCTTCTGCTCACCCGATCATGGTTTGCCGAGCAATGGGATCATCGCCCAAGGTGACACGGACGAGGCGGCATGGGTTATCGCAGAGGTCGATCCTGCGGCCATCGCGGCCCCTCGGGTTTCGGGGCAGGTCGGCAACTTTAGCCATTGGACCGAACAGGATTCGCGGCTTCAAAACCTCACCTTGGCGACCCTCGCCTGATTTGCGCTTGAATTATTGGTAAATCGGGCGCATTTAACCGCCGTTCCGCTCATGATGGCGGATTTTGCAATTACGGAGATCACATGGCCAAGGAAGAACTGCTCGAATTCCCCGGTGTCGTGAAGGAACTCCTGCCGAACGCGACATTCCTGGTCGAGCTTGAAAACGGCCATACGATCATCGCACACACGGCAGGTAAACTTCGCAAGAACCGCATCCGCGTCCTCGCGGGCGACAAGGTTCAGGTGGAAATGACCCCCTACGACCTGACAAAAGGTCGGATTAACTATCGTTTTCGGTGAGCACGGTTTCACCGACATCCGGTTTGCAGCTTATCTTGGGCTCCGGTTCGCCGCGGCGACTGGAGCTTTTGGCGCAGATCGGGGTAACGCCATTTGCGGTGCGCCCGCCTGACGTGGACGAAGATCCGCGTAAGGGCGAACAGCCGCGCGACTACGTTAATCGTATTGCCGCTGATAAGGCCGCTGCCGTGCCCTGTGGCGCGGACGAGGTTGTGCTCTGCGCCGATACGACGGTTGCGCTGGGTCGCCGCATCATGGGTAAACCTGTGGACGAGGCTGAGGCGGCTGCGTTCCTCTTTGCCCTCTCAGGTCGACGTCACCGCGTGATCACTGCCGTTGCGGTGAAGCGCGGCGATAAGATTTGGCAGACGGATGTTGTCACTACCGTGGCGATGAAGCGTCTCTCTAATCCCGAAGTGAATGCCTACCTCGCCTCTGGCGATTGGAAGGGCAAAGCGGGCGGATATGCGATCCAAGGGCCCGCGGGCGCCTTTACCCCGTGGATCAACGGGTCGTTTACGGGCGTCGTCGGCCTTCCGCTGGCTGAAACAGCTGGTTTGCTGACCGCTGCGGGCTTTCCTTTATACGGAGTAGAACAATGAAGGGACGTTCGATCCTTCTAGACCACGTCGGTGAGCGCGAAGCTGCCGCACTGATGGTAGATGGCAAACTCGAAGATCTGCTGATCGACGATGATAGCCAGCCGCGCCCCGGTGCGATTTTCCGCGCGATCTGTGATCGTCCGCTCAAGGGGCAGGGCGGTATGATGCTGCGCTTGCCTGAGGGTGAGACGGCGTTCCTGCGTCAGAGCAAGGGTCTGCGTCCTGGTCAGCCGATGCTGGTTCAGGTCACGGGCTACACCGAGGCGGGTAAGGCCGTTCCTGTGACCGACCGTGTTCTGTTCAAAAGCCGCTATGCGATCGTCACACCGGGCAAGCCGGGCGTGAACGTCAGCCGTTCCATCGACGACGAAGAAGACCGCGCCCGTATCAGTGCTATTGGCCACGCCGTTATGGAAGGGATCGAACACGGTCTGATCCTGCGGTCGTCCTGCGCTGGTGCCGATGACGACGATATCGCCGAAGACATCGCAGCGATGGCTGATCTGGCGAACGCCGTTCTGAATGACCTTGAAGGCACGGAGCCTGAAGCTCTGACCGAAGGGGATGGTCCGCATGTCCTCGCGTGGCGTGAATGGGTGTCTGCGGCTGAGGTCGTAACCGACGAAGGCTGTTTCGAAGATCACGGCGTCATGGATCAGATCGAAGCGCTGAAATCGCCGTTCATCGATCTGGGCGAGGGCCACATGTATGTCGAAGCGACCCGAGCCTTGGTGGCGGTCGATGTGAATACGGGTGGCGATACCTCGCCTGCTGCGGCGCTCAAGGCGAACTTGGCTGCGAGCCGTATGTTGCCGCGTGCGTTGCGTCTGCGTGGCCTTGGTGGCCAGCTTGCCGTCGATTTCGCGCCGATCTCAAAGGCGCATCGGAAACAGGTCGAACAGTCCTTGCGCGCGTCGTTCCGCAATGATGCCATTGAGACGAGCCTTGTGGGTTGGACGACGATGGGCCTGTTTGAATTGCAGCGCAAACGCGAACGTCTGCCTTTGGCTGCGATCCTGCGGGGGCTGTAATGGCCTGTCCGATTTGCGCGAAAGAGACGGATCAGAAGTACCGCCCGTTCTGTTCCAAGCGGTGCGCGGACATCGATTTGGCTAAGTGGTTGTCGGGTTCTTACGCCATTCCATCTGCCGAACCGATCGATGAGTCAGATATCCCAGAAGATGAAATGCCCCCACTGCGGCATTAGTCGCAATTGGAGAAAAGTGACGAAATAGGCCGTCATTTGGGCGGCCTTTTCATTTTCAGCCGAGGCGAATCGGAAAGCAAACTTCTGATTAAAGTTGTTTTAGATTCTAAAATCGTCATTTTTAGAATTTTAAACAACTTAAAGATGATTTCTGGGTGTATTCGACGGTTTATGTTTGCGCCTGAAGGTGGCAAAATTTTTTATCTCTAAAAATACATGAAGTATACGAATGAATATTTTTGACTCTTATTAAGGGGCAGAAATGTGGAATTTGGTCAGCTCACTCTCCTGTCGTGACCGTTGGTTAGACCTCTGTTTCCTTAAGTATCACTGCTTTTCCCGCGATGATTGAGTTGAGGCGCACAAGCGTCCTCAGAGTTCGGGTGCCGTTCTCTTCATCTCGCATCGGTTGGGTTTGTCGTGGCTATCGTACAGCAAATGATCATCGGAAATGACGGATACGCATCTGACGTATTATCATCCGAGATGTTCGGCATTAATGCGCTGTTTACCAAAGACGGAACCATTGATGGCGGTCAATACGATACTTTTGTCGACCAACTGGGCACGACGTCTTTTCGTTTTCCAGGCGGCACAGTTACCGAAAAACTTTTCGAACCAGATAATGCGACCTCGCAGCAATTCTGGTCTTTGACCGCTCCAGCCAACCTCGAAGATGATTTTGTCACCGCAAAAGAATTCGTCGCTTACGCCGCTGACAAAGGCGCAACAATCGACTGGGTTCTGCCGACCGAGCATTTCTATTCCGCGGCCACTGACGCCGCTGGCAACCATTTGCCAGACGAGGCTGCGGTTGATGGCTTGCTTGCGCACATCGATGCCCTGATCCACGGACTCTACGGCGAGGTCAAACTCGACACCGTCACCATCGGTAACGAATACTGGGTGAACAACGGCGCCCGTGAGACCCCTGCCGAATATGGCAAGATGGTCAACGTGATGGCCAAAAAGCTGGACGATCTGTTTGAACAGTATCGTGTGGAAATTGGTGATCCTGATTGGGTTGCTCCCAAAATTGCGATGCAGACTGCATTGCCTTGGGATCGCGACGATATTCCTCAGATCATCGGTGAGATGGACATGGAGGCCCGTGCCGCCATCGACGTGATCGAAACTCACTACTACCCCGATGACTACGCAGAGATCCAATCCAGCGGCAGCGTCTTTGATCGTCTCGACGACATTGCCTACGCAAAAGGGTTTGGCGACGTTGAATACTACGTTTCGGAATGGAACGTTCAGAACCGCGTCGGCAACGAATTCGGGATGGAGCAGGCGTCGAACATCATCGAAATGTTCGAGGACATGGCGGTTCACGGTGTTGATCAGGCGTCTGTTTGGGGCACGACTTACAAGTCGCTCTACACCCGCCTTGGCCGCATCTATAACGACGCAGACGCACCTGGTGGCACAGCAAGCGAACTGACCCCTGCAGGCGAAGTGATGCGGATGATGTCGCGCAGCCTCGTTGATACGCAGGTGATCGACGTGTCGTATCCGCAGCGGTTCTTTAGCGATATCGGCGACGATACTGCGCAGGATCAGGTGGACATCAATGCTTTTGGCAATGACGAAAAGGTCGTCATCTTCCTCGCATCGCGGTCCGCTGATGGCATCGATATCGAATTGAACGTCGGTGACCTCGTCAGCGATTACGATCATCTGTGGGTTCAGCAGTTGTCGACCATCGATAACCCGTTCTCGAGCACCTTGGACGAAGGCGATCCGCTGTCCTACCTGTCGCGCCCGTTCACCGAAACCTTTATGGGTGACGAAGTGACAGCAAGCGATGGTGACATTCATCTGTCCCTCGACGGTTATGACATCGTTAAGCTGGAATTCTCGATCGGCACTGGCGTTGATATGTGGGGCAACGATGCGAAAGTTGACCGCTACGCCGACTACTCTGACCGTCTGATCGGCACCGACCACGCTGACACTATTGCTGGCAACCTCGGCGATGACACGCTGATGGGCGAAGCTGGCCGTGACACCATTTTCGGTGGCGAAGGCAACGACACCATCGACGGTGGCGCTGGCGATGACACGCTAGTCACGGGTGAAGGCAATGACATCGTCACCACAGGTGAAGGCACAGATACCGTCATCACAGGGGCAGGCGAAAACGACGTCACCATCGAGGGCGAAGGTGCACATCTGTTCATCGACACCACGGGCGATACCGTTGTGACGGGCTTTGATGCGACTGCAGGTCATACGCTCAGCTTCATGGGCGCTTACGAAACCGTTGATGACCTAATGAACGCGGTCTCCATTCAGGACGACGACCTGATCTTCTTGCATGCTGATGGCGGCACCACTGAGCTGCTTGGCGCTGCTGGGCAGTTGGGTGACCTGACCAATTCGCTCGTTGATTTTACCGATCCCGAAGGTGTTGCTGCAACGCTCGACCGGGTTGAGAACATGCGTGGCGATACCGAATTCGCAGACTTCCTGACGACGGCATCGCCCGAGGACGTAGCGGATTACCTGTCGGGTCTTAGCGCAGACGAACTATCGGACCTCTTGGAAACCACCGACGTCAATGCGCTGCTTGAAAACATTCCAGCAGAGAACCTCCCGCTGCTTTTGAATGCCTTCGATCAGGCCGACCTTGATGCGTTCCTCGAGGACGCTGATCCGGTAGCGTTGCTCGATCACCTCGAAAATGCGGGCGATGCAGCTGACGCTATGTTGGCAGCATTCGACCCTGATATTCTCGACGACTACCTGATGCGGATCGCTGACGCGTTCCCGCTTGATGAAAGTGTAGATCTCGAGCTTGATACCAAAGCGTTGCTGGCCGATGAATATGAAGCTAACGCGACTGTCATTCCGTCTGTCGACGAAATCATCCAAGCGATGAACCAGCCGATCGAGGAAGAAGACACCACGCCTTACAGCGGCGAAGACGTGTCCGACATGACCTTGGACGGTGGCGCTGGCTCGTGCTTTGTTGCAACGGCTGCTTACGGCGACACTTACCACCCAGATGTGAACTACCTGCGCCGTGTTCGGGACGAAATCCTCGTTCACAACAGATTCGGTCGGGCCTTTATCTGGACCTACTGGCGCGTTGGTCCGATTCTCGCAAAGATGCTGATGCCGCATCCGCATCTGCGCGGTTTCGCACGTGGTGCTCTGGCTCGGGTGATCGGTTACATGCGTGATCGCGATGTCGTTGCCCGTTACAGCAAAGGCTTCCGCAGTTCCTATCACCTCTCGGGTAGGGGCTAGAAAGAGGAATACCCTCTTTCCGCGAAAATTCGGAAAACAAATTCAAAATCGGTCAAAATGCCTCTGGACACCCCCGCGCTACCTGTCTAGAACGCCGCTACCCAGCGAGGAACAGAGTTTCTTGCTAACCGGTGCCCGGGTAGCTCAGGGGTAGAGCAGTGGATTGAAAATCCTCGTGTCGGTGGTTCAAATCCGCCCCTGGGCACCATTTAAAACCCTCTCAGGCAATTCGATGCGCTCTTTGACAAAGTAGCTGTTTCTGACTTTTAGTCGGCTCCATCGCGTTTCAACTGTTTTGGCCCCTCAAATCGCGCTGACCGCCCATGCACGTGTGGGCTGATCTGCGTTGGCTGCATTGCGGCTATGTTGTGTTTGCAATTGCAGCAACCAGAGGTGCGAAAACCTGCTTATTTCGCAGTCGATTTCAGGCGGTAACACGCTTGTGCCACAGGTTTGTTACATTGCCTCTTGCGGAGAATCTGGGCGAGGCACTAATTGGGAGCTTGAAAAACGCTGGCGACCTTGATTCCGGCAAAACTATTGAGATATAAAACGAAAATGGCCTCCTTGCGCCCGACTGATGCGTCTGTTTCGCGTCGTGATCTCTTGGCTCTTGTTGCTGGGCTTGTTCCTGCAACCATCCTCGGGATGCCTGTTCCTGCAAATGCCCAAGAGGCGGATGCTGTTGAGGGGAATTCTGTTGCTGCTGTGCAGCAATTTTCGTTCGATCTATTGTCCGAACAGATGCGAGAGCTCTCGCGTGGCGTGTATGAACCCCATCCTGTGACCGAAGGTTTCATCGACGGGTTGAATTACGACGGTTATCGAAAAATCCGGTTCAACGACAAGGCGGCGCGTTGGCAGGACAGCGGGTCTGATTTCCGACTCGCAGCGTTTCACATGGGGTGGCTGTTCCCTGAACCCGTTCGCATTTTCGAAGTTGCTGACGGTGTCGCGACCGAAATGGTCTTTTCGACCGATGATTTCGAATATCTAAACGATCTGAAGGACCGCGTTCCCGATCACTATGCTTTGCCTGGTGTGGCTGGGTTCCGTTTGAATGCGCAACTGAATCGCCCCGATAAATGGGATGAAGTCGCCGCGTTCTTGGGGGCGTCCTATTTCCGCGCGTTGGGTCGCGGGTCGGCTTATGGACTGTCGGCGCGAGGTTTGGCGCTCAACACCGGCACCCAAAAGGGAGAAGAATTCCCACGGTTCTCACGATTCTATATGGAGCGTGATCCGAACGGTGGTCCGGCCCTCACGATCTATGCCGCGCTAGAGAGCCCGAGTGTCACGGGTGCGTATCGTTTTGTCATTGAACCGGGCGCTGAAACGCTCATGGATGTGACCTGCCGTCTGTATTTCCGTCAGGACGTGGTCGAATTGGGCATTGCGCCGATGACCTCAATGTTCTTGTTTTCGGAAAAGAACCGTGCGGGCTGGGATGACTATCGTCCGAACGTCCACGACAGCGATGGCCTGCGGATCGAGCGTGCGGATGGCAATGTTATCTGGCGTCCGTTGAACAACCCGCCACGCCTGACGGGTTCGTATTTCAGCGAAATCGCCCCACGTAGTTTTGGCCTGCATCAACGCGACCGCGATTTCGCGAGCTATCAGGACGTTGGTGCGCGGTATGAACGGCGTCCGTCTTTGAACGTGGAGCCAATTGGCGACTGGGGCAAAGGCCATGTTCGGCTCGTTGAAATCCCGTCTGATCTAGAGGCGAATGACAATATCGTTGCCTATTGGATCCCCGAAGATCGCGCTGTTGCTGGCGACCATCGTGAATATTCCTATCGTTTGCGTTGGGGTGATTTGGCCCAAGACGCTGGATCGGATTTGGCTTGGGTGTTTGAAACCCGTTCGGGCCATGGCGGCATTTCGGGTGTCGAAGCCGAAAAGGGCACGCGCAAATTTGTGATCGATTTCAAAGGTGGCCTTATGGCTGCGCTGGATGGCGAGGCAGAGATTGAGCCCGTGCTGAACGCCACAGGCGGCGAAATCTATGGCCATACCCTCGAGAAAATCAGCGGAACGGATATTTGGCGGCTGGTGATCGATGTGCGCGCTAATGCGGACGCCGTCGTAGAGCTTTCCGCCTATGTGAACGGGTTTGACCAACGTCTGACCGAAGTGTGGCTCTATCAATGGATCAACGCATAATGGATCGATCGACAGGACACTTTGCACCCTCGGAAGAGCGTTTGATGAGCGCGGCAGGCACCTTGCCCGACGCGCCGATGGCGATGCCTGAACAAGACCTCTCTGCGCCGATCACAGTCTCGGTTCGGGGCTGGTTGCGGGCCTTGACGCTCTTGCCGTCGCGGGCTGGTCAGTAATCGATGGCACATCCCATGGGGGCAGCCGTTCGGGTGATGATCATCCGAACCATTGTGCTGTTGGCGGCTATTCTAGCGGCCTACGGTGGGTTTTCTCTGTTCTTTGAATTTGGTGCCGCAGACGGGATCGATGTGATGGATTTCGTCCGTTCGGGATTGATTTTCGCGTCGACGTTCTGGCTGGCATGGGGCGCGTTTACTGCGATTGCGGGATTGTTCAGCCAACCCAAACCTCCCGCGCGTCATGCCGGTTATTTCACGGAACGCACCGCCGTTGTCATTCCCGTCTATAACGAAGACCCCGTTGCCACCTATGCCCGCGTCGCGGCGATGATGGCGTCGATTGATCAAACGGGGCATGGCGATCAGTTCCACTTTGCCATTCTGTCGGACACGCGGGATGAAGCGATTGCGGCGCGGGAACGTCATTGGTTTGAGCGTCTGTTGAATGAGACTGATGGAGATGGGCGGCTGTTCTATCGCCGTCGCGTGAAAAACACAGGTCGCAAGGCGGGCAATATCGAGGACTTCATCAAACGCTCTGGGTCTGCCTATGACTTCATGATCATCCTCGACGCGGATAGCCTGATGGAAGGCGATACCATGGTCGAAATGGTGCGCCGTATGATCGCGACACCCGATCTGGGTCTTTTGCAAACACTGCCCAATATCATCCACGCGCGGTCCCGTTTTGGCCGCGTGATGCAGTTTGCGGCGACGTTTTATTCCCCCGTATTTGCCCGCGGCTTGGCCTTGATGCAGGGGCGCACGGGTCCGTTCTGGGGACACAATGCCATCGTGCGCACCCGCGCCTTTGCTCAATGTTGCGCTCTGCCTGAATTGGCGGGGCGTCCTCCGTTTGGCGGGCATATCTTGTCGCATGACTATGTAGAGGCCGCACTTCTGGCCCGCGGTGGGTGGGTTGTGCGGGTCGATGATGATCTGGCCGGTAGTTATGAAGAAGGCCCCGAAAACATTGTCGATTTCGCGAAACGGGATCGCCGTTGGTGCCAAGGCAACCTGCAACACAGTCGCCTTTTGCTGGCCCGTGGTCTGAAACCATGGAGCCGATTTGTCTTTCTCCAAGGTATCCTCGCCTATATCGCGCCCGTCTTTTGGCTGGCGTTTTTGACGGCCTCCATCGCGGCCCCGTTGTTCGCGCCGCCGATTGACTACTTCCCCATCGAAAACTGGCCTTTTCCTGTTTTGCCCGTGTCGCAAGTATCCAAGGCGCTGAGCCTCATGGTCGGTGTCGTAGGGTTGTTGTTCCTGCCCAAGGTGCTGATCGCGATCAAGGCTGGGTTCGATGGACGGGTCGTGGGCTTTGGCGGGATGCTGCGAGCTGCTGCGTCGACATTGGCCGAAGTGGCGCTCTCGACCCTCACTGCACCGATCTTTTTAATGTACCAGACCCGCTCGGTGAGCCAAGTTTTGCGTGGCGCGGACGGCGGTTGGCCCGCGCAGAGCCGTGGTGATGGAAGCCTATCGTTCGGCGATGCGTGGTCCGCGAGCTACTGGATCGTCCTCACGGGCGCCGCCGTCATTGGTGCGGCGCAGATGTTGTCGCCTGCCTTAGTTCCGTGGTTGCTTCCAGTTGCTCTGCCGATGGTGATCTCGCCCTTGTTGATCGCGTGGCTGTCGCGCCCCGGTTTTTCGACTCTCTTTACCACCCCAACAGAAATCGCAGCAGCGCCAATTATGGCGCTACAGGCCGATGTCCTGTCGCGGTGGTCACCATCCGCAAACGCAGAGGCCGATGCCTCTGCCGATGCTGTTCCTTTCGCCGAATAAGGCCCCGTTATGACCCCTGTAAAACAACGCGATCCGCGCCTCGATGTGTTCCGTGGCCTCTGCCTTGTGATGATTTTCATCAACCACGTTCCCGGCAACGTGCTCGAAGCCTTTACCAACCGAAACTTCGGGTTCTCTGACGCGGCCGAAGGGTTTGTGTTCATGTCGGGTGTGGCTGCGGGCCTCGCTTATTCGCTGGATTTCAAAGACAACTCGATGCGGCTTTGGACTGGGCTCGCGCGGTTGTGGCGTCGCGCGTGGACGCTTTATCAGGTGCATATTTTGACGACCTTTGCTGCGGTTGCTGCAGCGGCCTCGGTTGCGCTGTGGATGGGGAATGGTGAGATCCTGTTCATCAACGCGATGAAGCACTTGTGGTATAACCCGCTGGAAACCTCTGTCGGGTTGATCCTGATGACCCACCAGTTTGGCTATGTGAACATTCTGCCGCTTTATCTCGTGCTGCTTTTTGTCTCGCCGATTGCGTTCTATTTCGCGTGGCGTGCGCCGCGGACCGTTCTACTGGTGTCCATCGCGCTGTGGTTCTCGGCGGCGATGTGGCGGATCAATTTGCCGAACTTTCCGATGCAGGGCGGCTGGTTTTTTAACCCGTTCTCATGGCAACTGATCTTTGTGGTCGGCCTGTTGACGGGGGTCTATTACAAACAGGGGAAACGCTTTGTGCCCGTCACATGGTGGCTCTTGTTGCCTGCGATTTTCCTGTTGATCGTTGGCGTGCTCACAGTCCAAGTCCCACCGTTCTCAAAGGTCTTTGGCCAAACGATGTGGCTCGCCAAAGAAACATTCCACCTGCCGTGGTTCATCACCGCGTTCGACAAAACATTCCTCAGCGTCCCGCGCCTCTTGCACATCTTGGCGCTGGCCTATGTGCTGTCTGCCTTTGGCGGTGTGCGTTGGCTCACAGGGACCAAGGCGATGGCGCCTTTCGCGCTCTTGGGCCGTCAGGCGCTGCCTGTGTTCGCCTTGGGATCAGTCCTGTGCATCTGGTTGCAGGGCGTTGGTCGCGTGCTGGGCGATAATGTGTGGACCGATCTGATGCTGGTCGGTGGGGGCCTCGTGGCGCAATTCGCGTTGGCGGCGGCGCGTCAGTATTGGCCGAAACCTACGACGGCATAACGCCTTCAACGATGACCAAGTCCACCTCTGCCCCCGCGTCTCGTTGGGCGACGGTGGATTGGTAGGCCTCGCCGAAATAGCAGGTCTTCGCCGCTTCGAGGGACGGGAACTCCACGACGACTGTCTGGGGCCTCGCGTTCCCTGCGCCCGTGATCTGTTCCCCTGCCAACACACGGATCACACCACCGCCCTCAGCAATTGCGGGTGCGGCGGCCTGACGGTAGGCGGCGTAGAGGTCGGGGTCAGTGACGGTGACATGCGCCACCCAATAGGCTTTGGCGGTCATTGGGTTTGCTCGATCAGTTGCAGGACGTAGGGGCCGATTGCATCGACGATGATCTCGACGCCTTGGGCATTGGGGTGAACACCATCCGATTGGATCAGATCACGCGCAGCGGTCAGGTCGCCATCGGGATAGAGTGCGCTCAGGAAACTGGGATAGAACAGCACCCCGTGCTGCGCCGCGAGGTCGGGGTAGAGTGTGTCAAAGGCCAGTTTATAGTCTGGGCCGTAGTTGTTCGGTGCTTCCATCCCGATCAAGAGAACGGGGACGCCTGCATCCTTTGCGGCGGTCAAAATCCCGTCGATATTGGCGCGGCTCACCTCTGGGGGAATTCCTCGGAGCAGGTCGTTGCCACCTAGTGCTACAATCATCGCATCCACATCGGGCGTTAGGGTCCAGGCAACACGGCTGAGCCCGCCTGCAGTCGTATCCCCAGACACACCTGCGTTCAGCACAGACACATCCGCGCCTTGTTCAATCAACCAGCCCTCTAGCTGCGGAACAAAGCCGTCCTCGGGAATCAGCCCGTAGCCTTGGGTTAGACTATCACCAAGTGCTGCAATCGTAATCGTTTCGGCCTGAACAGCGCCTGTGCCGATCACAATTGCCGCAGCGATGTTGCAGGCACGGCGAAGCGCTCCATATCTATAGGAAAGCATTGAACGGAAAGCCCTCTTTATGACCAAACCAGCGTTGTCCCTTTTAGATGTATCCCTGTCATTGATGGGCAATGCTGGACCAGTGGATATTTTGCACGACATTACGCTGGACGTGGCGCAGGGGGAAACCTTGGGGCTTGTCGGGCCAAGCGGGTCGGGCAAATCATCGCTCCTCATGTTGATGGGCGGGCTAGAGACCGCCACGGGGGGGCGGATCACGGCGCTGGGCACGGATATCACCCGTATGGGCGAAGACCCTCTGGCGCGGTTCCGCAGAGATAATATGGGGGTTGTATTCCAATCCTTCCACCTCATTCCCACAATGACCGCCTTGGAAAACGTCGCGACCCCACTGGAGTTGGCGGGTGTCAGTGATGCCTTTGAACGCGCCGAGGCGGAACTGGCGGCGGTTGGTTTGGCGTCTCGGGCAGACCATTACCCCTCGCAAATGTCGGGTGGTGAACAGCAGCGCGTGGCACTGGCTCGTGCGTCCGTTTCGCGGCCCAAGCTGCTGTTGGCCGACGAACCAACGGGCAATCTGGATGAAACCAACGGCGCTGCGATTATTGACCTGTTGTTTGGGCTTCGTGATCGGCATGGGGCGACGCTTGTGATGGTAACGCACTCGAACGACCTTGCGGCGCGGTGCGATCGCGTGGTGCGCCTTCGGGATGGTCGTATCGACGGGTCCGCCGCATGAGCCTGTCATTATCCTATCGGTTCGCCCGCCGTGAACTGCGCGGTGGTCTGCGGGGGTTCCGCATTTTCCTTGCGTGTCTGGCGCTGGGCGTCATGGCGATTGCCGCTGTTGGCACGGTCCGGTCCTCAATCACCGCAGGGTTAGAGCGTGAAAGCGCGGCACTCTTGGGTGGGGACGCCGAGGTCGGGCTGACCTACCGTTTCGCCTCTGAGGAAGAGCGCGCGTGGATGGAGAGTATCGCGGACACCGTGTCAGAAACGGTCGATTTCCGATCCATGCTCGTTGTGACACGAGACACGGTCGAACGTGGTCTGACGCAGGTCATGGCCGTGGACTCAGCTTACCCCTTGATCGGTTCCGTGACGTTGGACCCTGCGATGCCACTGGATACGGCGCTTGCGGGTGTGGATGGCACGCCTGGTATCGTAGTTGAACGTGTGCTGGCCGAACGGATGGGCGTGGTGACGGGTGACACTGTCCGCCTCGGCACCCAAGATTTCGTGCTCACCGCGATCCTCGCGAAATATCCCGACAACGCGGCTGGTGGGTTTGGGCTTGGGCCGCGGTCGATTGTGTTGACGCGTGACCTCGCGAACTCTGGCCTCTTGGCGGCGGGGACATTGATGGACACGAACTACCGCCTCAAACTGCCTGAGGGAACCGACCTCGCCGCGCTGGAACAGGTGGCCCAAGAGCGTTTCCGTGACACTGGGATGCGGTGGCGCGATAGCCGTGATGGGGCGCGGGGCGTAGAACGCTTTGTCGATCGGCTCGGGTCGTTCTTGGTCTTGGTGGGTTTGTCGGGCTTGGCTGTGGGCGGGGTCGGTGTGTCGGCTGCCGTGCGGTCCTACCTGACGGGCAAGACCGAAGTCATCGCGACCCTGAAAACCCTTGGCGCTACACGTCGGGTGATCTTTCAAACCTACTTTATCCAGATCGGCATTCTGACGTTGTTCGGCGTTGGCTTGGGCATCCTCATGGGGGCTATGATCCCGCTCTTGTTCGCGCCCATGATCGCGGCGCAACTGCCCATCCCTGTTGAATTTGCCGTCTATCCCCGCCCCCTGATCGAAGCGGGCATCTACGGCCTGATCACGGCAGCACTCTTTACCCTCTGGCCGTTGGCGCGATCCGAAGAAGTCCGCGCCGCGACACTGTTCCGCGATGCGAGCGACGCGGGCACGACCCTTCCTGCCGCCCGCTATATCGCGATCACGGCGCTCTTGATTGCGCTGCTCATTGGGTTGGCGATTTGGTTCACGGGCACCGTGCGTTTGACCATCTGGACCGCAGGCGGGATTGCCTTTGCCCTGGGGTTGTTGGTTCTATCGGCCCAAGGCGTCCGCGCCTTAGCCCGCAGGTTCCGCCGTGCCGCGCGGGGGCGTCCGACCCTTCGACTGGCACTGGCTTCCATCGGTGCCAAAGGGGGAGAGGCGACGTCGGTCGTGTTGTCCCTCGGTCTTGGTTTGTCGGTTCTGGCAGCGGTCGGCCAAATCGACGGCAACCTTCGCGCGGCGATCTCGGATGAATTGCCCGATGTCGCGCCTTCCTATTTCTTTGTCGACATCCAGCCCGATCAGATCGACGGATTTCGCGCGCGTTTAGACGCCGATCCAGCGGTCAAAGACTATGAGGCCGCACCGATGCTGCGCGGGATCGTGACCCGCATCAACGGGGTTAAAGCAACGGATGTGGTCGATCACTGGGTTGTTCGTGGTGACCGTGGGCTAACCTATGGCGATACGCCACCCGATGGCACGACCGTGACCGAAGGCACATGGTGGCCTGAGGGTTACGATGGTCCACCGCAGGTCAGCTTTGCCGCCGAAGAAGCTGCTGAGATGGGCCTTACCCTCGGGGATGAGGTGACTGTGAACATTCTTGGTCGTGACATCACCGCGACCATCACCAGCTTCCGCGAAGTGGACTTTAGCAATGCGGGCATGGGCTTTGTCATGACGCTGAACCCCGCGGCCATTGCGGGTGCGCCGCATAGCTGGATCAGCACCGTCTACGCCCAACCCGAAGCTGAGGCAGCGATCCTGCGTGACCTCGCCAATAGCTATCCCAACATAACCGCGATCCGTGTGCGCGATGCTATTGATCAAGTCATGGTCGTTGTCGCGGGCATCGCTGCGGCCACGCGATATGGTGCGCTTGCTACGCTGGTCACGGGGTTCCTCGTGCTAATCGGCGCTGCGGCCTCGGGCGAACGGGCGCGGGTGTTTGAATCGGCGGTCCTGAAAACGCTCGGCGCGGATCGACGGTTGATCCTACGTAGCTTCGCGCTCCGCTCGGTCCTATTGGGATTGGCGGCTGGGGTGGTCGCGTTGATCGCGGGGATCGCTGGCGGTTGGGCCGTGACGACCTTTGTGATGGAGACGAGCTTTGCCCCCATCTGGTCCAACGCCGTGCTGATTGTTCTGGGCGGTATGGGCACCACGTTGTTGGCGGGGCTGGCCTTTGCCCTGCGCCCCTTAGCGGCGAAACCTGCACGGGTGTTGCGTGCCCGCGAATGACCCAGCGTACGGTCGATTGAACAGGGATTAACGCGGCATTGCTATTGTGTCTGTCAACAGGGCGAATTTGCCCGCTGACAGAACGGAGTAACCATGTCGAACCCATTTCAGAACCGCACGTTGTCCCTCTCTGGTCCAGCGCGAGACATCGTGCCAATGACGCCTGCCGATGGTGTCGAATTGGCGGACGTTGCGGTCGCGCTTTACGTCGAAACGGGCGGTGTGCTGGTCGTGAAAACCGTCGCTGACACGCTGCGCACAGTGACGGTTGGTCATAAATCCATCCTCCCCGTGGGGATCAAAGAGGTCCATGCGACGGGAACTACGGCCACGGGCATCCACGGCTATGTGGTATGATCATGCTGGGATTTTCGATCGCTGAATTGGGGCAGCGCCCTGCAATTGCGGGTAATGGTCTTATCGTGCTGTCGTTTCTGACCGAAAGCCTCCCCGCGGGCGTTGCGCTTTCGCGTGCGTCCTCGGGCACGCGTATCAACCCTGCCGGAGCGCTCGAGGTTGTGGGCAATGACCAACCACGTTTCGACTATGATCCCCAAACGCTCGCCCCACGGGGACTGTTGGTTGAACCCGCGTCAACCAACCTTGTCCACGGGTCAGAGCCGAACCTCACCGATTGGGCCGATCTTGTGTCAACATCGACGCCACTATCGCTGAATGCGTTAGGGTATTTTTCTGGTATGTCGGTCGCTGGCAGCGGGGCAAAGTGGCATCGGCTTCAGGCAGATACGGACGGCTGGTCTGCGGGCCAGAACCTCCGTGTGCGTGTCTGGTATATGGCTGGCACGTCGGGCGCGATGTTCCTTTCATTGCGGAACGTGGATGCGGGCGTCGATAGCTCGCTGTCTGGCACAGTCGGCACCTTGGGTGTGCATAGCGCTGCTGCGGGGGCGATTACTGATATCGTCAATGCTGCGCTTGGGGGCGGGGTCTATACCGTGTCCTACACCTTTACCCCGAACGCGGGTAGCACCTCTGGCAAGTTTGGCATTGGGCCGTTTAGCGCGACCGCAGGCGAAACCGTCGTCGCATTGGGTGTTCAGGTCGAGATCGGGACAGGCACGAGCTATGTCCCAACCTCCCGCGCTGCTGAAAGTGTCACGCTCAATGGTTGGAACGGGATATATGACATTGTGCTGACCTATGACGGCGGTGGCGTCGAAACCCGCAACGGAGTGACGGTGGCAACTGGCTATGACCTCGCCCCGACGGCGCGTCGTATTCAGAATGTAACGCTTACGCCGATAGCTTGAACCTAAGGTGGCGGGTGATGAGTTGGACATAGGGAATGGCCCACGCCAACGGCCACAGTAGCCCGCCATGTCGACGCATGAACAACAGCCAATCAGGGGGATAAAGTCCCCGAAAAGAGTTCTGGTGCGCTAGGCGATCCCGCAGGCTCAGGCTGGGGTCGTCGCGCCACCGTTGCGCGGCGGGGTTCGGGTCGCACTGGGCCAAATACCCAGGCGCGAGCCAAACGCTCCCCCCCGCATCGCGCAGCCGCATCCCGTAATCCACATCGCCCCACGCATGGAAAAACCGAGGCTCTAAGTTTCCAACCGCATCAACGGCAGCCTTGCTGACGAGGGCGCAATTGCCTGCCATCGTGGTGACTTCGCACGGATGGTTTTGGTCAGGGCCAACGTGCTGCAATCGTAAAATCGGCCCCTTTCGCCGTTGAAAACCACCATAGGTGAGCTCCCCCGTTTGCGGATCGCAGGTCGATCCAAAGACGGCTGTTTTGTCTTTTCCCTGTTCTGCAAGCAGCCGCGTAGTCTCAAGCAACCGAAGGATCGCATCATTGTTCAGATCAGTGTCATCGTTGAGCCAAAGCATGTAGTCGAACGATTGCTCTAATGCTCCCTCAAACGCCCGCCGCATTCCACCGTTCCAATAGAGATCACCCGTGCCATCAATGACATGCACCTGTGGAAAGGCCCCACGCACCGCATCGCCTGTGCCATCGCTGCTGCCATCATCGACCAGAAACACATTCAGCGCAAACGTCGTCCCAGCGCCGTCTTGTTTGAACAGTGCCTCAAGCGCGGCGAGCGTTTTGGCGCGACGGTTAAAACAGGTTAAAAGGACGGCGATGGTAGGGATCATGGTGCAACGGACCTCGAGTTAAAGGATGAACGCGACAGAACACCCGCCATGACCGCGAACCCCATCCACAAAAAACCACCCATCTTGGGTTGGAGCCAAACGGGGTTAAACGCCATCACAATGACCAGCATCACGACGAGACTGTAGCTAAACAGCGCGACCAGTCGCTCCGAAGTCATGAGTCTGAGGCGGAAGATGCTGAAAACAAACGATAGAACGGGCAGCGCCAGCGCGAGCATCCCGACCGTGCCGCCAAAAGCGAGGAGGTCGAGGAGGTCACTGTGGCTCGGGATGATCAGGTTTTGCCGCTGAACTGGCACGAGCGGGGATCCATGAAACATCGCCCCAAAGACTGGCGCATCGAGGAATTCCTGCCAGCGTATTGCGTAGGTGTAGAGCCTGACTGATCGACTGCCCGACGGCAGGTGATCAACGAACATCGGAAGGCAAGTTAGAAAAATGCCGACACCGATCAGTGCATAAATTATGCTGAGAAATCGCAACACGACAGAGCGGTTCGGGGTTTGGCTCACCCAACGGATCGGGATCAAAAGCAGGATGCCGATGGTGGCAAAGGCCGTCAGGAAGCCCGTGATTTTAAAGGTACAAAACTGCCCCAAAATCAGCGTAGCCATGATGATCACCCTTAGAATAGGGCGATCTGCCAAGCCAATCGCAGCAACAATTGTCGCTACGCCAATGAGGAAAACCTCTTCATGGAAAATATGGTTAATGCCCGACCGCTGTGTCAGAAACGGGCCGACGGTTTGCCAGTAGAATAGCTGCGCCGACATCAGGAGGCCGATGACAATCACAGGCCACGTCAGTTTGCGCATGAACCAATCGAGGTCCTCAGGCACGCTCGCCATCATGCGGATTGGAATATAGCTCAGTGCTGAGAGGGCGAGGCGCAGAAAGCTGTCGGCGGTATTGCCCGTCACATAGCTCGTTGACGCGCCGCCGAGGGTGATCATGGTGATCAAAACAGCAAAGGCGATGTCTTGCCAAATGATGCCCCCGACGGGGCGGAAGCCTTGGGCCAGATAGGCCGCACCGCCGAAAATCGCGATGAGTGCAGGCAGGAACTGAAACGTCAGCGGCAGGCCCAGACCGCTATCCGTCGGGTCCACTGCCATAGCGAGCAAAAACAGAACTGAGGTATAAATCAGCCGCGCCCCAAGTCCGACTGAAGGGGCGTGATCCTGTGTTAGGGCAGCCTGCATCAATCGACCTCCGTCACGGGCTGGCCCGCGAACAGTCGGCGCAATTGTCGCCCGATCAAGGGCAGCACGAACACCGCCCGCAGCATCCCCCATGGCATCAACAACAGGTCCGTGCCGAGATACCTGAAAACACCCGTGCAGGTCTTCAGCTCCGATTTCAGCGTGTCGATATCATAGCCCATCACGGCCAAGCCATCCCGCCCGATCCGATCCAGATACCGCCGCGCCCACCACCGGCGCAGCGGGTTGCAATACATCGCCTTCCATCGATCATCCGCCGCGACCTGCTTCATCCCGCCCGTCGGATCCCCCATGCGCCCCGAGAGCGTGACGTCGGTGTTTTCGCTCGAGTTCGCGCTGGCGATGCCAAGGTGATCACAGACCGCAGCCGTCGCTGCATCGAGGTTCGCGGAGGCTTCCTCGTACCGGATCGTCAGCGCGGAATCGTTGGCCCGTGCAAAGTCGATGAGGCGGGGGAGGGCGATGTCTAAATCCTGTTTGAACCGAAACAGGTTCCATCGACCCTTGCTCCACGTCGTCATCATAGACGCAGCGATGGCCAGCGGATTGCGCCACAAGATGATCACGGGGGCATCAGGGAACAACGCGGTAACGGCTTTGGGTGCCAAAGCGTAGCGCGGCGTTTTATCTAGGAAGAAGAGCGCCTGATCGTCAGGGCAGAGACGGTCATAGATCACCTGCGCTGCGCTGCGCATGGCGTCATTCCAATCGTCCACCCCGTTGGGGAGCGCCGCCGTGAGGTCCTCAATCGCCATGCGATAGGTGGAATACTCATAGGTTGCGACGGCTTCGTCGATCGCGGTGGGTGGGATCAGGCCGAAAAGAAACCACGGCTCTGATAGTGTCGCGATGTTCGGATGCCGCCCCAAGGCCCGCTGCAACATGGTGGACCCAGATCGCGGAAGGGAGAGCAGAAATACCGGTTTCACAGCCATCAGAACAGCTCCTTACCAAAGCGCAGGGTGGGGTATGTCTTGATCCCCATGCGGGTCGCGCAATACCAAACCGCCAGTAGGTTCTGGACGATCACCGTCACGCTGGCCCCAATGGCGACGCCCCATAGTGGATCGATTTGTCCGAGGATGAGTGACACGCTGATGCCCAAGACGCTCGTGACGATCGCAAAGATCATGGCGACCCGCTGCCCGTTTGTGACGGTCATCAACAGCATCGGCGATCCCGTCGTGGCATTGACGGCTTGCCCGACCAAAAGGATGAGGAATGCTGGCCAAGCGGCGGCAAAGGCATCCCCGAAAATGAGGCTTGGGACAGACGGGCCAGCTACTGCCAAACCGCTCATCGCGGTAAGCGAAATTGCCATAATCACCGTCGCTGACTGGCGCAAAAGCCTTTCGAGCGGAACCGTTTCACCGGCCTTCCGGAGATGTGCGATCTGTGGTCCGATGGCCATGTTAACGGCCATGAGCGGCAGCGCCAGCAACCGCATGACGCGCAAGGCAGCCTCGAACAATGCGACCGCTTCCGTGTCGCCCAATGTGCCTGCGATCCACAGGTGTGCCTCTGACAGGGCCGTATTCGCGATGACGATAATCGCGAGCGGCAGGCTGGTTTTAGCCACGGGTGCAAAGTCGATCCCTCGCATTTTCGGCAGCGCCCGCAAGGCAGGGACAAGGCTGGCGAAGGACAACGGAACACAGAGCGCAGCAGCAATCGCCGTGATCCACACGATCTGCGTTAAGTCGGGGGTTTGTCCGAGGAAGAAGGCCAAAGCGCAGGCGATGAACAGCATAAGGTTGAACGAAAACACTTCGTGCAGGCCAAAGTCGATCATACGTCCGAAGGCGCGTAGTGTATGGGCAATGGCTTGGGTTGTTGCGCGGGCGATAATCCAAATAAGCAGGATCGCCATGTAGGGCACGGCCCCGTCTGACATCGGGACTAAAGGCGCGAACAGGATCGCAACGCCGCAAATAACGCTGATCGAGAGGATAAGGAACAGCCCGCTACCCCGTATGACAGGCCAACCACGGTCAGACCCCGACAGCATTGGCACCGTACTTTGGTTAAACCCTCCGAGCGCAATCAAGGCCGCCACTTGAGCAAAGCTCGTCAAAAGAAAATACGTGCCGAGGCTCTCGATGGGCAGAACGCGCGCCAAAAGCACATTGATCCCAAAGCCGAGCACCATGGTGCCGACGCGGGCAATGGCGAGGATCATGCTGCCTTTTATGGCTGTTTTCTCAGTCGTCATATCCCGCCCGTCGCATCAGAGCAGGGTTGAGAGAGGCCTCAACTCGCGCGATTTGGCTTGGCGTCAGCCGATCCCGCCATCCATCGATCCGTCCCCCGCGAAAGGTTGGTGAGGACGGGTCAAAGACTTGGCTCACCTTTGCCCAGAGATCATCGGTCATAGGGAGTTTCAGATGCGCGGCAATGGCCTGAAAACACGCCGATTGTGCGTCGGTGGTGCCGCCCCCTTGGGGTCCAACGAGGTCTTCGAATTTGATGATCAGGGTGCCGACATGTTGGTCCCAATTTAGCACGCTCTCGAACGCGTCATTTAGCGATTTGACAGCCAGTCCTGGCGGATTGGCGTATCCGCCGTAAATGGTGAAATTGACGCGTTCGTCCTCGGTCAGGGTCTCGTAAAAGGGGCGCAAATAATGGTTCCAGTTCCGCGCATCCAAGACATAGGGGATCATCGAGGCCGCCACCGCGCGAGGGTCACGCAGAATGGTGATGGCCTTCGTCTGAGTGACGTCAAAGGCCTCCATTGCGGCGGGGCTGAAAGGCACATGTGCTTTGCCAAAAGAGGTTAGCGGACGGTTTCGGAGCCAGCTTTCGAACACGGAGCGGGGAACGAAATAGGGCGAAAAGACCCCGACGGGAACGTCCGTGGGATGCACGCTCTGATCGCGCTGTCCGTAGCCGCGCAGCCTTCCCCAACGCCCTGCAGTTCGACGGTCGAGGAAGGGTGGCGGTGTGAGACCGATCTTATCTGTCGCCCGTTCGAGAACGGTTCGCCCATTTTCGCGCGCCGCGCCACCCAAGACCATGAGCGCCTTTTCCAGCAGATGCGTCCCGCTCTTGGGGAGCGAATTGATCAGAATGTTCTGTGTCATGCCGCGCCCCCGATCTGTTCGAAGACCGAAAGCAGAGTTTCGCGGAATCGCTCATGGCGGCGGCTGGCCCATTTGGGGTCGATCTCCGTTGGGGTGGAGGTCATCGCTTCGGTCAGGGCCGCCGCAAATTCGACGCCGGTCTGAGCGGCTCGGACATGCGATGGCGCGTCATCGATCCCGCGCAAGGCCAAGGGCGTGACGACCATCGGGACGCCAACCGAAATGCCTTCGATGGTTTTGAGTTGAATGCCCGATCCCATCACCGTCGGGACAGCGAGTGCTCGGCAAGCGCGCATGAACTGCCCCGCGTCGGGAACGCGCCCCAGTTTCTTCACGCGGGGATCGTTGGTTGGCAACGTCTCCGAACCACTGCCCGCAATGGCGACGGTCAGGTTGTTCGGCAGATGGGGTAAGACGTTGGAGAGAAACCACAGGATACCTTGGCGGTTTACGTCCCACTGCCAGCTTCCGATGAGGCCGATGTCATAGGCTTTCGGCTGCACGGGCTGGGTCAGGTCGAACGCTTGTCCAGGCAGGTCGATGACGGTGATCTTGTCGGCGGGGACGCCCAAACGGGCAAGGCCATCGCGGTCCGCGTTGGATAGGGTGACCGTGGCGCTGCATTCGGCCCCCAGAGTCGCCTCTTTGGCCATGAGTAACTGTGCCTCACGGCCATATATCGCTCGTTTTGCCGTCGAACCGTTCTGCGCGATATCATTATAGAGCGAATGTTCCAAATTGTGCGCGATGAACAGTTTGCGAGCGGGCAGGTCGGGTAATTCCGCGACCCAACCCATATGCGCGTGGTCGATGATTAGGACGTCGGCCCCGTCACCCAGCGCGTTTCGCAACGCGCGGACATAGGCGGTGCTTTTGAACTTGGTCTGGGTAAAAGGTGCATGGGTGAGGAACGCCTGTGCCAGCCATATAAAACGGCGCCAACCAGCATCGGCCATCTCGATAAACCACGGCCCAGCAGAATAGACCGATGGATCGGGGGGCAGCGGGCCGCGACCCACCCGTTCATATCCAACGACCCTGACCTCGGCGCCATTGTCGTGCAGAACGTCGATGAATTCCTGCGAACAAATCTCACCGCCATTGGCCCGCTCATCGGGTAGGACGGTGGTGGCGAAAACAACGCGTAACCCTGACAGACTGGACATTGTTATGCTGTCCCTATGTTTGTGGTCAGGACGCGAAACACGAATTTCGGGGCGAGGATGAGATACCGCCGCCACAGCCTGCGAGGTTCCTGAAGCAGTCGGAACGACCATTCCAATCCAACGCGTTGCATCCACTTTGGGGCACGTTCAACGGCACCAGAATGGAAATCGAACGCGGCCCCCACTCCGATCATCGTTGCGTTGATGCGCCCAAGGTGTTCCGCCATCCAGATGTCTTGCTTTGGCGACGAAATCCCGACCCAAACGACGTCGGCACCGCTGTTGTGGATTTGCGCAATGATCCTCGCGTCTTCGGTCGGCGTCAGAGGGCGAAAGGGCGGGCAATAGGTTCCGACGATCTGGGCGCCTTTGGCTGTAAACCTCTGCGCAAGCAACTCAGCGATCCTGTCTTTGCCACCGTAAAAAAAATGTTTCAGGTCATGATAGGCGGGATCGGTGAGTAGTTTTTCCATGAGGTCAGGGCCGCAGGTACGGCTGACCGCATGGCCTTTGATCCGCCCAAGAAGCGCGACAGGTGCGCCATCGGGCACGTTCATCGCCGCGTTTTTCGCAATCGCCAGCAGGTCAGGTGTCTCTGCCATGACCATGAGGCTCGCCACATCGCGGCAGCCGACATAGCGGGACTGCCCACCCTTCCATCCATGAATGCGGTCAGCGGCGGATTGGAGGTTTGTCGCGGTGATTGGCACGCCGAGGACGTCATAGATCACATCGTTTGAAGCGACCCTAGCCATTGGCGATCCAATCCGCGTAGGTCTGCGCGATCCCTTCTTTGAGATCACGCACGTTGTTCCAGCCCAACGCATGCAGGCGGGAACTGTCCATCAGTTTGCGTGGGGTGCCGTCGGGCTTTGTGGTGTCCCACGTCAGGGCCTCGTCATAGCCGACGACCTCTGCGATGGTTTCGGCTAGTTCTTTGATCGTGACCTCAACGCCAGACCCCACGTTGATGTGGTCGTTGCCCGAATAGTTGCGCAGCAGGAACACCAGCGCGTCAGCCAGATCATCACAATGCAGGAACTCGCGAAGCGGAGTGCCCGTGCCCCAAACGACGACCTCTTTGTCGCCACGCTCTTTGGCCTCGTGGAACTTGCGCAATAGCGCAGGAAGGACGTGGCTGGTCGCTAGATCGTAGGTGTCGCCCGGACCGTAGAGGTTCGTGGGCATGGCCGAAATCCAGTCGCGGCCATGTTGTTTGTGGTAGGCTTGAACCAGTTTGAGGCCCGCGATTTTCGCAATCGCATACCATTCGTTCGTCGGCTCCAATACACCCGTGAGGAGGCTGGCCTCTTGGATCGGTTGATCCGCAAACTTTGGGTAAATGCAGGAAGAGCCGAGGAACAGAAGGCGCTCCACATCGGCCTCGTGGGCGGCATGGAGGATGTTCGCCTCGATCATCAGGTTCTCGTAGAGGAAATCCACGGGATAGCTGGCGTTCGCGTGGATGCCGCCGACCTTCGCGGCAGCGAGCACGATTGCGTCGGGTTTTGTCGCTTTCATCCAATCGTGGACGGCCTTTTGGTCCACCAGATCGACTACGTCACGACCTGCGGTGATGACCTTGCAGCCCTCGGACCCCAGACGCCGCACGACCGCGCCGCCGACCATGCCGCGGTGCCCCGCGACCCAGATACGTTTGCCCGTCAGATCGTAGGTCATGTCAGCCCTCCAGTGCTACAGGCAGTTCGAGCCCGTATTCCCTGAGTAGTTGCAGACGCCGCGCGGATTTGTGATCCTCAGCGACCATCTCTGCGCACATCTGTTGGGCGGTGATTTCGGGCACCCAGCCGAGCACTTTCTTGGCCTTGGTCGGATCACCCAATAGCGTTTCAACTTCTGCGGGGCGGAAGTAGCGCGGGTCGATACGCATGATCACGTCACCCACTTTCAGCGCGGGGGCCAAGTCGCCGTTGATCCCTGTCACAGTCGCGACCTCATCGACGCCTTTGCCTGTGAACTCGACCGAAATGCCCAGCTCTGCGGCGGTCCACGTGATGAATTCGCGTACCGAATACTGAACGCCTGTCGCGATCACGAAATCCTCTGGCGTCTCCTGTTGCAGCATCATCCACTGCATCCGCACGTAGTCTTTGGCGTGGCCCCAATCGCGCAGGCTGTCGATGTTGCCCATGTAGAGGCAATCTTCGAGGCCGAGCGCGATATTCGCCAATCCGCGGGTGATCTTGCGGGTCACAAATGTCTCACCACGACGCGGGGATTCATGGTTAAAGAGGATGCCGTTGCAGGCATACATGCCGTAGCTTTCGCGGTAGTTCACGGCGATCCAATAGGCATACATTTTCGCCACCGCGTAGGGCGAACGCGGGTAAAACGGTGTCGTCTCGCGCTGCGGGGTTTCTTGGACGAGGCCGAAGAGTTCAGAGGTCGAGGCCTGATAGAACCGCGTCTTTTTCTCGAGGCCTAGGAAACGGATCGCTTCGAGGATACGCAGCGTGCCCATGGCGTCGACATCCGCAGTATATTCAGGTGCTTCGAACGACACAGCCACATGGGACTGTGCGCCCAAGTTATAGATCTCATCGGGCTCAATATCGCGGATCAGGCGGGTCAGGTTCGACGTGTCCGTCAGATCGCCATAGTGCAGTTTGAAGCGCGCATTGTCGGTGTGTCGATCCTCGTAAATGTGGTCGACGCGCTGGGTGTTAAAGGATGATGCACGGCGTTTGATCCCGTGAACTTCATAGCCTTTAGACAATAGGAATTCCGCTAGGTAACTGCCGTCTTGGCCAGTTACCCCCGTAATAAGAGCTTTTTTCATGAAGGTTAGCCTTTCGCTCCTTGTCCGCGAGCATAGACATCTTCGTATCGAATGATGTCATCTTCACCGAGGTAGGCACCCGTCTGGACCTCGATTAGGACCATCGGGACTTTGCCGGGATTTCTCATGCGATGTACCGCGCCGAGGGGGATGTAGACGGATTCATTTTCCGTCACCAATTGGACCTTGTCGTCGATGGTGACCTCGGCGGTGCCCGTCACGACAATCCAGTGTTCGGCACGGTGGTGGTGGCTCTGCAGGGACAGCGCCGCACCGGGGTGCACATGAATGCGTTTGACCTGAAAACGGTCACTGATGGCGAGGCTTTCGAACCAGCCCCAAGGGCGGTGATCTTTGGGGAAGGTGGTCGCTTGCGTCGAGCCTTTGGCCTTGAGCACGTCGACGGCTTTTTTCACATCTTGGGCGCGGGACATGTCGGCGATCAAAACCGCATCGTTCATCGCGATGGCCATTACGTTTTTCAGGCCGATGCCCACGACCTCTAGTCGGTCGCTGTCAGACCGCAATAGGCTGTCGGCGCAATCAATCGCGAGAGGTGACGACGCCGTTGGTATCCGCGTCGCTTTCCCGCCAGACGGCATCCCAGCCGCCCAAATCGGACCAGCCACCGTCAAAGGGCACGACCGACAGGTTGTCGGCCTTTTCCATAACGGCGTAGTCGATGGAGATGTCTTTGGCACCCGCCCAAGCCTCAGGCCCGAGGCGGCAGAAGCCGAGGTCGACATGACCCGTTTCAATCGCTGCCGTTACGGGGGCCATCAGGTCGGGGGCATGGGTTTCAAAGGCTGCGATGATGTCGCGGGCGCGGAAGAGGAATATACCTGCGTTCCAGAGGAACGACCCCTCGGCCAACATCTGTGCGGCGCGTTGGGCGTCTGGTTTTTCGACAAACCGTTTGAGCGCAACGGGTTGGCCGTCCGATGGGGTCGATAGTTCCAGATAGCCGTAGGCGGTTTCAGGATGGGTCGGGGTGATCCCAAAGGTCACGAGTTGACCGCTGTCAACGGCGCTGAGGCCAGCCTCAATCGCGGCTTTGAACGCCTTGGTATCAGGAATAATGTGGTCAGACGGGGCGACCAGCAGGACCGCATCAGGGTCTTTGCGCGCGACATAGAGGGCCGCGGCGAGGACCGCAGGCGCAGTGTTGCGGCCTTCGGGTTCGATCATAATCGCGCCGGGGTCGATGCCGACCTCTTGCAACTGCTCGGTCACGATGAACCTGAAATCGGAGTTGGTGATTACGATTGGCGCTGCGAAATCGGTGCCTGTCATGCGGAGGGCTGAACCTTGAAACAGGGTTTTGTCACCAACGAGCGGCACGAACTGCTTTGGATAGGACTTACGGGACAACGGCCAGAGCCGTGTGCCAGAACCGCCGCAAAGTATAATCGGTGTAATCATTTTCTATCCAAAAGCGTCGCAATTGGGCCGTGGTAGGGCCGTGGGGTAAATGTAGCAAGTGAACCGAAGTAAGTGCGGGGAAATTCCAAACATTTTCATAAAAATGTGCGGAACCTTCGCAGAGTATTTTGGGAAATGGTTAAAAATTCGAGAAGAAATAAGCAGTGATTTGAAAGACTCGGCGGCCAGATTTCAAATGGGAAAATTCACTGTCATAAGTGGACTGAAAGGGGTCATGATTTGAAAGTTGATAAATTTGCAGGTCAAAAGATTGCAAATTAGCATCAATACAGTCAAAAGACCCATTTCAAAATTCGCGGCAAAACAGGATTATAGCTGAAACTTCCATTCTAGGTGACAGCAATGCCTGCACGGCCCATGACCGCGTTCACACGCTCTATGAAATTCGCTCCCGAAGCTGACCTGCTTCAATCGCTGATCCAGCAGGCCGATTTGTCGGCAGAGACGCGCACCAAAATCTCGGCGCGTGCGGCGGGCTTGGTTCGGAATATCCGCACCTCTGCGGACCCGAGCCTGATGGAGCACTTCCTGTCCGAATACGGATTATCGACCCGCGAGGGCGTCGCGCTTATGTGCTTGGCCGAAGCCATGTTGCGCGTGCCAGATGCGGACACCATCGACGCACTGATCGAGGATAAGATCGCGCCGTCGGATTGGGGTAAACACTTGGGTGAAGCGTCATCGTCGCTGGTGAACGCTTCGACTTGGGCGCTGATGCTGACGGGCCGCGTGCTCGACGATGAAAAGCCGGGGATGGCTGGTGTTCTACGTGGCGCGATCAAACGTCTGGGCGAACCTGTGATCCGCACCGCCGTTGGGCGTGCGATGAAGGAAATGGGACGCCAGTTCGTTCTGGGCGAAACCATCGCAAAGGCGCTCGACCGCGCGGCAAAGCTAGAGGCGCAAGGCTACACCTACAGCTACGATATGCTGGGCGAGGCGGCGCGGACTGCAGAGGATGCCCGCCGTTATGCGATCGCCTATTCCAACGCTATCGATGGGATCGCGGCGTCGTGCACCAAAGGCAGTGTTGAAGCGAACCCTGGGATTTCGATCAAACTCTCCGCGCTTCACCCGCGTTACGAGGTCGCCCACGAGGACCGCGTGATTGCCGAACTGGTGCCCGTGGTTCTGGAACTTGCGCAAAAGGCCAAAGCGGCAGGGATGGGGTTCAACATCGACGCCGAAGAACAGGATCGTCTGGTTCTGTCGCTCAAGGTGATTGAGGCTGTTCTGTCCGACGAAAGCCTCGCGGGTTGGGACGGGTTTGGTGTTGTGGTTCAGGCATACGGTAAGCGGGCAGGGGCGGCGCTGGATTGGCTTTATGAAACCGCAACACGCCTCGACCGTCGGATCATGGTGCGCCTTGTAAAGGGTGCCTATTGGGACACGGAAATGAAACTGGCGCAGGTGCAAGGCCTCGACGGGTTTTCGCTGTTCACCTCGAAGGTTGCGACCGATGTGAGCTATATTTCCAACGCGAAAAAGCTGTTTGATTACACCGATCGCATCTACCCACAGTTCGCGACACATAACGCCCATACCGTTGCCGCTATTCTGGAGATGGCAGAGGGTCGTCCGTTCGAATTCCAGCGCCTTCATGGCATGGGCGAACGTCTGCATGACATCGTGCTCAAGGATACCAAAGGTCGCTGCCGCATTTATGCGCCTGTCGGCGCACATCGTGACCTGCTCGCTTACCTCGTGCGTCGCTTGCTCGAAAACGGTGCGAACTCGTCGTTCGTGCACCAGATCGTGGACGAGGCCGTTTCGCCCGAATTGATCGCGACCGACCCGTTTGAAGCGGTCAAGACAGCGACGGCCCCAACAGGCCTTGTCCTCCCGTCCGAGATTTTCGGCGCTGGTCGCACAAACTCCAAGGGTTGGGATTTGAGCGATGAACAAACGCTGGCAGAGGTCTTTGCCGCGCGCGATGTGGCCTTGCCCAACGCTGGCCCAATCACGGTATCGCCAGCCACAGGCGTGGAGGTTCCCGTGATCAATCCTGCAACGGGTGAAACCATCGCGACCGTGGTCGAGGCTGACAGCGCAACCGTTGAACGCGCCATTGCGGATGCAAAGGTGTGGTATGCGCCTGTTGCTGAACGTGCGGCGGTCTTGCGCAAGGCGGCTGACCTTTACGAGGAAAACTACGGTCTGATCTTTGCGGCCCTTGCCCAAGAGGCAGGCAAGACGTTGCTCGATGCTGTTGGTGAAGTGCGCGAGGCGGTCGATTTCTTGCGTTACTACGCGGATCAGGCCGAAGAGGCAGATCATTTCCCGCGGGGCATCTTTACCGCGATCAGCCCGTGGAACTTCCCCTTGGCGATTTTCACGGGCCAGATCGCGGCAGCGCTGGCTGTCGGGAACGCGGTCTTGGCGAAACCAGCAGAGCAAACGCCTGTTGTTGCCACCATCGCCGTGCGCCTGATGATCGAAGCAGGTGTTCCCGCCTCTGCGCTGCAATTGCTGCCGGGGCAGGGCGGCACAGTTGGTGCTGCGCTGACATCGGACAAACGGATTGCGGGTGTGGTGTTCACAGGCTCGACCGACACGGCGTTGATCATCCGCAAGTCCATGGCGAAGCATATGTCGCCGTCTGCGCCGCTGATCGCGGAAACAGGTGGTCTGAATGCGATGATCGTCGACTCGACCGCGCTGCCTGAACAGGCGGTGCGCGATGTCGTGGCCTCGGCCTTCCAATCGGCGGGTCAGCGGTGTTCCGCCCTGCGCTGCCTCTACATCCAAGAGGACGTCGCCCCGCATGTGATCGACATGATTAAGGGCGCGATGGACGAGCTGGTTGTTGGTAATCCGTGGAGCCTGAACACTGACGTCGGCCCAGTCATCGATCAAGACGCTTATTCAGAAATCGGCGCCTATATCGACGCCGCCAATGGGTCCGTCCTGCATCAACTGCCCGTGCCCAATGCTGGGAACTTCATCGCGCCGACCATGATCAAGTTGAACGGGATCGAAGATCTAGAGCGCGAGATTTTCGGACCAGTGCTGCATGTCGCGACCTTTAAGGGGGCGAACCTGCAAAAGGTGATTGATGCGGTGAACGCAAAGGGCTTTGGCCTGACCTTTGGTCTGCACACCCGCATTGATAATCGCGTCCAAGAAGTCGCGGACGGTATCCATGTCGGGAACCTCTATGTGAACCGTAACCAGATCGGTGCAGTCGTCGGTAGCCAGCCGTTTGGCGGTGAGGGGCTGTCGGGCACTGGGCCAAAAGCTGGCGGTCCGCAGTACCTCTATCGATTTGCGGCACCGAAATCGGCAGCAAAGGGCGCGGATTGGGAAACGGCTGCGGACCTGTCGGATACCCAAGACGCAATCAACGCGGCCAAGTCTAATGGCATCATTCGTCAGATCGAACTCCCCGGTCCAACGGGTGAGGCCAACACGCTCTCTATCCTGCCGCGTGGCCCGATCCTCTGTATGGGTCCAGGGGTAGAGGCTGTAGCGGCACAGGTCGCAGCGGTCGAAGCCTTGGGCGGTGTTGCGATCGCGGTGCAAGGTGAACTGGCGCCCTCTGCCCTCGCCACGCTGAACGGGTTCCACGGTGCGATCTGGTGGGGCAACGGTGCGCGCCCCTATGTGGAGGCACTGGCGCGTCGTAAGGGGCCGATCATTCCGCTGATCACGGATATGCCTGACCTTGGTCATGTGACGCACGAACGGCACCTGTGCATCGACACAACAGCCGCAGGGGGCAACGCGGCCCTGCTCGCTGGATAAACGAAAACGCCCGCCACATTCGGCGGGCGTTTCTCTTAGTCCTCGCCAAAGAGGTCGCGGGTAAAGACCTTATCCGCGACATCCCGAATATCGTCGGTCATGCGGTTGGCGATGATCACATCGCATTGGTCTTTGAAGGCGTTCAGGTCGTGGATAACCTCTGACCCAAAGAAATCAGGCGCGTCGAGGACGGGCTCGTAGACCACGACTTTGATCCCTTTGGCCTTCACCCGTTTCATGATGCCTTGCACCGACGACTGGCGGTAATTGTCCGAGCCCGCTTTCATGACGGGGCGATAGACGCCAACCTGTTTCGGCTTCATCTCAATGATACGGTCAGACAGGTAGTCTTTGCGCGTGCGGTTCGCGTCCACAATCGCAGCAATGAGGTTCTGCGGCACCTCAGAGTAGTTTGCGAGGAGCTGCTTGGTATCCTTGGGCAGACAGTAGCCGCCGTAGCCAAAGGACGGGTTGTTATAGTGGCTGCCGATGCGGGGATCGAGGCTTACGCCTTCGATAACCTGACGGCTGTCCATGCCGCGCGACAGGGCATAGCTGTCGAGTTCGTTAAAGAACGCGACGCGCATGGCGAGGTAGGTATTGGCAAAGAGTTTGATCGCTTCGGCCTCGGACGGGTCGGTGAAAAGAACCTCAACGTCTTTGGTGATTGCCCCTTCAAGCAGAACATCGGCAAAGCGGCGGGCGCGGTCCGAGCGTTCGCCAACGATGATCCGGCTGGGGTGCAGGTTGTCATAGAGGGCGCGGCCTTCGCGCAGGAATTCGGGCGAAAAGATCACTTGATCCGTGTTCAGTTCTTCGCGAACCCGTTCGACAAAGCCCACGGGGATCGTCGATTTAACGACAATCGTTGCCTTGGGGTTCTGTGCAATAACGGCACGGATGATATCCTCGACCGAGGAGGTGTCAAAGTAGTTATTTTGCGGATCATAGTTCGTGGGCGTCGCGACGATCACAAACTCTGCATCGCGGTAGGCATCGGTGCTGGTCGTCGCAGAGAGGCGCAGGTCGCCGCGCGACAGATACTCTTCCATCTCTTTGTCAACGATGGGGCATTTGCCACCGTTCACCATTTGCACGCGGTTTTCCGAAATATCGACTGCGGTCACCTCATTGTTCTGCGACAAAAGCACAGCGTTCGAGAGGCCCACATAGCCCAGTCCTGCAACGGCAATCTTCATCTTAGACCTCGTAGTAATCGCGATACCAATCGACAAAGGCTTGCACCCCGTCGCGGACATTCGTTTGTGGTTTGTAACCCGTCAGCGTCTGCAAAAGCGAGGCATCGGCCCACGTCGCGGGCACGTCGCCCGCCTGCATTGGCATCATGTTGCGGGTTGCGGTTTTGCCTGTCGCCTCTTCGATCGCGGCGATGAAATCGGTCAATTGCACACTGTCAGAGTTGCCAATGTTCACCACGCGCCACGGGGCCACAGGGGAAAGGCTGTCGCCCTCGGGCACCTTGTCCAGACGTTTGGGAACTGCGTCAATCAGTAGGCGGATGCCTTCGACGAGGTCGGTCACATAGGTGAAGTCGCGCTTCATATCGCCGTGGTTATAAACGTCGATCGGATCACCATTCAGAATCGCCTTTGTGAATTTGAACAGTGCCATATCGGGGCGTCCCCACGGGCCGTAGACGGTAAAGAAGCGGAACATCGTAACGGGCAGGTGGTAGAGGTGCGCATAGGAATGTGCCATCGCCTCTGTCGCCTTTTTCGTAGCGGCGTAGAAGGACATCTGATGGTCCGCTTTGACCGTTTCCTGATAAGGCATCACCGTGTTCGCACCATAGGCCGACGAGGTCGAGGCCAGCAGCATGTGTGCGGGTGGATAGGCGCGGGCGGCCTCTAGAATTTCAAAGGTGCCGACGATGTTGCTTTCCAGATAGGCACGCGGATTGTCGATCGAATACCGCACGCCTGCCTGTGCTGCGAGGTGGATGATGACGTCAGGGGTTTCCTCGGCAAAGAGGGACATCATCAGGCCCGGCGCTTCGATATTGTCGTTGATGACGCGGAAATTCGGGTTCTGTAGCAGGATCGACTGGCGGCGCTGTTTCAACGCGACATCGTAGTAGTCCGACAGGTTGTCGATGCCGACAACACGGAACCCATCGTCGAGCAGCTTTTGGCAAAGGTGAAACCCGATAAAGCCCGAAGAGCCCGTTACCAGTGCGGTTCGTTGTTGCGTCGTCATCCTTACAAAACCTCTGCGGCCACGCGGGCCATATATGTCTCAACCAGTTCGACCGCGTCTGCGGCGCTCTGGGATTGTGCGTAAACGCGGAATTCGGGGGCATTGCCCGATGGGCGAAGGTGCACGACCTGACCGTTGTCAAAGTTCACCCGCAGGCCGTCGGTTAGATCAACGCTGTTGATGCTGCCTGAGGGCGCGAAAAAGGTCGCGCGCACGGTTGCATCTTCGATCAGGGACGAGAGGAATACGGCCGCCTTATCGCGGTTGATCTCTTGCACGCGGTCGGCCGCGGTAAAGCATGGCGGAAGTTCGGCAACGCAGTCAGCCAAGGATTTGCCAGCCAAGTTGGCCGAGGCAAGCGGGGCGATAATCGGTAAAAGGCTATCGCGGGTCATAAGCGGGGGCAGCGGGCCTTTGAGGATCGCCTCGAACCCGATCAGGAACCCGCCGTTCGCCTCAAATCCGACCACATGATTGGCCGGGTTCTTTTGCGCCTCTTCCATTGCGGCGATCACATAGGGCGATCCGATACGGGTCAGGTGGACCGATCCAAACTCTGGCAGACGGCGCACCATGTCGTTCGATGACACGGGGGTGCAGATCGTATCCGCAGCAAGCATCAGCGCGGTCATCACGCCCAGCACATCGCCGACAATGACTTGACCGTTTGCATCCGTGACCATCGGGCGGTCTGCATCGCCATCTGTCGACACAATCGCATCGAGCCCATGTTCGCGGCAGAGCGTTTCGAGCATGGTACGCGTCTCGGGATCGACGGCTTCGGTATCGACGGGGATGAATACTTCGGACCGACCAAAGCGCACTACAGTCGCGCCCAAGGCAGTCAGCACATCCGCCATTATGTCACGCGCGACAGAGGAATGTTCATAGACGCCGATGGTCAGCCCAGCGAGGCTCTCAGCGCCAAAAGCGGTCACGTAGCGGGCGATATAGGGGGTAGTCGCGTCGATCTGGTCGAGCGCGCCATTGCCCGCTGCGGGAGCCTGTTTCGCGGCATAGGCTGCACTGATTGCGGCCTCGTCCTCTTTGCTTATCTCACCTGACGGGACGTAGAACTTTAGCCCGTTGCGATCGGCGGGGATGTGGCTGCCTGTTACCATCACGGCTGCCGCGCCTGCGGACATTGCGGCCAAGGCCAGTGCGGGGGTTGGTACTGCACCGCAATCCACCGCACGAATGCCGACGGCACGAGCGGCAGCGATCACTTGGCCCGCGATGTCAGGTGACGATGGTCGCAGGTCCCGACCAACAAAGAGCGCACCGCCATGAGGGCAGACCGACAAAAACGCCTGTACATAGGCTGTTACCAGCTCGGGGGTGAGTTCAGTGACAAGTCCACGCAAGCCACTGGTGCCAAAAGAGGGTGCCATCCGATAGTCCAAGATCAACGTTATAAAATATGGCGCGACCCTAGCGTTCAGGGACGATCATGCAACCTATAACGGCAAGCCACGGGCTTTGTTCAGAAAGATGTGGCAATCACGCATGGGTTCGGATTTGATCGCGGCAAAAGAGGGGACCCCCATGACGCTACTTCAATCCATCACCCAATCCGCCGCTGATCCTGTCGAGAGCCGCCCAGACCCGTCCAAGGTCATCGCAGGCGATCCAGTCTTTACCTCGTGGGACATCGAAGATCGCGACGGTATCTATGCGGGGATTTGGCAGGCGACACCGGGGGTTTGGAAGGTGTCTTATGACGAATGGGAATACTGCCGCATCCTTGCGGGACACTCGATCCTGCGCGGGGATGATGGATCAGAGAAAACCGTTAAAGCGGGCGATAGCTTTATCATCCGACCAGGGTTTTCAGGCACGTGGGAAGTCGTTGAAACAACGGTCAAAGACTACGTGATCAAGGTGTAAAGGGGGGGGATTTGGTGGAGCCTAGCGGGATCGAACCGCTGACCTCCTGCATGCCATGCAGGCGCTCTCCCAGCTGAGCTAAGGCCCCATCAATGTAGGCATTTCTGCCGTGCTGCGCTGATTATGCGCTGGCTCGGGCGGGTGCAAGTGCAAATTTCGCCCGAGCCGGAATTTTTTAGTCTTCGTCGTCGCCTGCAGCAACGTCGCCCAGATCGTCGAACGACACGGTATCGTCGTCGTCTTCGTCGAGCACATCATCGCCCAGATCTACGTCTTCGTCGTCATCATCGTCGAGGATCAGATCATCATCCGCGTCTTCGACCTTCATTTTCTTGGTCTGCGCGTCTTCTGCGTCCGCAATCATGGTGCGGGTTTTCGACGAGTCGATATTGACGACCTCGCCCGTGTAGGGGCTAACGATCGGGTTTTTGTTTAGGTCGTAAAAACGCTTGCCTGTGGTTGGGCAAATCCGTTTTGTTCCCCATTCTTCATTGGGCATGGCTATCCCTTCAATCTGTCACGCTCTTGCGGTGGAATGATGCCACCTGCCATAAGCCATCCATGGTGTCAAAGGCTTTGACACCGGTTTACATCAGGAACAGGCATATGAGCCGTATAACGCTTGCTGGCAACCCCCCGATTTCGGTGAATCTGCGCCGTTCTGCACGTGCGCGGCGAATTTCGCTGCGAATCTCGCGGTTGGATGGTCGCGTGACGCTGACAATGCCGACCCGCGTGGATGAACGCGAAGGAATCGCCTTTGTGCGTGAACGGGAGCTTTGGCTGCGGTCACATCTGGACAAGATGGGAGAAGAGCGCACCGTTGGGATCGACGGAACGGTTCTGTTTCGCGGGGATGAGGTGCCCGTTGTGGGCACCACCGGCAAACGGGTGCGGTTCACGGGCGAGGTGTTGGAGGTGCCCAACGATCCAGATCGGGCAGGGACGCGCGTTCTGGCCTTTTTGAAACATCAGGCCCGCGATGCCTTGGCCGAGGCGTCAGATCGCTATGCAGCCCGTCTGGGGCGCAGCTACGGGCGACTGAGCCTACGGGACACACGGTCGCGCTGGGGGTCGTGCACCTCTGCGGGTGATCTGATGTATAGCTGGCGGTTGATTATGGCCCCTCCAGAGGTGCTCGATTACGTAGCGGCGCATGAGGTCGCGCATTTGGTCGAAATGAACCATTCTCAATCGTTCTGGGATGTCGTGGCCGATATTTACCCCGACTATGAGGACCCCCGTCACTGGCTGAAAACCGAAGGGCAGGTTCTGCATCGGGTGCGGTTCAGCGATTGACGAGCGCAATTTTTGTGATCACAAACGACACATGATACCGTCTAGCCGCCCCACTGATCCCTCTGCCGCTGCCCATGAACGGGTGTATCGCACCTTGCGTATGCAGGTCATGCACGGAGAGATCATGCCGGGGGCTTCGTTGACCCTGCGCGGCATTGGCAAACAGTTCGACGTGTCCATGACCCCCGCCCGCGAGGCCGTCCGTCGGTTGGTCGCGGAAGGCGCGTTGTTCTTGTCCTCATCGGGGCGCGTATCAACGCCAGAACTGTCCAATGAACGGATCGAGGAATTGGCGGCCCTGCGTGCGATGCTTGAACCCGAACTGGCGAGTCGCGCTTTGCCACGTGCGCACTTTGCTCTGATCGAACGGCTTGAGACGATCAATCAGGCGGTCAGTCAGATGGTCGCGCGGCATGATGCGATTGGCTACATCCGCATGAACCTAGAGTTCCACCGCACGCTCTATCTACGGGCACAAGCACCTGCGATGTTGATGATGACGGAGACGGTATGGCTCCAGATGGGGCCAACGATGCGGGCGCTCTATGGGCGTCTAAACCGCAAAGAGCCGCCACCACATCACCGTCTGATCCTATCAGCGCTCAAGGCAGGCGACGAACCAGGGCTGCGGCTTGCCGTGCGGGCCGACGTGACCCAAGGTCTACGGCTCCTTAGGGGTTAGGCTGTCGCGGGCTGACCCGTACCTGCGTGCGCGATTTTCTGGATCAGATCACGCATCACCTGTGCTGAAACCTGCAAGAGGGTCGCGATGCGGGCGATGGCGTCATATTCGACCTGCTCGACCTTACCGTCTGCAAAGGCGATGCGCATTGCGGCCTCCATCACGATATGGCGGTCGTTTTCGCTTAGGTCCGCACCGATGGCCGAAACCGCGTCGCTGTCTTGGGCGGTGTAGTTGAGCATCTCGATGATCTGTTTCGGCGTATAAACGCAACCTGTGAGAGCGCTTAGCGTCTGGGAAATCTGTTTGATCTCGCGTTGGTCATAGTCACCATCGCAGGTCGCGACATAGCACATCGCGGCCAAGGCATGGACGGCGGTTTCGTCGTTATAGCGGGACTTACGCGACCCGCGTTTGCTGGTCATGACCTGCAAACCACCCCTGGAAGCGATGAGTTTCGTGAGCAAGCCAACGCCGATGATGAACGCGATCAGACCATAGAACCCATAGTTGCGCAGTTTGATATCAGCAGGGGTTTCAGGCACAAGCGGCACGTCGGCGGGGATCAGGCCAGCGGCCTTGCCCATGATCATTTGTTGGAGCGTGAGTTCGAAATAGCTATCGGCCTCGCAACGGTTTTCGGCGAGGACATAGCCCTGAACCTCAAAGGTCATTTGGGCCGACAAAAGAACGATGCCTTCACCAAGATAGCAAAGCGACATCGGATTGCCGTTGGGATCAACTTGATCGGTTTCGGCGACGAATTGCAGGCTCTCGCCAAAGCCTGTGTTCGGAATGGAATATCGTTTGGCCTCTGCCTGTGATGGCATAAGGGCTAGGGTCAATAGGACCGAAAACAGGGTTATCATTCCGCGCATATCGCAGGCTCCTCGTTACAACTTGAGGACATTTGTGCCTGTGAATTGGGGCGGAGTTTGGACGGGATCGGGGAATTTCAGGAGCGCAAATGAAAAGGGCGACCCGAGGGCCGCCCTTTGGAAGTCTTAGCTGTGGATCGGGCCGTCGCCGCAAGCCAGTGCCGCCTCGCGGACCGCCTCTGAGTAGGTCGGGTGCGCGTGGCAGGTGCGTGCCAGATCTTCGGCAGCTGCGCCGAATTCCATCGCAACGCAGATCTCGTGGATCAGGTCGCCTGCTGCTGGTCCAATGATGTGCGCACCGAGGATACGGTCAGTTGCCTTGTCCGCGAGGATTTTGACGAAACCGTCGCCCATAAAGACAGCCTTTGCGCGACCGTTGCCCATGAACGAGAACTTGCCGACCTTATATGCGCGACCTTCGGCTTTGAGCTGCTCTTCGGTTTTACCAACCGAAGCGACCTCGGGTGCGGTGTAGATCACGCCCGGGATCACGTCGTAGTTCACGTGACCGGCCTGACCTGCGATAACCTCGGCAACAGCCATGCCTTCGTCTTCGGCTTTGTGCGCCAGCATCGGGCCTTCGATTGCGTCGCCGATGGCGTAAACACCCGGGATGTTGGTCGCGTAGTGGCCATTGGTTGCGATCTGACCGCGCTGGGTCATCTCTACGCCCAGAGCGTCGAGGCCGAGGCCTGCGGTGTAGGGGCGGCGACCTGTGGCGACCAGAACGACTTCGGCGTCGATGCTGTGTTCGCTGTCGTCTTTACGCAGTTTGTAGGTGACGGTGTTCTTGCCTTTGCCTTTGGCAACACCCTGAACCGCAGCGCCCATGACAAAGTTGAGGCCTTGTTTCGCGAGCATCTTTTGGAAGGTCTTCTGAACGTCGCCGTCCATACCTGGGGTGATCACGTCGAGGAATTCCACGACCGTCACATCAGCGCCGAGGCGTTTGTAAACCGATCCGAGTTCGAGGCCGATGACGCCAGCGCCGATTACAACCATCGATTTTGGGATGGATTTCAGCGCCAATGCGCCGGTCGAGGTCACAACGGTTTCCTCGTCAACTTCGATACCCGGTAGGGCAGAAGGTTCGGAGCCTGTTGCGATGATGATGTTCTTCGCCTCATGAATATCGTCGCCGACTTTCACTTTGCCAGCTTCGGGGATAGAGGCCCAACCTTTGATCCAATCAACCTTGTTCTTTTTGAACAGGAACTCGATGCCTTTGGTGTTGCCGTCGATCACGCCTTGTTTGTAATCGAGCATCGCTGCCCAATCGACCTTGGGTTTCGCGACCTTGAGGCCCATTTTGCCAAAGTTCTCTTCGGCTTCGTGCAGCGAGTGCGACGCGTGCAGAAGGGCCTTGGACGGGATGCAGCCTACGTTCAAGCAGGTGCCGCCGAGGGTGTCACGACCTTCGACAACTGCGGTCTTCAGCCCCAGCTGGGCGCAACGGATTGCGCAGACATAGCCACCAGGGCCGGCGCCGATTACGATAACGTCATAGCTGGACATAGCAGTCTCCTGTTCAGTAGCCACAAGTGTGGCAAGCGTAGTCAAAAGAGAATGGCAGATGCAATCATTGCCATTGTTGCGAGAAATCCGACCATCCAAATCAGGCTACGCCAAGGGCGCCAGCCGAAATAGTAAGCCGGAACGTAGAGAACGCGGGCCGCGAGGTAGGTCCAAGCGCAGGCCGCGGAAAATCCGGTTGTTTTGTCCCCCAGCACGACCACAAGGACCGCGATGGTGAACATGATCAGCGCCTCGAAGTGGTTGTTCATGGCGCGGAAGAGGCGGCCCGTTTTGGTGCTGACCATCTCGACTAAGGGTTTGGTCAAACGGTCAGGGTCACGGGGGCTTGTTGTGACACCAGCGCCGAGTTCGAGGTTTGCACGGATCGACATCCAGCCAAACTGTAGGCCTTGCAGCAAAGCGGCATATGCGAGGGCTTCGAGTTCGGGGGTCATGAGTTCAATCGGTGCCTTTTGTTGAGAGGCCGGGGGGCTGTCTGCCCCCCGGACCCCCCGAGAGTTGTTAGTGCAAGGTGAAAGAGGCGGGGCCTCTTTGCCTTACAGGTCCATCAACAGACGGCGCGGATCTTCGAGGGCTTCCTTCACGCGAACGAGGAAGGTTACAGCGCCTTTGCCGTCAACGATGCGGTGATCGTAGGACAGAGCCAGATACATCATCGGGCGGATAACGACCTGACCGTTGATGGCCATCGGACGGTCCTGAATTTTGTGCATGCCGAGGATACCGGACTGCGGGGGGTTCAGGATGGGCGAGGACATCAGCGAGCCGTAGACGCCGCCGTTGGAGATGGTGAAGGTGCCGCCCTGCATTTCGGCCATGGACAGTTTGCCGTCACGTGCACGCGCGCCTTTGTCAGCGATCGCTTTTTCGATGTCAGCAAAGGACATCTGATCCGCGTCGTTGATAACCGGAACAACGAGGCCAGTCGGGGTGCCTGCAGCGATACCCATGTTTACGTAGTTTTTGTAAACGATGTCGGTGCCGTCGATTTCAGCGTTCACTTCCGGCACTTCTTTCAGAGCGTGCACGCAAGCTTTGGTGAAGAAGGACATGAAGCCGAGTTTGACTTTGTGCTTCTTCTCGAACTGGTCTTTGTACTGGTTCCGCAGAGCCATCACTTCGGTCATGTCCACCTCGTTGTAGGTGGTGAGCATGGCGGCGGTGTTTTGCGACTCTTTCAGGCGGCGCGCGATGGTCTGGCGCAGCTTGGTCATTTTTACGCGCTCTTCGCGAGCAGCGTTTGCTTCAGAGCGTGGAGCAGCAGGTGCGGCAGGAGCCGCTGCTTTAGGTGCGTTCAGAGCGTTCAGAACGTCCTCTTTCATCACGCGGCCGTCTTTGCCTGTGCCAGCAACAGAGCCAGCGGCCATGTTGTTTTCAGCCATCAGTTTCTTTGCAGACGGTGCGTCCTCAACATCTTTGCCAGCAGGTGCAGCAGCAGCGGCAGGAGCCGCAGCAGGAGCCGCCGCTTGCGGTGCAGGTGCAGCGCCTTCGCCTTCGTTGATGTGGGCGAGGAGGGCGTCAACGCCAACGGTGTCGCCTTCGTTTGCGACGATATCACCCATCACGCCAGCTGCCGGAGACGGCACTTCGACGGTGACCTTATCGGTTTCCAGCTCGCACAGCATTTCGTCAACGGCGACCGCATCACCCGGTTTTTTGAACCAAGTTGCGACGGTGGCTTCGGTGACGCTTTCGCCCAGAGTGGGCACGCGGACTTCGATGCTCATGGTTATTTTCCTTCGATGGTCAGCGCCTCGTTAACGAGGGCTTCTTGTTGGGCTTTGTGTTGGCTGGCGAGGCCCGTTGCGGGCGATGCCGATGGAGCGCGACCAGCGTAGACTGGACGCTTGTGTTTCGCTTTGATGCGGGTGAGGACCCATTCGATGTTGGGTTCAACAAAGGTCCATGCACCTTGGTTGCGCGGCTCTTCCTGACACCAAACCATTTCGGCGTCTTTAAAGCGCTCAAGCTCTTTCATCATCGACTGTGCTGGGAACGGGTAGAACTGTTCCAGACGCAGGATGTAGACATCGTCGATGCCGCGTGCGTCACGCTCTTCGAGGAGGTCGTAATAGACCTTGCCCGAACACATTACGACACGCTTGATCTTGTCGTCAGAGACGAGGTTCGCTGTCGAACGACCGGTTTTCTTTTCGGTGTCCGCATCGTCCCACAGAACGCGGTGGAACGACGAACCTTCGGCAAAGTCAGCCATATCCGAGACGCAGAGTTTGTGGCGCAGAAGCGATTTCGGCGTCATCAGAACCAGCGGCTTACGGAAGTTGCGGTGCAATTGGCGACGCAGGATGTGGAAGTAGTTCGCTGGGGTCGAGCAGTTTGCAACGATCCAGTTGTCACCACCACAGAGCTGCAAGAAGCGCTCGAGGCGTGCGGAAGAGTGTTCCGGACCTTGGCCTTCGAAGCCGTGCGGCAGGAGCATCACGAGACCCGACATCCGGAGCCACTTCGATTCACCCGAACAGATGAACTGGTCGAACATGATCTGCGCGCCGTTTGCGAAGTCGCCGAACTGGGCTTCCCACATGGTCAGAGCGTTCGGTTCAGCCAGCGAGTAGCCGTATTCGAAGCCCAGAACCGCGTATTCGGACAGCATGGAGTCGATCACTTCGTACTGAGCCTGACCCTCGCGGATGTGGTTCAGCGGGTAGTAACGATCTTCGGTCTGCTGGTCGATGAAGGCCGAGTGACGCTGCGAGAAGGTGCCGCGTGTTGCGTCCTGACCCGACAGACGAACGGGATAGCCTTCGAGCTGGAGCGAACCAAAGGCCAGCGCCTCTGCGGTTGCCCAGTCAAAGCCAGTGCCGCTGTCGAACATCGCCTTTTTCGCTTCGAGCTGGCGACCAACGGTTTTGTGTAGGTTGAAGCCCTCAGGAACGGTAGTCAGAGCCTTACCAACTTCTTTCAGGGTCGCTTCTTTCACCGCGGTTTTGCCACGCTGATATTTGCCCTGTTTCTGACGGTCCATATGCGACCAACGGCCATCGAGCCAGTCAGCCTTGTTCGGTTTGTATTCGCGGCCTGCTTCGAACTCTTCGTTCAGAAGGGCTTGGAACTGGGCCTTCATATCCTCGATCTCGCCTTCGGGGATCAGGCCGTCTTTGACCAGACGCTCTGTGTAAAGCTGGAGCGTGGTTTTGTGCTTTTTGATGCGGTTGTACATCGCCGGGTTGGTGAACATCGGCTCGTCGCCTTCGTTGTGACCAAAGCGGCGGTAGCAGAAGATGTCGATGACAACGTCTTTGTGGAACTTCTGACGGAATTCGGTCGCAACTTTCGCAGCGTGAACAACAGCCTCTGGGTCGTCACCGTTCACGTGGAAAATCGGAGCCTCAACCACCAGTGCGTTGTCGGTCGGATAGGGCGACGAACGCGAGAAGTGCGGCGCAGTGGTGAAACCGATCTGGTTGTTCACAACGATGTGGATGGTGCCGCCGGTGCGGTGACCGCGCAGACCCGACAGGGCGAAACATTCAGCCACGACGCCCTGACCTGCGAATGCAGCGTCACCGTGCAGAAGGATCGGCAGAACCGAGTGACGGGTCTGGTCGTTCATCTGGTCGGTTTTCGCGCGTGCCTTACCCAGAACAACGGGGTTAACCGCCTCAAGGTGGGACGGGTTCGCGGTCAGCGAGAGGTGCACTTCGTTGCCGTCGAACGAACGGTCGGACGATGCGCCGAGGTGGTATTTCACGTCGCCCGAGCCATCAACGTCTTCGGGTTTGAACGAACCACCTTGGAATTCGTTAAAGATCGCGCGGTAAGGTTTGGACATCACGTTTGCCAGAACCGACAGACGACCACGGTGTGGCATACCGATGACGATTTCCTTCACACCCAGCGCGCCCCCGCGCTTGATGATCTGTTCCATCGCTGGGATGAGGCTTTCGCCGCCGTCCAGACCAAAGCGTTTGGTGCCCATGTATTTTACATGGAGGAACTTCTCAAAGCCTTCGGCTTCGACCAGTTTGTTCAGGATCGCCTTACGGCCATTCTGGGTAAAGGTGATCTCTTTGCCGAAACCTTCGATCCGCTCTTTCAGCCAGCCCGCCTGTTCGGGATCGGAGATGTGCATGTATTGCAGGGCAAAGGTGCCGCAATAGGTGCGGCGCACGATTGCCATGATTTCGTTCATGGTCGCAACTTCGAGACCCAGAACGTTGTCGATAAAGATCGGACGATCCATGTCCGCAGGCGTGAAGCCGTAGGATTTCGGATCAAGTTCCGGATGCGGAACGGTGTCGCGCATGCCCAGCGGATCGAGGTCAGCGATCAAGTGGCCACGGATACGATAGGCGCGGATGATCATCAGCGCACGGATCGAGTCCAGAACCGCGAGGCGAACTTGATCTTCGGTGATCGACGCGCCTTTTTCGGCGGCTTTCGCTTTGATCTTGTCCCCAGCCGCTTTGGCGTCTGCAGGCCACTGGCCATCCAGCGCAGCGGTCAGGTCGTCGTTCGGAACCGGCGGCCAGTCATGGCGGGTCCACGATGCACCAGCGGCTTCGGCTTTTGCCTCAGACGGAGTGTCGCCAAGCGATGCGAAGAAATCGCGCCAGCTTTCGTCGACTGCATTTGGGTTGTCAGCATAACGAGCGTAGAGCTGCTCAATATACTCCGCATTGTGGCCTTGCAGGAAGGAAGATGCGTGGAACACGTCGTTCGGGGATTGATCGTTCATAGTTTGAACCTCAGTTCGAGGGGGCGGGAATGGTCAGGCGCGTCAACACAGCGTTCGACGCGGCAAGGGGCGGGACTGGCTCTGTTTCGGGAACCAGTTGAATGACGTAGATAGCGGCTTCGGAGCCGTCCGCTTGAAGGCCCGAAAGGGTCATCATGCGGTAGCCATCGGTTACGGTGACTTCGTGATCGTCGTCTTGATCGGCACCGTCAAAGAAGTTGTCGGTCAGGCGACTGTCAGGGAGTGCGATCGCGCACTCGACCATCAGATCGCCATTGTCGGCACGGTAACCAGCCAGCAAAAGCGTAGCGCCTTCTTGTTCGAGGATCGCACGGCCTTCGGTCAGGGTGTTCGCATCGGGCAGGGCGGTGGACGCACGATAGGCCATGATCCCAGCCCAATCCGACGGCTGTTCGGGCACGTTGATCGGCAAGAACGCATCAGTCAGGCGAGCAATCGCCCCAACGCGGTCAGCCACATCAATCCAACCCTCAGAGGCGAGGCCATCGACGTAGGACACCTTACCATCACGCGTTTCGTAGCACGTGTCGAACGGAGGAGAGAGGCGATCGGGATCGTTCGACGCGCCATAGGCAAAGGCGCTGACGAGGATCAGACCAAGCGCGGCAATCAGCATCACAAACACACGAGGTGCGAGCGTTTCGCGCGAGGTCGAAAAATCGAAAATGGGGCGAAGGCGGCACATATCAGCAGCCTCCGCCAATAGCTTTGCCCGAAAATGCGCGACGAGCGGCCAGCACGAGGCTGACCGCTGCGTTTTGCATATGACGAGCACGCGGGCGCATCTTAGCCCTTGATCGCTTTCAGCACAGCTTCACCGAGCGTTGCAGGGCTGTCTGCAACGATGATGCCTGCCGACTTCATAGCTTCGATCTTGGATTCTGCGTCACCTTTGCCGCCAGCGACGATTGCGCCAGCGTGACCCATGCGACGGCCCGGAGGGGCTGTGCGGCCAGCGATGAAGCCAGCGGTCGGTTTCCAACGGCCTTTTTTGCGCTGCTCAGCGAGGAATTCAGCTGCTTCCTCTTCTGCAGAACCACCGATTTCACCGATCATGATGATCGACTGGGTTTCCGGATCGTCGAGGAACATGTCCAGCACGTCAATGTGCTCTGTGCCTTTGATCGGGTCGCCGCCGATACCAACAGCGGTCGACTGGCCGAGGCCGATGTCCGCAGTCTGTTTCACAGCTTCGTAGGTCAGGGTGCCCGAACGGGACACAACGCCAACCGAACCACGCTTGTGGATGTGACCCGGCATAATGCCGATCTTGCATGCGTCAGGGGTGATGATACCTGGGCAGTTCGGGCCGATCAGGCGCGACTTGGAGTCGATCAGCGCGCGTTTTACCTTCATCATGTCGAGCACCGGAATGCCCTCGGTGATGCAGACGATCAGTTCCATTTCAGCGTCGATCGCTTCGAGGATCGAGTCTGCTGCGAACGGTGGCGGAACGTAGATTACGGTCGCGTTTGCTTCGGTTTTTGCTTTCGCCTCGTGAACCGAGTCAAAAACTGGCAGGCCGAGGTGCTCTTGACCGCCTTTACCGGGGGTCACACCACCAACCATTTTGGTGCCGTATGCGATTGCCTGTTCCGAGTGGAACGTGCCCTGCGAGCCGGTGAAGCCCTGGCAGATCACTTTGGTATTTTCGTTTACAAGGATTGCCATTGTTTTAGCCTTTCACCGCTTTCACGATTTTCTCTGCGCCGTCAGACAGGTTGTCAGCAGCGATAACGTCGAGGCCAGAGTTGTTGATGATCTCTTTGCCTTTTTCGACGTTGGTGCCTTCGAGACGAACAACCAGCGGAACCTTCAGGCCAACTTCTTTAACAGCAGCGATAACGCCCTCTGCGATCACGTCGCAGCGCATGATGCCGCCGAAGATGTTGACGAGGATGCCTTTGACGTTCGGGTCAGAGGTGATGATTTTGAACGCTTCGGTCACTTTCTCTTTGGTCGCGCCGCCACCTACGTCGAGGAAGTTAGCTGGCTCTGCGCCGTAGAGTTTGATGATGTCCATGGTCGCCATAGCGAGACCAGCACCGTTCACCATGCAGCCGATTTCACCGTCGAGAGCGATGTAGTTCAGGTCGAATTTCGACGCTTCCAGCTCTTTCGGGTCTTCTTCGGTGGTGTCGCGCAGTTCTGCGATGTCAGGCTGGCGGTAGATCGCGTTGCCGTCGAAGCCAACTTTGGCGTCCAGCAGTTTCAGGCTGCCCGAACCTTCGAGAACGATGAGCGGGTTGATTTCCAGCATCTCCATGTCTTTCTCGATGAAAGCTTTGTAGAGGATGCCCATCAGCTTAACGCATTCTTTGACCTGAGTGCCCGAGAGGCCCAGAGCGAAAGCGATGCGACGGCCGTGGTAAGGCTGGTAGCCAGTTGCCGGATCAACAGAGAACGAGAGGATCTTCTCAGGGGTCGACGCTGCAACCTCTTCGATGTCCATGCCGCCTTCGGTCGAGCAAACGAACGAAACGCGCGAGGTCTGACGGTCAATCAGCAGTGCGAGGTACAGTTCGCGCTCAATGTCGGAACCGTCTTCGATGTAGATGCGGTTCACCTGTTTGCCAGCCGGACCGGTCTGGTGGGTGACGAGGGTCTTGCCCAGCATCTGTTTTGCCATTTCGGCAGCTTCTTCGACGGAGAAAGCGAGGCGAACGCCACCCTTTTCACCGGCTTCAGGCTCTACGAATTTGCCTTTGCCGCGGCCACCTGCGTGGATTTGCGACTTAACAACCCAGAGCGGGCCGTCGAGTTCGCCAGCTGCAGTTTTCGCATCTTCTGCTTTCAGAACGGGGCGACCGTCGGAGACGGGAGCGCCGTAGCTGCGCAGAAGCGCCTTGGCTTGGTATTCATGAATGTTCATCGAGTGTCCCTCGCTGTGCTTCGGTTTGTACCGTCTAAGCACATGATTACGGTGCAAAGAACGTTTATTTTTAGTGTGAGCGGTAAAATCCGACATTTGTGATCACAGGTTTTAAGGGTGTGATCACAAATGTTGCGTTGCGGCATTCGCCATGCATGTTAAGGCGGATTCGACTGTGAAGAGTCGCAAATAGAAAAAGGGCGGCCCGAAGACCGCCCTGTGCAATTCAGATGTCGTGTCGATTAGGACAGCGACGGGTCGATTGCTTTACATGCTTCGATCAGACCTTTGACCGCATCAACCGACTTGTCGAACATCTCTTGCTCTTCTTTGTTGAGCTTGATGTCGATGACGCGTTCGATGCCGTTGCCGCCGATTACGGTCGGAACGCCAACGTACATACCTTTAACGCCGATTTCGCCGTCACAGTATGCTGCGCAAGGCAGAACGCGCTTCTGGTCTTTGAGGTAAGCTTCAGCCATTTCGATAGCCGAAGTTGCCGGTGCGTAGAATGCGGAGCCAGTTTTCAGCAGGCCAACGATCTCTGCGCCGCCGTCACGGGTGCGCTGAACGATTGCGTCCAGTTTGTCCTGAGTGGTCCAGCCCATCTCTACCAGATCCGGGAGCGGGATACCGCCAACGGTCGAGTAACGAACCGAAGGAACCATGGTGTCGCCGTGGCCGCCGAGAACGAATGCAGTAACGTCTTTCATGGAGACGTTGAATTCGGTCGCGAGGAAGTGGCTGAAACGAGCCGAGTCAAGAACGCCAGCCATGCCGACGACTTTCTTGGTGGGCAGGCCCGAGAACTGCTGCAGAGCCCAAACCATCGCGTCGAGCGGGTTGGTGATGCAGATTACAAATGCGTCCGGTGCGTGGGCTTTGATGCCTTCGCCAACCGATTTCATAACTTTGAGGTTGATGCCCAGCAGGTCGTCACGGGACATGCCCGGTTTGCGGGGAACACCAGCAGTTACGATAACAACGTCTGCGCCAGCGATGTCAGCGTAGTCGTTCGAGCCTTTGAAAGAGCCGTCAAAGCCTTCCGACGGGCCGGATTCAGCGATGTCGAGGGCTTTGCCCTGCGGGGTGCCTTCTGCGATGTCGAAGAGAACAACATCACCGAGTTCCTTGATCGCTGCGAGGTGGGCGAGGGTGCCACCGATCTGGCCAGCGCCGATAAGGGCAATCTTGGGTCGAGCCATTTTTCCGTCCTTGATAGGGGTTGTGGTCGGCGCAAGGGGTAGTCTTTTGGAACGCCGCAATCAAGAGTGCTGCGATGCGGCAAAGGGTTTCGCCTGTTGTTAAAAGGATGTTTGCGCTAAAAATCGGCACACAATGGTATGCCGTGTCCGATTTTCGAAGGGAATCACACGGGTGATTCTAGGGAAAACAGCATGGATGGGACTCTTTTTTGGGTTTTGGCGACTCTTTCGGCGATTTCCGTCGGGATGAGTAAGGGCGGTTTGCCTGTCGTCAGCAACCTCGCCGTTCCGCTGCTTGCCCTCGTTATCGATCCCGTGGTTGCGGCTGGTCTCTTGCTGCCCGTCTATATTGTCTCGGATGTGGTTGGTGTCTGGACCTATCGGCATGAATTTAACAAACGGGTCATCGTGATCATCTGTGCTGGGGCCACTGTTGGGGTCGCGATTGGTGGTTTGACGGCCAGCATCACGCCCAAAGGGTGGGTGACGATCCTCGTGGGTTTGATCGGCTTAGTTTTCGCCCTCAACCTTATTTGGCGCCGTAATCGCGAGGTTCCGGCAAAGGCACCCCATACGCCATCGGGCCTATTTTGGGGCGTCCTGACGGGCTTTACCAGCTTTGTGAGCCACGCAGGTGGGCCGCCCTATCAGGTTTGGGTTCTGCCGCAGAAACTGTCGAAGCTCGCCTTTGCAGGCACGTCGACCATCGCCTTTGCCTACATCAATTGGATTAAGATGATCCCCTACGTGATGCTCGGGCAGGTGAACTTTAGCAGCCTAAAAATTGCGGCGTACCTCATGGTGCCTGCTGCGATCTCTGTTCTGATTGGTGCGCGTTTGGTGCGGATCCTCCCCGATGCGGCGTTTTTCAAAATCGTAACGGGCGCGCTTTTGCTGATTTCGGTAAAGCTGCTGTGGGACGGGTTCGGGCAGATTTAACCGTCTCATCCCAAAGTATCGCTGCGATGCGGCAAAAAGCCTGTTGAATGAATCGAATGAATGAGGTCATCTTTGCGCAACTTTATTGCGAGGAAGAATCATGACCGACCGTCCGTTCCGTTCAGCTCTTTATATCCCTGGCTCGAAAGAGCGTGCTTTGGAAAAGGCGCGGGGGCTTCCTGTCGACGCAATCCTCTTTGACCTTGAGGACGCTGTTGCGCCTGATGAAAAGGTAAATGCACGCCACACTTTGAAAGAGGCGCTTTATCAGGGCGGCTACGGCAACAAATATCGTGTCGTGCGGATTAACGGTCTGGATACCGAATGGGGCAAAGACGACGCTGCTGAAACGCTCGAGATGGAGTGTGATGCGGTTCTGCTGCCCAAGGTGAATTCGACCGCCGATGTTGACGCGCTGGCCGCGATCATCGGGGATAAGAAAATCTGGGCAATGATGGAAACCCCGCTGGGCATCATCAACGCGGCCTCTATCGCAGCACACCCGTCGATCGAAGGGTTCGTGCTAGGGACCAATGACCTCGCCAAAGACCTTAACACCCGCAAAGCTGAACGTCGTGAACCGCTGCTTTATGCGCTGCAAGCTGCGCTATTGGCGGCGAAGGCCTATGGCGTGATCACCATTGATGGCGTCTACAACGCGTTCAAAGATGACGAAGGCCTAAAGGTCGAGTGCGAACAGGGCCGTGACATGGGCTATGACGGCAAATCGCTCATCCACCCTGCACAGGTCGAAATCACCAATGCTGCCTTTGCCCCGACCGAAGCCGAGATTGAACTGGCTCAGCGTCAGATCGCGGCCTTTGAAGAAGCTGAGGCGCAGGGGCTTGGTGTTGCGGTTGTTGATGGCAAGATCGTTGAAAACCTGCATATTGTGACGGCGCGGGCAACTCTTGCCAAAGCTGCGGCAATCGCCGCGTTGGATAGTTAATTCGGGCGGAGCGTTCCGCCCAAAGGGGGCGGAATGATTCTACTGATATTGGGCGTATTGCTATGGAGCGGCGCACATCTCTTCAAACGACTGGCACCCGAACAGCGGGCGGCTATGGGCGACAAGGGGCGCGGTCCGATCGCGATCCTGCTCTTTGTGTCGGTCGGTTTGATGATCGTTGGCTATCGGATGTGGTGGGCCGATCTGGCCTACGCGCCACCCGCGTGGGGCAAACATGCAAACAACACGCTGATGCTGGTGTCGATGTATCTCTTTGCGGCATCGGGCATGAAAACTGCCATCGCGCGCAAGATGCGTCACCCGATGCTGATCGGCGTGATTTTGTGGTCGGTCGCGCACCTTCTCGCCAATGGCGACTGGGCCTCGGTCGTTCTGTTTGGCGGCATGTTGATCTGGGCGGTGGTGTCCATCGTGCTGATCAACGCACAGAACCCCGTTTGGGAAAAACCCGCTCCTGCGCCCAAGGGCAAAGAGATCGGCGCAGCGTTCGGGTCACTCTTGGTCTACGGCGTGATCGCCTATATCCATATCCTGCTGGGCTATATGCCCTTCGGTTAACGCCGCTTCCTATCGGGTCGCGGCCAGCACAGGACGCGACCCAATGATTGCCTATCGTTTTCTCTCCGAGGATGACACCTCGGCTTTCTGCCACAAGGTGACCGAAGCCCTCTCCAAGGGTTGGAGCCTGCATGGCGATCCCACGTATTCCTTTGATGCGGCCCGCGGCGTGATGCGCTGTGGTCAAGCCGTCGTGAAAGACGTGGACGCCGACTATTCCCCAGACATGAAGTTAGGACAGCTATGACCAAAACCAATTCAGGCCGCTTCTTCGAAGACTACAAAGTCGGCGATGTGATCCGTCATGCGGTGCCTCGCACCGTGGCCGAAGGCGAACGCGCACTCTATCACGCGCTCTATCCTGCACGTCACGCGCTGTATTCGTCGGACGCTTTTGCTGCGGATTGCGGTCTGGATGGGTCGCCCTTGGATGATCTGATCGCGTTCCATGTGGTGTTCGGCAAAACCGTGCCTGACGTGTCGCTGAACGCGGTTGCGAACCTTGGTTATGCCGAAGGACGCTGGCTGGTTCCTGTCTATCCGGGCGATACGCTGCGCTCTGAATCCCAAGTGATCGGGGTTAAGGAAAATTCTAACGGGAAAACGGGCGTCGTCTATGTGCGCACGCGCGGGTTCAACCAAAACGACGAGGTTGTGCTGGAGTATGTTCGCTGGGTCATGGTCCGCAAAGGCAACCTCGATGCGCCAGCGCCCGAAGCTGTTCTACCCGACCTGAAAAAGGTTCTGTCGGTTGAGGATCTGGTCGTTCCCGAAGGTCTGACCTTTGACGACTATGACTTTGGCCTCGCTGGTGAAGCACACCGTTGGGGTGATTATGAGATCGGCGAAGTGATCGACCACGTTGATGGTGTGACCATCGAAGAAGCCGAGCACATGATAGCAACGCGTCTGTGGCAGAACACGGCCAAGGTCCACTTTGACCTGACCTTCCGCCCCGAAGGTCGCCTGATCTACGGCGGCCACGTGATTTCGATGGCGCGGGCCTTGTCGTTCAATGGTCTGGCGAACGCGCAGATGATCGTTGGTCTGAACGGTGGCGCTCACGCGAACCCGTGTTTCGCGGGGACAACGGTTAAGGCGTGGTCCGAAGTTCTGGATAAGACAGAGACCGATGTGCCGGGCGTTGGTGCTATTCGCTTGCGGTTGGTTGCGACCAGCGACGGGTCGGTGGGTCAGTTGAAGGGGGAGGATGGTAAATATCTTCCAGGTGTGCTCCTTGACCTCGACTATTGGGCGCTGATGCCGATCTAAAACGCAAAACAGGGGCGTGACGCGAGTCGCGCCTTTGTTTCTTTATAGTTTCTGTCGGGAATTAGTTTTGTGATCACAGGTTAAAATTACGTGATCACAAACCGTTCTGTTAACGCTAAAACAGACATTTTTTGGGGTATCACCCTGATTGGATAGCGTGACAGAGCGGGAATTATACGTCAGAACAGACAGCGATGGCCCGTGTGCGCCTGCGTGCATGGCTGCCCAAATCCAAAGGGGACCCACATGGCTGAAAAATCCAAGGGCGTTGAACGTCCGCTTTCGCCTTTCATGATCGGCCCGTACTACCGGCCACAGTTGACTTCGATGACGTCGATCCTGACGCGCATCACCGGTAACGCACTGATCGTTTCGACGCTTCTGGTCGTTTGGTGGCTGTTCGCCGCTGCGACGTCGGAAAGCTACTTTAACTTTGCAAACGCTATCCTGACCTCGTTCGTGGGTGACGTTGTGATGACCCTCTCGGCGCTGGGCATCTGGTACCACTTCCTCGCTGGTCTGCGTCACCTCTATTTTGATGCGGGTCACGGGATGGACATCCCGACCGCTGAAAAGTTGGGCTGGGCCTGCATCATCGGGTCAGTCGTTCTGACCATCCTGACCATCGTGATCGTGTAAGGAGAACGGGATGCGTTATCTCACCGACCGTAAACGTGCCGTTGGCAAAGGCGCTTCGGGCACTGGCACCGAGCATCACCGCTACATGCAAGTGAGCGCTGTTGGCCTCGCGCTGATCGTGCCGACCTTCCTCTATATTTTTGGCCATGCGCTGGGCAGCGACTATGCGACTGTTCAAGCAACCTTTGCTCGTCCGATCCCTGCGATCCTAACGGGCCTCGTTCTGGTTTTCGGCCTGAAACACTTTAACGCTGGTTTCCAGATGATGATCGAAGACTACGCCCGCGGCACCGCTCGCAAGGCGTCAGTTATTTTCATGACCGCCTTCACTTATGCTCTGATGGCAACGGGCCTGTTCGCGCTCGCGAAGCTGGCTCTGTAAGGAATACGACCGATGGCATCATACGAATACGAAGTTCACGAATACGACGTGGTAGTTGTCGGCGCTGGCGGCGCTGGCCTCCGCGCGACCCTCGGCATGGCCGAACAAGGTCTGCGCACTGCGTGTATCTCTAAAGTTTTCCCGACCCGTTCGCACACTGTTGCGGCGCAGGGCGGTATCGCGGCATCGCTGGGCAACATGGGTCCGGACAGCTGGCAGTGGCACATGTTTGACACTGTTAAGGGCTCTGATTGGCTCGGTGATACCGATGCGATGGAATACCTCGCACGCGAAGCCCCCAAAGCGGTTTACGAGCTGGAGCACTACGGCGTTCCGTTCTCGCGCACCGAAGAAGGCAAAATCTACCAGCGTCCGTTCGGTGGCCACACCACTGAATTCGGTGACGGCCCACCCGTTCAGCGCACCTGTGCTGCGGCTGACCGCACCGGTCACGCGATCCTGCACACGCTCTACGGCCAATCGCTGAAGAACAACGCAGAGTTCTACATCGAATACTTTGCGATCGACCTCATCATGTCCGAAGACGGTCAGTGCACTGGCGTTGTGTGCTGGAAGCTCGACGACGGCACGTTCCACGTCTTCAATGCAAAGATGGTCGTTCTGGCGACGGGTGGCTATGGCCGCGCATACTTCTCGGCGACCTCGGCGCACACCTGTACGGGTGACGGCGGCGGCATGGTGGCTCGCGCTGGTTTGGCTCTGCAGGATATGGAATTCGTTCAGTTCCACCCGACAGGTATCTACGGCTCTGGCTGTCTGATCACCGAAGGTGCACGTGGCGAAGGCGGTTACCTGACCAACTCCGAAGGCGAGCGTTTCATGGAGCGTTATGCGCCCCAGTACAAAGACCTCGCACCGCGTGACTACGTATCCCGTTCCATGACCATGGAAATCCGCGAAGGCCGTGGCGTAGGTAAAGATGGCGATCACATCCACCTGCACCTCAATCACCTTCCTGCGGCGGCTCTGGCAGAACGTCTGCCGGGTATCTCCGAGTCCGCGAAAATCTTTGCTGGTGTTGACGTGACCAAAGAGCCGATCCCGGTTCTGCCGACAGTTCACTACAACATGGGCGGTATTCCGACCAACTATTGGGGCGAAGTGCTGAACCCGACCGCGAAAGACCCGAACGCTGTTGTTCCGGGCCTGATGGCTGTTGGTGAAGCTGGCTGTGCTTCGGTTCACGGTGCAAACCGTCTGGGGTCGAACTCTCTGATCGACCTCGTTGTGTTTGGCCGTGCGGCTGCGATCCGCGCTGGTAAGGTTGTGAACCCAGACAGCGCGAACCCGACCCTGAACCAAGCGTCCATCGACAAAGCGTTCGATCGTTTCGACGGTCTGCGTCACGCGAAGGGCAATATGGCAACTGCGGAACTGCGTCTCGAGATGCAGAAAACCATGCAGTCGGATGCAGCTGTGTTCCGTACCGCTGAAACCATGAAAGAAGGCGTCGAGAAGATGACCGCCATCGCTGCGAAAATGGATGACCTATCGGTCACCGACCGCAGCTTGGTCTGGAACTCTGACCTGATGGAAACGCTCGAGCTGGCGAACCTTATGCCGAACGCTCTGGCAACCATCCATGGCGCTGAGGCACGTAAGGAATCCCGCGGTGCGCACGCACACGAGGACTTCCCGACCCGTGACGACGAAAACTGGCGTGTGCACACCATTTCCCGCGTTGATGGGAACAAGGTGGACCTGACATATCGTCCGGTTGTCGTCGATCCGCTCACCACTGAAGCGGAAGGCGGTATCAGCCTCAAGAAGATCGCGCCGAAAGCACGGACGTTCTAATGCGGTTCGCGTTTGTTGCATTGGCTGTTGTCGCAGGCCCGTTGCTCGCTGGTTGTGGCGAGCAGGTCCTGTCGATGACGCCAGCGACCTCGGTCGCGGAATGCCAAGCGCAATACGACGCGGCCTTGAACCGTCCGAACTATTCGTCGTCTGGCGCTGGTGCCCTGTTTGGCCGTTCGGTTTCGCGGGGTATCCTCGAGGGCGCGTTTAACCAATGTGTTGCGCGTGTTGGCGGGACCGTCTCGGCTACACCCGAAGCGGTCTGGATCGTCGATGCGCCGCAAACGTCGACTGTGCCTGTCGCGTCGTCCACCACCTGTTTGCCAGGTGGGGCGGCCTTGCAAGGGGGGGTAGGATATTGCGTGCTGCGTTGATCCTCGGCCTTCTGGCCTTGTCTGCCTGTGGTCCGATGTCGCCCGAAAAGGCGGCGGAAAGATGCGAAGAGCGGGCGCGTATGGCGCAAGGTCCTACCGGACATCTGACGCTTGGCGTAAACTCGTCCACAGGGGGCTATGTTGGTGGGTCAATCGGGGTTTCGTCCGATTACCTACGCGGTGCCGATCCGATGTTGGTCTACGAACGTTGTGTCGTTGACCTCACTGGACAGGACCCAATCCGACAGCCGGACCTGCGTTAATGAAAAGGATGACAGGCATGAAACGGATTATCGCATTAGGGACCATCGTTGCCGCTCTGGCAGGATGCACCACTGACAACATGGCAGAGATGACGGCAGAGGCAAAAACTGACGCCGCTCGCGCTGTTGTGGTTCCCATTGTGATGAACACCGAACTGCCCGGAGGTCACACGATCCCCGAATCCATCGCCACGGCTATGACCACCTGCATCATCGAGAACTCGACCGATGTAGAACTGACGGCTCTTGCCGCAGCGGCCGTAACCGGACCTACCGCAGACACCAATTACATGGTGTCCAATATTCTCAGCCGTTCCTCCACGACCGCCTGTGCGTCTCGCGCACTAACGGGCGGCGCGGGGGCATGACCTTAATCGCAGGAGCCTAAACCCATGGTTCAACTTACGCTTCCCAAGAACAGCCGCCTCACCGTCGGCAAAACCTGGCCCAAGCCCGAAGGTGCAACGAACCTCCGGTCGTTCCAGATTTACCGCTGGAACCCTGACGACGGGAAAAACCCGCGCATTGATACCTATTTCGTCGATATGGACGATTGTGGTCCGATGGTTCTGGACGGCCTGATCTACATTAAGAACAAGATCGACCCGACCCTGACGTTCCGCCGTTCGTGCCGTGAAGGTATCTGTGGCTCTTGCGCGATGAACATCGACGGGATCAACACGCTGGCCTGTATCTACGGTCTGGATGAGATCAAGGGCGACGTTAAGATCAACCCGCTGCCGCACATGCCAGTGGTCAAGGACCTTATTCCTGACCTCACCCACTTCTACGCACAGCACGCGTCGATCATGCCGTGGCTGGAAACCAAAACCAACCGTCCGGCAAAAGAATGGCGCCAGTCGATCGAAGATCGCAAGAAACTCGACGGTCTGTATGAGTGCGTTATGTGCGCGTCCTGCTCGACCTCCTGCCCGAGCTACTGGTGGAACTCAGACAAATACCTCGGACCTGCTGCGCTGCTCCACGCATATCGCTGGATCATCGACAGCCGTGATGAGGCAACCGGCGAGCGTCTGGACGAGTTGGAAGATCCGTTCAAACTCTACCGCTGCCACACCATCATGAACTGCGCAAAAACCTGTCCGAAGGGTCTTAACCCTGCGAAGGCAATTGCGAGCATCAAGAAGATGTTGGTCGATCGCCAAGGCTAATTGCCAGTGATTGCACGCTAAAGGTGAGGGCCCTGCCATGTGCAGGGCCTTTTACGTTTCTGCCATGCAGCGTAATCATGCTGCATATGCAGAAAGATAAGTTAATATTCGTTCGTATAGTGCTATGATGTGGTCAGGGCGGAGTATCGAGTGATTGGAGCCTATGATGAACATCGCCATTCGAAATCCAGAGGCTGCTGCAAAAATCGTTCTATCGACTGACGCGATGGAGCAGTGGATTGAATATTACACTTACGAAAAACCTACGAAGATCAAAGCTGTGCGGAATTTACCTGTATTGGATCAAATGTTCGCATATTACGACGCATGATCCAGCCATGACTTTAGACTAAAAAGCCCCGGATGATCCGGGGCCTTATTATTTTATCCGTTGCGGTGTGCGCGATAGGTGCTCGCGTTCGGGCAGAAGGCCATATCTTCGGCAGAGGCTCCATTGGCCAGAGCGGATTTGCAGGCGCCGTTTTCGCCGCAATAGGCGCAGCGACGCGCAACTTCGACTTGTTCACCAGAGGCGCGTAGGCTGTCTACCTTGACATCAAAAAGCCCAGCCATCGCTTCCATTCGCTCAACCTGCTCGGCTGGCATGTTTGCGATCTTTCGCATTTCACCACGTGTGAGGTGCAGTTCGTTCACCGCGTTCAAATCTGGGTTAATGGCATCTTGTTCGATGCGCGCCTGTTCACGGACGTGATCAACAATTTTGGATACGTAAGACATTGGGAGGCACTCCAAATTGGGAACTGGGGCCATTTGAATCCAAAGCGGGGGAATAAACTTGATTGGGATCAAATTGGGCGGGATATTGAGGGTCGATCACTCAGATAGGTTCAAAACGTGTCAAATATCCCAGAAGATGCAGAAAAACGGCGCGCTATCGCTCCGGTAATCTGTTACCCGACCGAAACTTTGCCACGCCCAGCGATGGATTTGTATCGCACGGCGCTCGACTCGGCTGTCGAAGGGCCCGTGGTCATCGTGCCGCCCCGCGATGCAGCGACGATCCGCGTGCCTGCTGGGTCGTTCCTGCGCATCGGCTGCCCTGAAGGGCCTCAGGTCGGTGATTTGAACCTGTTTAACGCGCAGAATCTGGACGAGCGGTTCTATTCTGGGAAAACGCGCGCACTCCACGGTACGCATGTGACCGAAGGCGACCAGCTCTGGTCCTGTTTCCCCTATCTGCGTCCCATTGCGACCGTCGTAGTGGACAGCCTTGCATGGTATGGCGCGGATGAATTTGGTGGGCGTGTGCATGACGTGATCGGCACGCGGTGCGACCCCTACACGGGCCGTGCCTTGGGCGGGGATCACTACCATTACTGCTGTCATTCAAACCTGACGCGTGCCCTAGCAGACGATCAGGGCGTGAGCCTGACCGAGGCCGAACCGCGTGTGCACGATGTGCTGAACGTGTTCATGTGCACAGGCTTTACCCGCGATACGGGCCAGTATTTCATGAAGGCCAGCCCTGTGCGCAAAGGCGACCACCTCGATCTCTTTGCGGAGGTCGATCTGCTGGCCGTGCTGAGTGCATGCCCTGGTGGGGATTGTGGATCGGAGCATTCGTCCGATACAGCGGCCTGTTACCCCCTCTCAATGCAGGTTTTGACGCCAGCTGATGGGGCATTGGAGGGATGGGTGCCGCCGCAGGTCAATTCCTATGATCGGTCCCACGGTCGGTAAGGGTCGCGTGGGGGCGCTGCCCCCACACCCCCGAGATATTTAAAGCACAAAGGCTGGATCAAAGGTCGCGCAGGAAACGGCGGAGGACTTTTTCCAGTTTGGCGGCGCCAAGAGGGGCCATCGCCTTGGTATGTTCGTGGCTGATCGCCTCATCGCTCATGCCTGCGGCCATATTGGTGATGGTCGAGATGGCCGCAGCACGAAGGCCGAGGAAGCGCGCGAGGATGACCTCGGGCACGGTGGACATGCCAACGGCGTCAGCGCCCAGGGTGCGGATCGCACGGATTTCGGCGGGTGTTTCAAACGAAGGGCCAGAATACCATGCATAGATGCCCTGATGCAGGCTGACCTCTTCGTAGGCGGCTGCAAAGAGGAGCTTTTCACGTAAGTCAGGCTCGTAGGCGTCCATCATCGGAACAAAGCGTTTGTCCGAGGGTTCACCGATCAGCGGATTGAGGCCAGAGAAATTGATATGATCCGTCAGCGCCATGATCGAGCCCGTCGGCATATCGGGGCGGAGCGACCCTGCGGCATTGGTCGCGATGACCGTATCAGCGCCGAGTTCGCAGAGGACCTCTAGCGGGATGCGCATTTCATCGGGTTTGCCGCGTTCGTAATAGTGCGCCCGACCACCAAAGACCGCGACGCGCACGCCTTCGAGCGTGCCGATCACGAGGTTTGGGTTGTGGCCCGACACGCCCGCGTGGGGGAACCCCGGTAGTTCGGAGTAGGGGATCGCCACGCCTTCGACCGCGCCAGCGAGGTGGCCTAGGCCAGAGCCGAGGATTAGCCCCAGTTTGACGGGTTCTTTGCCTGCGTGATCGCGGATGATTTTCAGTAGTTTAGCGTTCTTTGACATAGGCTTCTCCGCCCGCGCGCGGCGGGATAGCTTTGCCGACGAAACCAGCAAGCACGATAACGGTTAGGACGTAGGGCAGGGCGTCGAGGACTTGGGTCTGGACGCGGATACCAATGGCCCGTTCGAGGATATCAGGGCGAATGGCGAGGGCCTGCAGGTAGCCAAAGAGCATCGTTGCACCCAAGGCCTGCCACGGACGCCATTTCGCAAAGATCAGCGCGGCGAGGGCGATGTAGCCACGTCCAGCGGTCATCTCACGGACAAAGCCCGCCTGAAGCCCAGTGGACAGGTAAGCGCCCGCAAGTCCGCAGAGCACGCCGCAGATAATCACAGCCGAATAGCGCATGCGATAAACAGAGATACCTGCCGTATCCACCGCGCCCGGATTTTCGCCAACAGCACGGAGGCGCAGGCCGAAGCGGGTGCGATAAAGGGTCCACCAGACGAAGGGCACGATCAGGATGCAGAGGTAAACGATGATCGTGTGACCCGACAGAAGTTCGGAATAGACCTTCATCGGGAGGTCAGCTTTGGCGATGTCGCGGATGCGGGTCAATGCGCCTGGGAATTGGATCGATTCAAAACGGGCTGCACCCGAAAGTGAGGGCGTGCGGCCACCTTCGCCGAACCATGCTTGGGCCGCGACGACGGTGATGCCAGAAGCGAAGAAGTTGATCGCAACGCCAGAAATCAGCTGGTTTCCACGGAAGGTGATCGAGGCGAGCCCGTGCAGGAGCGACAAGATCACCGAGGCCAAAACACCAGCGATGAGGCCCAGCCAAACGCTGCCTGTGGTGAAGGATACGCCAGCCGCGAGGAAGGCCGCGATCAGCATTTTCCCCTCAAGGCCAATGTCGAAAATCCCTGCCCGTTCAGAGTAGAGACCCGCAAGGCAAGCCAGCAGCAACGGTACGCCGAGGCGCACAGTGCCGTCCAGAACCGCAATGTCGAAAAACGCGAGAAGGTCCATCAGTTTGCCCCCTTACGGCCAAATGCCACGAAGAGTTTTTCGATCGGCATGCGCACCATATTGTCGAGCGCGCCTGTGAATAGGATGACGAGTGCTTGGATCACGGTGACCATTTCGCGCGGGATGCGTAGTTCGGCCGACAGCTCTGCGCCGCCTTGGTAGAGGATGCCGAATAGGATCGCGGCGATCAGGATGCCAACGGGGTGGTTGCGGCCCATTAGGGCAACCGCGATGCCGATGAAACCCGCGCCCTCAACCGCGTTGAGAACCAGACGTTCCGCTTCGCCCATGACGTTGTTGATGGCCATCATGCCCGCCAGACCGCCAGAAATGAGCATTGCGATCATGATGATCTTTGTCGGTTTAATGCCCGCATATTTTGCAGCTGTTTCGCTTTGCCCAAAGGCGCGGGTTTCATAGCCGAGCTTGGTTTTCCAAATCAGCGCCCAAACGAACACGCAGGCCAGAAGCGCGATGATCAGGGCAAAGTTCGCAGGGCCACGGTCAGAGAAACTGATGCCAACCGCGCCGAGGATGGCCGAGAGGTTTGGCAGATGCATCGCCTCAGCAAACGATGGGGTTGCGGGTTCCATGCCGCCGGCCTTGATCGGGCCATTCAGGAGGAAGTTCAGCAGCGGGTAGGCCATGTAGTTGAACATGATCGTGGTGATCACGATGTGGCTACCGCGTTTTGCTTGAAGGTAGGCAGGAATTGCCGCCCAAGCCGCGCCAAAGACCGCCGCAGCAACGCCGCCGCCAATCAGTGCGAGTGTCCAATGCGGCCAAGGGATGTAGAGGCAAGCGAGCGCTGCACCGAGGCCGCCGATATAGGCCTGACCTTCTCCGCCGATGTTGAACATGCGTGCGTGATAGGCAACCGCCACGGCAAGGCCCGTGAAGATAAAGTTGGTCGCGTAGTAGAGCGTGTAGGACACATTCGCGCTATTGCCCAACGCGCCTTTGACCATGATGCCGAGCGCATCAATCGGGTTGTGCCCGATCGCCAAAATCACGATGGCAGAGATGATCGCGGCCAAGACCAGCGACAATACAGGGACAAGGACCACATCGGCCCAGTTCGGCATCTTTTGCATCAGGCGGCATCCCCTTGAACACCAGCCATTAGCAGGCCGAGTTCCTGAACATTGGTGTCTTGCGGCAGGCGTTCGCCCATGATCCGTCCGTCAAACATCACAGCGATCCGATCAGAGAGCGACATGATCTCGTCCAGCTCGACTGACACGAGGAGGATCGCTTTGCCTTGGTCGCGTAAGGCGACGATTTGTTTATGAATGAATTCGATTGCGCCGATGTCGACGCCACGGGTTGGCTGACCGATCAGAAGCACATCTGGATTGCGTTCGATCTCACGCGCCACAACGATTTTTTGTTGGTTGCCACCAGAAAAGTTCTTGGCGGCCAAAAGCGGGTTGGGTGGGCGGACGTCAAAACGTTCCATCTTTTCGGCGGTATCTGCCTTGATTGCAGCGTGATCCATAAACAGCGCGTTTTTCTGGTAACGCGGATCGCTGTGGTAGCCGAATGCCGTGTTTTCCCAAGCGGAGAAGTTCATCACCAGACCTTCGCGCTGACGATCCTCTGGCACGTGGGCGATGCCACGTTTGCGGCGGCTTTGTCCGTCGGAGTATTTCCCGGTTAGGTCAATTGGTTGGCCGTTCACTGTGATGGTGCCAGTGCCCTTTTCGTAGCCGCCCAGCACTTCGAGCAGTTCGGACTGACCGTTCCCCGCAACGCCCGCGATGCCGAGGATTTCCCCGGCGCGGATGTTGAACGATACGTTTTTGACACGATGGACGCCCTGCGCGTCGGTGATGTTTAGGTTCTGCACGTCCAGGATCACGTCACCCGGTTTTGCAGGGACCTTATCTACCTGAAGCAGAACCTTGCGGCCGACCATCAGCTCAGCCAACTGGGCGGGATCGGTCTCAGCGGTTTTGACGGTCGCGGTCATTTCCCCGCGACGCATGACCGAAACCGTGTCTGTAATCTCCATGATTTCCCGCAGCTTATGGGTAATCAGAATGATCGTTTTGCCCTCTTCACGAAGACGGCCAAGGATACGGAATAGTTGGTCCGCCTCAGCAGGGGTCAGAACGCCCGTCGGTTCGTCGAGGATCAGAATGTCGGCCTGACGGTAGAGCGCCTTGAGGATCTCAACACGTTGCTGCATCCCGACGCCGATCTCTTCGATAATCGCATCTGGGTCCACGTGGAGTTCGTATTCTTCGGACAGCTGCTTTAGCTCTTTGCGCGCTTTGGTCAGCGACGGGCGCAGCAAAAAACCGTCCTCAACGCCCAAGATGACGTTTTCGAGGACGGTGAAATTCTCAACCAGTTTAAAGTGCTGGAACACCATCCCGATACCTGCCGCAATTGCCGCTTGACTGTCTGGGATGTCGGTCTTTTGCCCGTTGATGAATACCTCGCCCGCGTCCGCCTTGTAGAACCCATAAAGAATCGACATGAGCGTGGATTTCCCCGCGCCGTTTTCCCCAATGATCCCATGGATCGTGCCGGGCATAACGCGAATGGAAATGTCTTTGTTTGCCTGAACTGGCCCAAAGGCCTTGGAAATTCCGACGAGTTCGATGGCAGGTGCGGGTGCGGTCATTCTCTGTCCCTCGGGCAGATAGAAAAGCCGCGCCGGATAATAACGGCGCGGCCCAATATGCGTGGATCGTTCGACTTAGAAGTCGAGGACTGGGCAGGTTTCGTCCGACATGTAGTCGTGAACAACCAGCTCGCCCGATGCGATCTGAGCCGATGCCGCGTCAACAGCGGCTTTCATTTCGTCGGTGATCAGGTCAGCGTTGTTTTCGTCGAGCGCATAACCAACGCCACCGTTCGACAGACCCATCACGTTGAAGCCTGCCTCGAGGTCAGCGCCTGCTTTGAAGGCGTCATAAACTGCGTTATCAACGCGCTTCATCATCGAGGTCAGAACCGAACCCGGGTGCATGTAGTTCTGGTTGGAGTCGACGCCGATCGAATAGACGCCTTGGTCCGCTGCTGTTTGCAGAACGCCAACGCCAGTGCCGCCAGCCGCAGCGTAGATCACGTCAGCGCCTTGGCTGATCTGTGCGAGGGTGAGTTCCGAACCTTTTACCGGATCGTTCCATGCAGCAGGGGTGGTGCCGGTCATGTTTGCGATGACGGTCGCGTCAGGGTTCACAGCCAGCGCGCCTTGAGCGTAGCCACATGCGAATTTGCGGATGAGCGGGATGTCCATGCCGCCGATAAAGCCAACAGTGCCGTCCTCAGACGCCATCGCAGCCAGCATGCCAACGAGGTACGAACCTTCGTGTTCGTTGAACACAACCGACTGAACGTTCGGCGCATCAACAACCATGTCGATGATCGAGAACTTCAGGTCAGGGTATTCAGGTGCAACAGCTGCGAGTGGGGTTGCCCAAGAGAAGCCAGCCATGACAATCGGGTTGTTGCCGTCTTCGGCAAAACGACGGATCGCCTGTTCACGCTGTGCGTCCGAGGTGATTTCGAATTCAGCAAAGCTGCCGCCGGTTTCTTCGGCCCAGCGGGTTGCGCCGCCGAATGCTGCTTCGTTGAAGGATTTGTCGAATTTGCCGCCAAGGTCAAAAATGATTGCCGGATCGGCCAGCGCAGCGCCTGCGGACAGAGCAAGGGCAGCAGATGCGCCGAGGAATTTTGTGACGAGGGTCATTTAGTATCTCCCAACTGGTTTTGCCCCGGAGCCGCAGCGGCCCGCGTGGGCGGACATCTCTCGTGTCTGCTGGAATTAGGGCTGTTTACGCTCTGGGGGTCAACCGGATTCTAACGTCACTTGGTGTCGCTTTGATCAGATGATCAATAATTTAGCGTTATGAGAGCGGTAATTGGAGCAAAAGCGCATCAATCCGCGCACCTTCGGGTGTTCTGTAGTAATCTTTACGAAATCCCGAATCGACAAAACCGACAGAGCGGTAAAGCCCGATGGCTGTTGCGTTATTCGCTGCAACCTCAAGAAACATATTTTCTGCGCCGCGCTCTTTTGCCGTGTGGAGTGCGAGTTCCAGCAGTCCGCGCCCTTCGCCAGTGCCGCGCGCAGAAGGTGCCACGCAGATCGTCAATAGTTCCGCCTCGTCCAGAACAACGCGGATCACGGCAAAACCGTTCTCTGACGTGATACATGTCGTAAACCTGTCGTCCATCATCCCCCGGAGTTCATCCGCTGACCACGGTCGTGGCGTCGAAAAACACTCCGCGTGAATTTGGGCGAGCGCGTCGGCGTTCACGGAAGGATCACCGGTGCAGGGTCGCGCGGGGGGGCTGCATCCGCCGCCCGCACATAGAGCGGCGCAGGGCGTGGTTGGGTCTGGCCCAAACGCCCTGCCGCGACGCGGGCAATGTTTGCAACGTGATCGGCGGCACTCAGCACAGGCGCGATAGGCCCATCGATGGGATGATCCGCAACTACGATCATTTCGGGCGCTTGTGGACCATCAACGGTGAAATGCTGGAGGTATGCGCTGCCCCGTGGGGCGTCGATCAGTGCTGTGATGGGGAGGGGCAGGCCATGCGTCAGCGCCTCAAACCCATTCACCCCAATCGCGGGGATCGATAGGCCGAGGGCCAGACCACGCGCCGCTGACACGGAAATGCGGATGCCCGTAAAATTACCAGGCCCAGTGCCGACACCGATCGCATCCAGATCGGACCACGTGAGCCCCGCGTCTGACAGAACCTCGGTCAACATCGGCATCAAATGCTCTGCCTGACCCTTGGCCATTTCGTCGATGCGGGTGGTGATCGTGTCACCCTGTAACAAAGCGGCGGCGCAATGCGCCGCCGATGTATCAAATGCCAGTATCGTTGGTGACTTAGGCAGCAACGGGGCGCACCTCGAGCACTTCGGGAATGTAGTGGCGCAGCAGGTTCTCAATGCCCATTTTCAGGGTCAGGGTCGAAGACGGGCACCCCGCGCAGGCACCCTGCATGTGCAGGTAAACGATGCCGCGATCAAAGCCATGGAACGTGATGTCGCCGCCGTCTTGAGCCACCGCAGGACGCACACGGGTGTCGAGCAGTTCTTTGATCTGATTGACGATATCGGTGTCTTCTTCGCTATGGTTGTCCGCGTGACCGCCAGAGCCTTCGCCGCTCATCACAGCAGCGCCAGATTGGAAATGCTCCATGATCGCGCCAAGGATCGCTGGCTTGATATGGTCCCATTCAACGCTGTCGGATTTGGTCACGGTCACAAAGTCAGTGCCAAAGAACACACCGCTTACGCCGTCGATTCCGAAAATACGGGAAGCAAGCGGGGATTGAGCAGCCGCGTCAGCGGTCGGGAAATCGGCGGTGCCAACTTCGAGAACGGCCTGACCAGGCAGGAATTTCAGTGTCGCCGGGTTCGGCGTGGATTCGGTCTGGATAAACATGGAAGCCAACCTTTTCTGTCGGACTTACATATCTGCCCTCAGGGCATCGAAGTCAAGGTTTAGAATGGTTCTAAACTCTTATGTGATCGCTTCGAGCTTTTCTTTGCTCAAATCACCGGGCACGACGGTGATCGGAATCGGCAGGCTCCCAGATTGGCGCGAAAGCTGCGTCACCAATGGGCCCGGTCCCTTTTTGTCATTCCCCGCGCCGAGGACGAGAACGCCGATGGATTGGTCCTCTTCGATCACCGACAAGATTTCGGTCACGGCTTCGCCTTCGCGGATGATCAGCTCGGGATCGACGCCCTGTTTGTCGCGCATCCATTTCGCAAAGACCTCAAAATGGGCGACAATCCGTTCGCGCGCTTCTTCGCGCATGATCTCGCCCACACCGATCCAGTGATTGAATTCTTCGGGTGCGATGATCGACAGGATCGCAACCCCTGCGCCTGTATGAGAGGCACGCATCGCGGCAAAGCGCATCGCGTTCAAGCATTCACGGCTATCGTCCAAAACGACAAGAAACTTACGCATCGGGTCCCCCTTTGGCGGGATATTGACGCAATGGCTGGGGCGAGGCAACGACTATCGCTGATCCAGATAAGAGGCGCGTCCAGCTGGGGAGAACTGGACGCGCGCAACTTTACCGACTGGGACGTGTCGGTTGACACCATGCGGCCAGGACAAATGACGCACGGTTGAACTCAGGATGGGGTGAGTTCGATTCAATAATGTGACGTTGGGTCAACGTTGATGTCGCCGTAGCGACACCAACTGTGGGTTGTTACCCGCGCAAAAGACCGACGATATCGTAGGTCTGTTTCAGGATCGGCTGCGCGATTTCGCGTGCGCGATCAGCACCGCGGGTCAAAATGCGGTCGATTTCTGCGGGATCGTCCATCAGGCGTTTCATCTCGGTCGAAATCGGCGCGAGCTTTTCAACGGCCAAATCAGCAAGGGCAGGTTTGAACTTGCCCCAACCTTCGCCACCGAACTCTGCAATCACTTGTTCGTTGGTTTGGTCGTTCAGTGCAGCGTAGATGTTAACCAAGTTCCGCGCCTCTGGGCGATCTGCCAGACCTTCGACGGTTTCTGGCAGAGCCTCGGCATCGCTTTTGGCTTTCTTGAACTTCTTCGCGATGGTGTCGGCATCATCGGTCATGTTGATGCGTTCCATATCGCTCTCGCCCGACTTGGACATCTTTTTCGACCCGTCGCGCAGGTTCATGACGCGCATGGCGGGGCCTTCGATGACGGGGGTGGTTTCAGGGAAGAAATCCACCTTGAAGTCGTGGTTGAACTTTTTCGCGATGTCGCGGGTCAGTTCGACGTGCTGCTTTTGGTCCTCGCCCACGGGAACGTGGGTCGCGTGGTAGAGCAGGATGTCAGCCGCCATCAGCGACGGATAGGCATAAAGGCCAAGCGACGCTTTTTCCGCGTCTTTGCCCGAACCCGCCTTGTCCTTGAACTGGGTCATGCGGTTCATCCAGCCGACGCGGGCCACACAGTTGAAAATCCAGCCGAGCTCGGCATGGCCAGACACTTGAGCCTGATTGAAGAGGATCGACTGTTCAGGATCGATCCCAGAGGCGAGGTAGCCAGCAGCCACTTCGCGTGTCGCATTTGCCAATTCTTTGGGGTCTTGCCAGACGGTGATCGCGTGGAGGTCCACCACGCAATAGATCGTCTCGAACTGGCCGCCCTGCATATCTACAAACCGCTTGATCGCGCCGAGATAGTTGCCAAGGGTCAACCCGCCCGAGGGTTTGATGCCAGAGAACACACGCGGTGTGAATTTGGTATCGGTCATCGTCAAACCTTCCGGGGCTGGATTAAAAGTCGGCGAAGGCTTACCGAGGGGGGCAAGTCCCGTCAATGCGAAGCGGGCAGATAGAGGCAAGGAAGACAGAGATATGGAACGCGAAAGCCTGTTGAACGACATTCCGAACACCGCTGCTGTGCTGGCGTTGTTGATCGCTGGCGTGGAAATCCTGATGCAACTGGCGGGGTCGGGGGTCTTAGCGGGGGCGGCTGGGATCGGTTGGCGGGCGGATACGGTCACCGATTTCGGGTTCTTCCCCGCCGTTCAACACGAGATGTTTGCGCGTGGCCTGTTCGTTCCTGAATTCCTCTGGCGTTACGTGACCTATCCATTCATCCATTCGGGTTTCACCCACGCATTTTTCGCCATGGCGATCGTATTGGCCTTGGGCAAATTTGTCGGCGAACGCTGGCACTGGGCGTCGATGCTGTCGGTGTTCGTCGTTCCCAGCATCGTGGCCGCGATGGTGTTTGGCCTTGTGGCCCCTGAAAACTGGCCGCTCTATGGCGCCTATCCTCCGATCTACGGGCTGATCGGCGCGTTTTCCTACATGATGTGGATGCGGCTCGGTCAAACGGGACAAAACCGTTGGCGGGCGTTTTCCATGATCGGCATGCTTTTGATCATTCAGGTCATGTGGGGCCTGATGCTCAAGATTTTTGCCGTTTTGGGCATGGGTGGAGATGCCACGCCGATGGTGTTCTACGTTGGCGTGGCCGATATGGCTGGGTTCTTTGCGGGGCTTTTGTTGTCGCCGCTCGTTGGTCCGGGCGGATGGGCAGCATTCGTCAACCGCATCCGCCAGCGCAGCGATTAACCACGTTTCATCGCGCGTTTGAACTCTGACAGTTTGAACGCGCCGATCATTTGGCCGCTGATGAAATAGGCGGCCATGCCGATCCCGATTAGCACAAAGAGCGCGAGATACCGCCAGAGCGGCAGGCCAAGCGCAGGCGTCAGCACCACGGCAGCGCCCCAAAGCACAACGCCCATCATCACCGACGCTAGGCAAATCCGCCCAAAACGGCTCTTGAACCGATCGTCAAAGGTGGCGGCTTCGCCCATGTTGCGGGACTTTACCCAGAGGAAAACGACAGTCGCCCAGCCAGACAAGGTGGTGCCAATGGCCGCTGCGATAAAGCCGATGTAGGGCATCAGGCCAATCGCGACGGTGGCATTCACGATCAGGGATACCAGCGCGATATAGAACGGACGGCGGGTGTCTTCGCGTGCAAAGAACAACGGCTGCAGCGCCTTTTGCATCACGAACCCGGGCAGGCCGAGGCCATAGACCGCCACCGCAATCGCCGTTGCCATCGTGTCATCGGTGCCAAACGCGCCGCGTTGGTAGAGCACTTGAACCAGCGGGATCGGGATCACCATCAAAGCGACCGCCGCAGGGATCGTCAGCGCCAGAGACATCTCGCACGCGCGGTTGAACGCATCACGCCCGCCTTCGGTGTCACCAGCGCGCAAACGACGGGATAGGTCGGGCAAAAGAACCACGCCAATCGCGATGCCGACGACGCCCAAGGGCAGTTGATAGAGCCGGTCCGCATAAGACAGCCACGCCACAGCGCCGTCGTAGAAACTCGCGACCTGACGACCGACCAGCAGGTTGATCTGCACCACACCACCCGCCAGCGCTGCAGGGGCAGCGATAATGGCGAGCCGCTTTAGGTCTGGCGTCATCTTGGGACGGCTGAATGTCAGCGTAAATCCCGCCTTCTTTGCAGCAACCCAAACCAGTGCCATTTGCCCGATCCCAGCAAAGGGAACGGTCCACGCCAATGTGTCCCCAATCGGCCACCCCATGATGGTCGCGAGGATCATCGCACTGACGAAAAAAATGTTCAGGAATACGGGCGCGGCGGCGGCAGCGGTGAACCGACCGATAGAGTTCAAAACACCCGACAACAGTGCGGCGAGGGAAATGAACAGGATATAGGGGAATGCGATCCGACCGTAGAGAACCGCGAGGTCAAACCGCTCGTCCCCTTGAAACCCAGAGGCCATCGCCAGCACGAGCCACGGCATCGCGACCATCGCAATCACGGTAAAGACGATCAGAACGCTCGCCAGACCTGTAAACGCGTCATTGGCAAACTTCGCCGCGTCCTCGTCGCCTTCGACCTTTTTGGAGAACATCGGCACAAAGGCCATGTTGAACGCCCCTTCGGCAAAGAACCGACGGAACACGTTGGGCAGGGAAAACGCGATCAGAAACGCCTCAGCCACGGGGCCTGTGCCCAGATAGGCCGCGATCATAATGTCCCGCGCGAACCCCAAAACACGAGAGAGCAGGGTCCACAGTCCAACCGTCAGAAAGCCAGAAACAAGGCGAATGGGTTTCATTTAGAAGTCCAAAAGTAAAATTCCCCGCCTTCTAGCATGAATGCCGATTGGAATGTCAGGCCAATCTTAGTGAGGAATGACAATCTTAATCTCGGTGCGCACGAGCGACCAGTTTTCGACAATAGCGGTGAGGTCGGTGGGGCGCTCAACTCGGCTTATCATAATGCCCCAGCGCCTCGGGTCGTTGAGACTGTACTGGGCCCAAAATTTGAATAGATCGAAGCTATCTAGTTCCGCTTTCGGGTCGAAGGTGAGTTGCGGAAACGCCTTTGCCAGATAGTCCGCAACTGCCAATTCGAATTGTTCTCGGTCCTCATTATTAAAAAGGTTTTCACCCTCGAACACAGCGCAGCGCGAGTGCTGAACCTCTGCAAAGGTTTTCGACGCGCCGTCCCAGATCATCTCAGGCGGTGCTTTACCTTCGAACGCCTCTCGTGCAGCCTCGGATACGAAATTCCCATCATATGCGGATCGGCAGACACGATCAAAATGCGCGATCATGGCCTCGACGCGATGTGCGCTTTGATACGCAGATCGCGCCACCATCCCGATCGCTAGCCCCACGGCGACTACCGCGAGGGTTTTCGCATATCGCATCAGCTTACCTTCGCCCGCTCCACGCCCTGAACGATTGCTTCGCGCAATTTCTTCTCAAGCGCTTGCCTACGGCTCTCTTGGTGGAATTTCAGGCCGAACATATCTTTGACGTAGAAGGTATCGACAACCTGTTCGCCGTAGGTCGCGATCACGGCAGAAGCGATGTAGACGTTGTTCGCAGCAAGCGTGCGTGTGAGGTCGTGTAAGAGGCCCGCGCGGTCACGGGTATCCACCTCGATGATCGTGTAGAGGTCCGATCCTTCGTTATCAAAGGTGATATGGGTCTGAACGCGGAAGGCCTGCTCGCGCTTCTTGATCTTGTCTTTGTCCTTGAGCGCCTCGCGGGTGATTACCTCACCTTTGAGGGTGCGTTCGATCATCTGGCGCAGGCGCGGCATGCGAGCCTTTTCATAGGGATGCCCCTCGGCATCCTGAATCCAGAAAATCGCGGTCGCATAGCCGTCTTTGGACGTATAGGTGCGCGCATCCACAACGTTCGCCCCAACAAGTGCCAGCGCACCTGTCATGCGGCTGAACAGACCTGGATGGTCGGCCATTGCGAAACAAGCGCGCGTCGCGTCACGATCGTGGTCCAGCTCCATATCGATGCGGATTTCCACATCCGAAATGTCGTGCAGCAGTTTCGCAAAGATAACTTGAGCCGAGGCGGGCAGGCCCTGCCAATAGGGACCATAGTGACGCCCGAGTTCCGTGCGAACATCCTTGGCATCCCAATCGGTCAATGCCTCGCGCAGCGCTTTCTTGGCTTCGTTTTCGCGGGCGTCGCGGTTGATTTCTTCCATCCCGCTTTCCAGCGCGATTTTGGTCAACTGGTGAAGATCACGCAGAAGCATGGCCTTCCAGTTGTTCCACGTTCCCGGACCAACGCCGCGAATATCGCAAACGGTCAGAACGGTCAGCAGGTCGAGCCGTTTGACCGACTTCACCGCCTTTGCGAAATCGCGCACGGTGCGCGGCTCTGACAGGTCCCGCTTTTGCGCGGTGTCGGACATCAAGAGGTGATACCGAACGAGCCATTCGACAGTCTCGGACTCCTCTTTGGTCAGACCCAGACGCGGACAGATCTTGCGGGCCATCTGTGCGCCGAGGATCGAGTGATCTTCGGGACGACCCTTGCCGATGTCATGGAGCAGAAGCGCGACATAGATAACCTTGCGGTTCACGCCTTCCTTCAGGATGCCAGAGGCGACGGGCAGTTCTTCGACCAGTTCCCCGCGTTCGATCTGCGCGAGGTGGCTGATACATTGGATGATGTGCTCGTCCACGGTGTAGCTGTGATACATGTTGAATTGCATCATTGCGACGATCGGTGCGAACTCGGGTAGGAAGGCGGCCAGAACGCCCAGTTCGTTCATCCGACGCAACGCCCGTTCGGGGTTCCCGTGTTTCAGCATAAGGTCGAGGAAGATGCGGATCGCCTCTTTGTCGTCGCGCACGCTGTCGTCGATCAAATCAAGGTTCGCCGCCAACAGGCGCATGGCCTCTGGGTGCAGCAAGGTGCCGGTGCGGAGCGCTTCTTCAAAGATGCGCAGCATGTTCACCTTATCGGCAAAAAATGCCTTTTCATCCGCGACCGTCAGGCGGTTCTGTTTGATCGCATAAGGCGGACGTGCCTTGCGACGGCGGGTCAGCAGCCGCTGCAACATCGGCTCTGGTTTTGCGTGCTGGGCCTCTAGCGCGGTCAAAAAGATGCGGGTCAATTCACCCACGCGCGTGGCGTGGCGGAAATAATCCTGCATAAAGTGCTCAACGCCCCGCCGACCTGCGCTGTCGTGGTATCCCATGCGCGATGCCACTTCGACCTGCAGGTCAAAGGTTAACTGATCCATCGCCCGCGCGGAAATCAAATGCAGGTGGCATCGGACAGCCCAGAGGAATTCCTCGGCCTGAAGGAAGGTCGTATATTCCTCAGGAGTAAATACGCCGCGATCCACCAGTTCTGCCGTGGTCTGCACCTTGTTCACGTATTTCGCGATCCAGAACAATGACTGCAAATCGCGAAGGCCGCCTTTGCCCTCTTTGACGTTTGGCTCAACCACATATCGCTGACCGCCCTGCTTGCGGTGGCGTTCAGCGCGTTCTTCTAGCTTGGCTTCAACGAAATCGGTGGCCGTGGTGGAAAACAGTTCGCTCCAGAGTTTGTCGTTGAGCGACTTTGCGAGATCTTCGTCACCGTCGAGGAACCGAAACTCCACCAGCGAGGTGCGGATGGTGTAATCCTCGCGGGCAAGCCTGAGACAGTCCTTGATCGTGCGGCTCGCGTGGCCGACCTTCAGCCGCAAATCCCACAGCATATAGAGCATGGATTCAATCAAGCTCTCCGCCCAAGGGGTGATCTTGTAGGGCGTGACGAACAGCAGATCGACGTCCGAATGAGGCGCCATTTCACCCCGTCCGTAGCCACCCACCGCAACAATAGCGAGCCGTTCTCCATCGGTGGGAGAGTTCAGCTTGTGCAGCCGAGTGCGCGCGACGTCATAGACGGTCTTCACCAGATAGTCGGTGAGCATCGTGTAGGACCGCGTCACTGGACGGGCGTCAAATGGGCGTTCCACGAATGCAGCCTCAATTGCAGCCACGCCTTTTTTGCGGGCCGCGATCAGGACGTCAACCACCGCCTTACGGATCGCCATCGCGTCCGTGAGGTCAGCCAATTTCGCGTCGATCTCTGCCTGAACGGCAAGTTCGTCAAAGATGTCTACCGCAGCGCAAATCAGCCCTATGGCAGAGGTTTCATCGGGGGCCTGAGTGAGGAGGGTCGGCTCAGAAGCCGAGTCCCGCAAAGCTTCTTGGGGCAGGTTCAAGGATTACCACCTGATTATTCTGAATTTGAGCGATCGCAAGCGCACGCTGGTTTGTGCCGTTGGGCAGCAGGCGGAACACGCCCTGTGTGCCTTGGAACCCTTGCGATTGAGTGAGGCCAGCAACCGAAAGGGCTTCGGGGTTGCCTTGGGCAAGGAGCGCGCCGATGGCGGCGATCCCGTCAAAGGCCAGACCTGCTAGCGGATGTGGATTTTGCCCATAGGCCGCGGCGTAACGCGATTCAAAGAGGGAAATCATCTGCGTGTCAGGTATCGCGAAAATACCACCCTGAAGACCCGGCAGAGCAAGCGCCTGAGGGGTCACATCCCAACGGGTCAGGCCGATGTATTGGGTGACAGTTGGATCAATTCCTTGTTCTGGCAGTGCAGTTGCGATCAGCGGTAGGTCAGCATTGACGCCGCCTGTCAAAAAGACCGCCTGCGATCCCGAGCTGCGGATCGAATTGGCAATCGGGCCAGCCGCCGAAATAATACCCTGCTGGGTCATCGGGTAGCTCTGCACGCTGCCCACAGTTTTGCCACCGTTGCGAACCGCATTGGCAATCGCATCACGGCCAACGGCGCCTTGAAGGTCGTCGCCGTGTACGATGCTGAAATTCTGGATACCTTTGGTACCCGCATAGGACACGAGACGGTTTGCGGTGTTGTCAAAGGTCGGCCCGAGGACAAACACGTTGTTGCCTGCGATGGACGAGTTGTTCGAAAACGCCAGAACGTTCACGCCACGATTGGCAACCGCGATACCCGCCGCGTTCGCCGCTTCGGCGTAAAGGGGCCCGAGGATGATCTTCGCGCCATCATTCACGGCCTGCGTCGCAACAGTCGCCGCCTGTTCAGGTGACGCGCCCGTGTTGTAGACGCGCAGGTCAATTTGCACGCCCTGAAGGTCCGCAATGGCCATCCGCGCCGCATTCTCGAGGTTCGATGCAAGGAAGCTATCCGATTCGACGCCTGACCCACCGGGCACCAAAAGCGCCACTGTGACAGGTTTTGTCGGATCGACACGCATTCCACCACCCACTCCGTTCGAGACGGGGATCGGCTCACAGGCAGCAACCCAAGCGATGGAAAACAAAACGAAAATCCGTGCGGCCACCTGTTTGGCGGTGCGAGCAAATGCGAACATGAATATCTTACTCCTCTTGCATCGGGCGCCATGGATACGGCAGACCGATAGGACAAATCTCCTGGGCGTATCATAGGCCCCACAACCAGAGGGTCCAGCGATGAATCACCGCAACACGCCGTTAACCGCAGGTCTGTATCTGGTGGCAACACCTATCGGCTCTGCCCGCGATATCACTCTGCGATCGCTCGATATTTTGGCCTCCTGTGACCTGATCGTGGCCGAGGATACCCGAACCGCCCGTAAATTGCTCGATATCCATGGCGTGCCGCTCAACGGTCGGCGCATGATCGCCTATCATGACCACTCTGGTGACAACTCTGTCCAAGGCATCGTAAAGCTCATCGCCGAAGGAAAATCGGTAGCCTATGTATCCGAGGCTGGAACGCCTCTCGTCGCTGACCCAGGGTTCGAACTGGGCCGCGAAGTCATCGCCCAAGGCCTAACCGTGACCGCAGCCCCCGGTGCCTCGGCCGTATTGGCAGCGCTGACTGTCTCTGGTCTGCCGACCGATCGGTTCATGTTCGCGGGGTTCCTGCCCGCCGCGCGCGCCCAACGCCAAACCGAAATCGCCGCGTTGCGGGACATGCCGTTAACCATGATTTTTTATGAGAGTCCGAAACGGATTCAAGAAATGTTAGAAGATTTGAGGGAGATTCTGGGGGGATCGCGGGATGTCGCGGTCTGTCGGGAACTGACCAAAAAGTTTGAAGAAGTGACGCGCGGCACGCTGGATGAGGTGATCGACGTCTACGATGGGCGCAGCGTCAAAGGTGAATTGGTGGTTCTGGTCGGACGGGCTGGTGCCACCGATGTTGAAGAGATGGATGTGGAAACGGCTTTGCGTCAGGCAATGGAAACCATGCGCGTTAAAGATGCCGCTACAGCGGTGGCGGGCGCGCTGGGCCTACCGAAACGGCAGGTTTACCAAATTGCGCTGGGCCTTTCGAAGGAGGACTAATGGGCGTGGCTCTGCGGAAATCGGAACGTGGTCAGCGGGCGTATCATGCGGGCCTTGCCGCCGAAGGGATCGTCGAACGGGACTATTTGCGTCGCGGGCAGACCATTGCAGCGCGGCGGTGGCGCGGTCGGTATGGCGAAATTGATCTGATTTGTCGTGACGGGGATCGGATCGTTTTTGTCGAGGTTAAACAGAGCAAATCCCACGATCAGGCGGTGTCGCACATCACCCGTCGGCAAATGCAACGGATCTGCGCTAGTGCCACGGATTATGTGACAGGCGAACCCAAGGGGCAGCTGACACCAATGCGAATTGATGTGGCGTTGGTTGATGGAACTGGTGCGATAAAGGTGATCGAGAACGCATCAATGATGTGGTAGCCATTGAAGGGCGGGACGGTCTGCGCCATGTATGTGTCAACAGATACGAAAGGCCCAACCATGTCTCTAAAAGTTGCCATTCAAATGGACCCGATCGGTGCGATCAATATCGATGGGGACAGCACCTTCCGTCTCGCAGAAGAGGCACAGGCGCGGGGCCATTCGTTATTTTACTACACGCCTGACAAACTCGCTTGGCAAGAAGGGCGGGTAACAGCGCGTGGTTGGTCGTTGACGGTTCAACGGGTGAAGGGCGATCATTTTACCTTGGGCGAAGAGCAAGAGGTCGATTTGTCGGACTTCGACGTGGTCTGGCTGCGTCAGGACCCTCCGTTCGATATGGGGTATATCACCACGACCCATCTTTTGGACATGATCCACCCCAAAACACTGGTCGTGAATGATCCGTTTTGGGTGCGCAATTATCCAGAGAAGCTCTTGGTCCTGCAGTTCCCAGAACTGACACCGCCGACCGCGATTGCGCGTGACCTGCAAACGCTACGTAATTTCCGTGAAAAGCACGGCGATATCATTCTCAAGCCGCTCTACGGGAATGGCGGCGCGGGCGTGTTCAAGCTTTCTGCTGGCGACGGCAACCTTGCGTCGCTTTGGGAAATGTTCACGGGCATCAACAATGAGCCTTTGATCGTGCAGAAATTCCTGCCGGCCGTGTCGAAGGGGGATAAGCGCGTAATCCTTGTCGATGGTGAACCTGTCGGCGCGATCAACCGCGTTCCGCAAAAAGGTGAGACACGGTCGAACATGCATGTCGGCGGACGCGCTGAGAAGGTTGAACTGACCGACCGTGATCGCGAAATTTGCGCCGCCATCGGTCCGCTACTAAAAGAAAAGGGTCAGGTCTTTGTCGGTATCGACGTGATCGGCGATTGGTTGACCGAGATTAACGTGACCTCGCCGACGGGCATTCAAGAACTCGAGCGGTTCGATGGCGTGAATATCGCCGAGAAGGTTTGGCAGGCGATCGAGGCGCGGAGAGCCTAATATGTCGGTTCGACTGTGGCTTTACACGGCGATCAGCCGCCGGATCGTAAAGCCACTGTTCCGTCTATCCGACGACCCCATTCGCGACGCAGCAAAGCTGGACCGTTTGGGCGCTTTGGCGGGGCAATATGTGCCATATTCCCTTCGGTTAGAGCGCAGCCTTGGTGGGCGGTCGGCAAATTGGGTGTCGGGGCGCGGTGCCGACGGCGAACGCCTGATCCTCTATTTTCATGGCGGCGGGTATTTCGCGGGATCGGCGGACACACACGGCCCCATCATGGCGCGGTTGTCACACTATGCGGGCGTGCCCGTCGTCATGCCCAAATACCGACTTTCCTCTGCTGCGCCGTTCCCAGCGGCATTCGACGACGCAATTGCCGCTTGGGATGACCTCGTGGCGCGCGGCTATGACCCCAGCAAAATCGTCATTGGCGGGGACAGCGCAGGCGGTGGGCTAGCCTTGGCTCTTTTGTCGGTGCTCTGCGAGAGAGGCGAACGCTCTGCGGGGATCTTTACCATGTCGCCTTGGACGGATTTGACCCTTTCGGGAGCGTCCGTGGCCCAAAACGCAGCGGCTGATGCGATTATTCCAGCCGATTGGATGGGCGAGGCTGCGCGTATGTATCACGCCGAAACGTCCTCCGATGATCCAAGGATTTCGCCGCTTTTCGCGAATTTCGATGCCCCGCCACCTGCGTTCTTCCAAGTCGGCAGTCCCGAAGTTCTCGCCGATGATACATATCGGATGGCAGAGGTGTTACGGGCTGCGGGCGGAGAGGTTGAGGTTCAGACATGGCACGATGCGCCGCATGTTTGGCATCTGGGTGAATATTGGGTGCCAGAGGCGCGTGCCGCCCTTCGTGATATTGCCAATTTTGTTCAGACCTCTTTCGAGAGGGCGAGCCGATAGCTGACCGCTTCGGCGATATGCGGGTGTCGCACGGAGGACGATCCGTCAAGGTCTGCAATCGTCCGCGCAACCCTTAGGACTCGGTGGTAGCCTCGTGCCGTCAGTCCGAATTTTTCCGCCACTCGGGTTAGAAGGTCGCGCCCCTCTGCATCGGGCGTAGCGACCTCTTCGAGGATCGCGCCTTCGGCCTCAGCGTTGGTGCGTAACCCGTCAATCCCTTGATACCTTTGGGTTTGTAGGTTTCGCGCCGATTGCACGCGTGCCGCGACACTGGCCGAACTTTCGCCCGTCGCGGGCAGGTCGAGATCGGTGAAGGATACAGGCGGTACCTCGACGCGCAGGTCGAACCGATCCATCAGCGGGCCAGAAATTCGCGCGAGGTAATCGGCTCCGCAGGCAGGTGCCCGTGAACAGGCGCGGGCGGGATCTGACATAAACCCGCATTTGCACGGGTTGGCCGCCGCGACCAGCATGAACCGACAGGGATAGCGGATATGGGCGTTGGCACGGGCCACGACGACCTCGCCCGTCTCAATGGGCTGGCGGAGCGTTTCGAGTACTTGGCGGTTAAACTCTGGAAACTCATCCATGAACAAAACGCCATTGTGGGCGAGGCTGATTTCGCCGGGTTTCGCACCTTTCCCGCCGCCAACAATCGCGGGCATGGAGGCCGTGTGGTGCGGTTCGCGGAATGGTCGCGTGCGGCTGATCCCACCTTCGTCCAAGAGACCAGAGAGCGAATGGATCATCGATGTCTCTAACGCCTCGGCTGCCGTGAGGGGCGGCAGTATCCCCGGAATGCGGGCCGAGAGCATGGATTTTCCTGATCCAGGTGGGCCGAGAAGAAATAGGTGGTGCCGTCCTGCCGCAGCGATTTCCAATGCCCGCTTGGCGCGTTCCTGCCCCTTCACATCGCGCAAATCGCGGGCCGTTGGGGCGTGGCTGACCTCACCGGGGAGGGCAGGGGGCAAAACCGCCTTGCCCGTGTAGTGACGGATCACGTCGAGCAGAGTTTTGGCCCCGAACACAGGTGTCGCGCCGACCCATGCGGCCTCTGCGGCTGATGCCGTCGGGCATAGCAGAACACGGTCCTCTTCGGCAGCGGCGAGAGCGGCGGGCAGCGTGCCGATCACAGGCACCAGCGTCCCGTCGAGCGACAATTCCCCGAGCGCGACCGTTTCTAAAGCCTTGTCTTTTGGAACGATCTCGAGCGCGGCAAGCAATGCCAGCGCGATGGGAAGGTCGAAATGCGACCCTTCTTTCGGCATGTCGGCAGGGGACATGTTGACGGTGATTTTGCACGACGGCAGGGCGATCGACATCGCCTCTAATGCGGCGCGAATGCGTTCGCGGGCCTCTGACACGGCCTTGTCTGGCAGACCCACGATGGAAAACGACGGCAAACCCGCCATGGTGGCGCATTGCACCTCGACCATGCGGGCCTCGATCCCTTCGAACGCAACTGTGTAGGTCGATGCGACCATGAAAAACCCCGTTAACCAACTCATTCTGGTTAACGGGGCAGGCGTTTAAGTTTGGTTAAAACGGCCAGTCTTTGCGCGGAAGGTTCATTTCATAGGGGAAGGTCTCGTGATTTTCCTTCAACGCTTCAGCCCGCCAGCGCAGGAACGCGGGATCGTTGAGGTGATTTTCCACATAGGCCTTGGCGGCGTCCGATACGGGCAGACCGTAGCCCGTGATCCGCATCGCAACAGGGGCGTAGAACACATCGGCGAGCGAATATTCACCGAACAGCCACGGACCCTTTGCCCCATGACGTTCGCGGGCCATGGCCCAAAGGTATTCGATCCGCTCAAGGTTCTTCAGAACGGGTTCAGGAGCGACAAAGCCGTCCCACACGTGGCTGATCTGCATGTTACAGACATCGCGCAACGCGCCAAATCCCGAATGCATTTCGCAGACCAAGTTGCGGGCCAATGCGCGTGCCGCAGGATCGGTTGGCCATAGCCCCGCATCGGGGTGCCGTTCGGCCAGCGTCTCTGCCATCGATAGGCTGTCGGACAGGATATAGCCCTCGGGCGTTTTCGCGGCAGGCACGGTGCGTGCTGGGGCCAGTTCGGCCATGTCTTGGGCCAATGTGCCCGCGTACAGCCCCATCATATGTTCACGATAGGGCAGTCCGAATTTTTCAAACATAAGCCAGCCACGGAGGGACCAGCTGCTAAAAAGGCGATCGCCAATATAAAGATCATACATCATGAGTGGATGCTAAGTCGGGTCGCGTGACAACGCTATCGCTGTTTTGTGCGTGCCATCATCACGGTTTGTGATTGATCCGTTCTGCTGACCACGGAGCGGTCGTGATCTCGGTCACAGAGAGGTTGTCGATCCGATGGCCGAATGCCTCGTAGGGGGTGATCGACAGGGCGCGTTGGACTTGGGTCAGGATCATCCCGAAGTGCCCCACCACGATCAGATCTGGCAGGCCGAGCGCGAGATAACCATCGATGGCTGTGCTAACCCGCGCAGCGACCGCGTTCCAGCTTTCTCCATTCGGGGGCGCAATATTACCTGGCGTTTCCCAATAGGCGCGCATCAGCGGATCATCCGAAAACGTCGCCATTTCCCAATCGCCAAAGTGAATTTCTCGCAAAGCAGCGTCATGGGGCAACCGAGGGCGATGGGCTTGGATCGCATCCGCGGTGCTGACCGCGCGGGATAAGTCAGACGATACAACGGGCGCATCGGGCAGGTGATCCGACAGGCGGGCGATGGCATCAACATCGGACAGATCAGCGGGCAGATCTGTCCAGCCCACCATCGCCTTCGCATGGGTGGGCCCATGCCGAACGAGCCAGAGCCGCGTCATTTCAACACCATCGGCAACCCAGCCGCCACAAACACCACATGATCCGCCGCCGCAGCGATCTGCTGGTTCATTGCGCCGTGGAGATTGCGGAACCGCCGCCCCATGCTCGTCTCTGGCACAATGCCAAGACCCAGCTCGTTTGACACCACCACAACAGGGGCAGGGCAACGGCGGCAGGCTTCGATAAATTCGGGGATCATGGCGTCAATATCCGCCTCCCCCAGCATCAGATTCGTCAGCCAAAGCGTCGCGCAATCGATCAGAACCACGCCGCTCGCGCTCACATTATCGAGAGCCTTTGACATGTTTATTGGTTCTTCGATGGTCGTCCAGCCATCTCCGCGCTGCACTTTGTGCTGCTCCACCTTGGCGCGCATTTCGTCGTCATAAACCTGCGAAGTCGCAATGTAGAAGCGTTCTAAGCCAGATTCAAAAATCAACTTTTCCGCGTATTTGGACTTACCCGAGGCCGCGCCACCGAACACAAGTGTTAGTTTTTGTAAGGTGAGTTGTGCAGGCATCTGTGATCCATTTCGCAGTGTTGTGCGTAAGCATTGGTAACGATGACAGAAGTCACACACAACAGCTGGCGGGAGATGAGATTATGGCTCTGGATACCACGTCTAACTTTAACATGACACGCCGCGCGATGAACGCGGAGCTTTTGGATGCTGAAACCGAAGCTCAACTGGCCTACGCGTGGCGCGATCACCGCGATGAAGAAGCGCTCCACCGTTTGACCACCGCCTACATGCGGTTGGCGATCTCGATGGCGGGGAAATTCCGCCGGTATGGTGCGCCAATGCCGGACCTGATCCAAGAGGCCAGCCTTGGCCTGATGAAAGCCGCTGAAAAATTTGATCCCGACCGTGGAGTTCGTTTTTCGACCTATGCTGTTTGGTGGATCAAAGCTTCGATCCAAGATTTCGTGATGCGCAACTGGTCGATGGTTCGCACAGGATCGACCAGCAGCCAGAAATCCCTGTTCTTTAACATGCGCCGCGTTCAGGCCCGTCTCGAACGCGAAGCCACCGCCGAAGGGATCACCCTCAGCAAGGGCGATCTGCACCTCGCGATTGCGACCGAGCTTGGCGTGCCGGTGCATGACGTCGAGATGATGGATGGCCGTCTTTCGGGATCTGACTTCTCGCTCGATGCGACGCAATCGTCCGAAGATGAGGGGCGGTCATGGGTTGATACGCTCGTCGATGACAGCGAGCAGGCGGCGGAACGGGTCGAGGCCTCGCACGATCAGGAAACCCTGCGTCAATGGCTGACGACTGCGCTGATGGCACTGAACGATCGTGAACGCTTCATCGTGCGCGAACGCAAACTGCGGGACGAGCCGCGCACGTTGGAGAGCCTCGGTGACGAACTTGGCCTGTCCAAAGAGCGTATTCGCCAGCTAGAGGCCGCGGCGTTCAACAAAATGCGCAAGAGCCTTGAAGGTCAGTCGAAGGAAGTGTTGAACTTCCTCGCATGAGAACTGCCCTTGCCCTGATGTTATGGATGGCTGCGCCTGCCATGGCGCAAGACATCCATATCTTGGGCGAGGTGCATGACAATCCCCTGCATCATATCGAACAAGCCAACCAAATCGCAGCCATCGCGCCCTCTGCGATCGTTTTCGAAATGCTGACGCCTGATCAGGCGGCAGTGGTGAACTCCAGCGATCGCCACGATCCCAACCTCGGCGCGATCATCGGGTGGGAAGAGGCGGGCTGGCCTGATTTCGCTATCTACGCGCCGATCTTTGCGGCGAGCGATGCGCCTGTTTATGGTGCGGCGCTCCCTCGGGACACAGTGATCGCGGCGATAAGATCGTCGGCCGCTGAGGTCTTTGGCGAGGGCGCGGAACGCTATGGCCTTACCATGCTGTCCGACGATCTGCGTGCCGTGATGGAGGCCGAACAGGCACAAGCCCATTGCGATGCTCTACCCGCGGAAATGCTCCCAGGAATGGTAGAGGCGCAGCGGCTTCGTGACGCTCATTTTGCCCGTGTGACCTTAACGGCCTATGACGAAACTGGTGGACCTGTGGTTCTGATCACGGGCAACGGACATGCCCGCATCGACCGCGCCGTGCCATCCTACATCGCCCGCGTTCGACCAGAGTTGTCGGTTCATGCGCTGGGCTTGCTGGAAGCAGCCGAGGATGACGCGCCCTTTGACACCGTGATCGTCACTGCCCCCGCAGAACGTGACGACCCATGTGCGGCGTTCCAGTGATTGTTCTTTTCGTTGCCGCTGGTTAGGGTTCCACCAATCGTTCAAAGGGGGCCGTGATGCTGGCTGGCAAACATATCCTACTGATCATCGGCGGCGGCATTGCAGCCTTTAAGTCGCTCGATCTGATCCGGCGTCTGCGCGAACAAGGGGCAGAGGTCACGCCCGTGCTGACCAAAGCAGGGGCAGAGTTCGTGACCCCGCTCTCCGTATCTGGCCTTGCCGCTCGCAAAGTCTATCAGGATTTGTTCGATCTGACCGATGAGGCCGAGATGGGTCATATCGAATTGTCCCGCGCTGCGGACCTCGTTGTTGTGGCCCCTGCAACGGCCGACCTCTTGGCGAAAATGGCGGGCGGTCACGCCAATGATCTGGCGTCGACGCTGTTGATGGCGACCGACAAACCTGTGCTGGTCGCCCCCTCAATGAACGTGCGGATGTGGGAACACGCCGCCACCCAGCGCAATGTCGCGACGCTCAAGGGCGATGGCATGCTGTTCGTTGGCCCGACCGAAGGCAACATGGCATGTGGCGAGTTTGGCTTTGGCCGCTTGGCTGAAGTGCCAGAGATCATCGCCGCCATTGACGCGGCTCTCTCTGACGGACCGCTCAAGGGTAAGCGTATCCTCGTGACCTCAGGCCCCACGCACGAACCCATCGACCCCGTGCGCTACATCGCCAATCGGTCGTCAGGTGCCCAAGGCACGGCTGTGGCGCGCGCATTGGCGCAATTAGGTGCAGATGTTGTATTTGTGACAGGTCCAGCCGATGTGCCGCCGCCTGCGGGCGTAAATGTCGTGAAAGTGCAAACCGCCGCGCAGATGCTAGAGGCTGTTCTGGCCGCTTTGCCCGTCGATGTGGCGGTGTTTGCGGCGGCTGTGGCGGATTGGCGGGTTGCCTCAGCCTCTGGGTCGAAGATCAAAAAAGTGAACGGCGCACTGCCCGTTTTGGAGTTCGCAGAGAACCCCGATATCCTCGCAACCGTGAGCCAGATGACCGATGGCCGCCCGCCTTTGGTCGTTGGGTTTGCCGCTGAAACAGACGACGTGATCGCCCACGCAACGGCCAAGCGGGCCCGCAAAGGGTGCGATTGGATCGTGGCCAATGATGTGTCTCCTGAGACGGGGATCATGGGGGGCACCGAGAACGCCGTGACGCTAATCACTGAAACTTCCGCCGAAGATTGGCCGCGCATGGGCAAGGACGCCGTTGCGCAACGGCTCGCTCAGCGGATCGCGGAGGCGCTATGACCACCATGCCGAATATTGTGATCGAATGGCTCGACGGGGCTGATACCGACATCGCGTTGCCATCCTACGAAACGGCGGGGGCGGCGGGTGCGGACGTGCGGGCAAACTTTGCCCCGAATGGGCGCGAAGGCGTCACCATCGAGGCGGGCGCTCGAGCGCTCATCCCCTGCGGGTTTCGGATGGAAATCCCCGCTGGCTATGAGGTGCAGGTGCGTCCACGCTCCGGCCTCGCACTCAAACACGGTATCACATTGCCGAATACGCCGGGCACCATCGACAGCGACTATCGCGGGCCTGTTGGGGTGATCATCCTCAACGCGGGGACCGAACCATTCCACATCGCCCACGGTGACCGCATCGCTCAGTTTGTGGTCGCACCTGTGGTTCAGGGGCAGTTCACGCTCGGCTCTGGCCTGTCCACAACGGCGCGTGGCGAAGGCGGCTTTGGCTCGACGGGGTGTAAATGATCACCGTTTTTGCGATGATTTCTGTCATGTGGGGCATTGGTTGGGCGATGAAAGTTCCCCACCGTGTGCGTTGGGGCATGACGGGCGTTCTGATGGCGGCGGTGCTTTTGGCGAACATCGTTTTGCCCGCTGGTAATCCATTGCGCCAAGCGACTGGTGGCGATGCGCGTCTTTGGGCGCTCATCATCGGCGCGGGTGTTGTGATCTATATTTACCGCCTCGGCCTCGGTTGGATTAAAACCAAGGTCGCCGCTAAGGAACCAGTTGTCACCACCCCGACCAAGACATTTTCGGACAGCGAACTCGATCGCTACGCCCGCCACATGATGCTTCGTGAAATCGGTGGGACGGGGCAGAAACGGTTGAAGCAAGCGAAGGTGCTGGTGATCGGCGCAGGGGGCCTCGGGTCGCCCGCGTTGATGTATCTCGCTGCGGCGGGGGTCGGCACAATCGGTGTCGTGGATGATGACACCGTCGATAACTCCAACCTCCAACGCCAAGTGATCCACACCGATGCCCGTATCGGCCAGCCGAAGGTGCATTCTGCCGCAACGGCGATCAAAGCACTGAACCCGTGGATCGAAGTGCGTCCCTATGCGCGGCGATTGGACGAGGACACGGCAGAGGCTCTGTTCGCCGAATATGATCTGATCCTCGACGGAACCGATAACTTTGCCACGCGCTACATGGTGAACCGCATCGCGGTCAAATTGGGGAAACCGCTGATTGCCGCTGCGATGACGCAATGGGAAGGTCAAATTTCGGTCTACGATCCCGCAAATGGTGGCCCCTGTTTCCAATGCGTCTTTCCAGAGGCTCCAGCCGCAGGGTTGGTTCCGTCTTGCGCAGAGGCGGGCGTTCTCGGCCCTCTCCCGGGGGTGATAGGGTCGTTGATGGCGGCAGAAGCGGTCAAGCTGATCACAGGCGCGGGCGAAACTCTGCGCGGTCGGTTGATGATGTATGATGCACTCTACGCTGATAGCCGCATGATGAAGACCAAATCGCGGGCAGATTGCCCCGTTTGCGGAACATCCCACGACTAGCGTGTGAATGGCTCTGGCGGTTCCCCTTGGACGGACCTAGACTCTGCCCAAGTATAGGAGAACCCGATGACAAACCCGCTGCTAAACGATTGGTCCACCCCCTTTGGCTTGCCGCCCTTTGACGCGATTTCCGACGATGACTTCGCGCCTGCGGTTGATGCTGCCTTGGCCGAGGCGCGGGCGAATTATGCAGCGATTGTGTCTGAGCCAGAGATCACCTTTGCCAATACGGTTGAGGCGATGGAGCGCACGACAGCCACGCTCGACCGTGTGATGGGGGCGTTTTACGCGCTCGCTGGTGCCGATGCGAACCCCGCGCGCGAGGCATTGATGCGGGAATTTGCGCCGAAAATGTCGGCCTTCTGGTCCGAAGTCACCACCAACGAGGCGCTCTTTGCCCGCGTGGAAACCCTATGGGAGCAGCGGGACGATTTGGGTCTGAACGACGAACAGGCGCGTCTGCTCTATCTGTCGTATCGTGGGTTTGTCCGCGCAGGGTCCAAGCTCAAGGGCGCAGAGGCCGACCGTCTGACCGAAGTGAAATCGCGTCTCTCTGTTTTGGGCACGCAGTTCACCCAGAACCTTTTGGCCGACGAACGGTCGTGGTTCATGCCGCTGGCTGAAACCGACCTGAACGGACTGCCTGACTATGTGGTGTCGGCCCTGCGCGCCGCTGGCAAAGACAAGGGCCAGAACGGCCCCGTCGTTACCCTGTCCCGCTCTGTCATCGTGCCGTTCTTGCAAACCTGCCCGAACCGCGATCTGCGCCGCAAATCCTATGAGGCTTGGACCGCTCGTGGCGCCAATGGTGGCGAAACGGATAACCGTGCGATTGCGGCCGAAATTCTGGCCCTCCGGTCTGAACGCGCCAAACTGCTCGGCTACGAGGACTTCGCCCATTACAAACTCGAAACCGAAATGGCGGGCACGCCTGACGCGGTGCGCGGTTTGTTGATGGATGTCTGGGGCCCCGCGAAATCCCGCGCCGAAGCGGATGCGCAAATTCTCGAAAACATGCTCCACAATGACGGTCACCAAGGCCCGCTCGAGGCATGGGACTGGCACTATTATTCCGCCATTCGTCGCAAGGCCGAGCATGATCTCGATGAGGCCGATGTCAAACCATATTTCCAACTCGACCGCATGATTGATGCCGCCTTTGCCTGCGCCAATCGCCTGTTCGGCCTAGAGTTCAAACCGACAGAAGGGCCGCAGTATCATCCCGACGTGCGTCTGTTCGAGGTGACACGCAATGGCGAACATATCGCGCTCTTTATGGGCGACTACTTTGCCCGTGGGTCCAAACGCTCTGGCGCGTGGTGTTCCGCGATGCGCAGTCAGAATAAACTCGACGGTGATGTGCGCCCCATTGTGATCAACGTTTGCAACTTTGCCAAACCAGCTGAGGGGCAGCCCGCGCTGTTGTCCTATGACGATGCCCGCACCCTATTCCACGAATTCGGCCACGCGCTGCACCAAATGCTGTCGAATGTGACCTACGATTCCATGTCGGGCACATCCGTAGCCCGCGATTTCGTCGAACTGCCCAGCCAACTTTATGAACACTGGCTCGACGTGCCAGAGGTGCTGGCCGAATTTGCGGTCAACGCGGCAGGAGAGTCGATGCCTGCGGAACTTCTGCAAAAGGTGCTGGGCGCTGCGACCTATGACATGGGATTCCAGACGGTCGAATATGTGGCTTCTGCCATTGTGGACCTCGAATTCCACCTCGGCACCCCGCCCGCTGATCCGATGCAGAAACAGGCCGAAGTGCTAGAGGCTATCGGCATGCCCCGTGCGATCCGTATGCGCCACGCCACCCCGCATTTCGCCCACGTGTTCAGCGGCGACGGCTATTCCAGCGGCTACTACAGCTACATGTGGTCCGAGGTCATGGATGCCGATGCGTTTGCCGCGTTCGAGGAAAAAGGCGATGCCTTTGACCCTGAAACCGCTAAAGCGCTTGAGGCGCATATCCTCTCGGTCGGGGGAACTGTGGATGCGGCAGAACTTTACACCCGTTTCCGTGGACGGCTTCCGGGTGTTGAAGCGCTGCTTCAAGGCCGTGGTTTGCTCGAAGTCGCGTGATGCTCCGCCGCATTTGGCTCAGTTTTGTAATGCTCTGCCTCGTCGCGGCCTGTTCAGGTCGCCCGGGGCCAGAGGTGCTGACCCCGATCCCCGACGTTGCGGACGGGGCCAAGGTGATCCGTATCTACGCGGTCACCACACGCACAGCGGACGAGGCGCCACTGCTTGGGTTCGACAACACGCCGAGCTTTGAACTCGCCTATCGCTATTACGATATTTCGGTGCCGCCGCACCGTCGGGCAGGGCAGGTGACATGGCCCAGCCGTACGCCCGATCCGTCCAAGCAATTCGTTGTCGTCGACAGCGGAATTATGGAGCGGCCAGATTTCCTGAGCGAGGTCATCGCCCGCAACCGATCCAATGGGTCTGGTGAGGTCGGTATTTTTGTCCACGGCTTTAACCAGCGGTATCAAGAGGCGCTGTTCCGCCTTGCCCAATTGACTGCGGATGCGGGCGGTAACAACGCACCGATCCTCTTTGCATGGCCGTCGAACGGGCGACCGCTCGAATATATCGGCGACCGTCAGGCCGCGATTTTCTCGCGCGAGCCGTTGGCCGAACTGATGGACGATATCGTTAAACGGAACGGTAAAACGTTGATCTTTGCCCACTCCATGGGTGGTTTCCTCACGATGGAGGCGATGCGGACGCTCAAGCTCGAAGGCAAGCAATCGACATTGGATAAGTTGTCGGTGGTTCTCGCTGCGCCCGATGTCGATCTGTTCCTCTTCCGTCGCCAGATGGAGGTCATCGGCGAAATGCGCGAACCCTTGTCAGTCCTCGTGTCACCTGATGATCGCGCCTTATTGCTGTCATCCCGCGTTGGCGGCGGTCGGCCTCGGCTCGGGGCATTGGACGTGAGCGATCCAGAGGTGGCCTCGGTCGCTGAGGATTTTAACATTCGGATTATCGACGTGAGTTCCGTGGAATCTGATCCGCTGCGTCATAGCCGCTACATCAACCTCGCCACGCTCTATACCGCCCTCGAAGGGCAGGCGAGCGGACGCACCGACCTCGCGACGGCAGGGACATTCGTGTTCGATGCGATTGGTCAGGGGCTTTTGCTGCCTGTGAACGTGCTAACGCGGAATTAGGAATAGCGCGCGTCGTCGGGGTGGGGTTCGACCCCGACGGGGTCCTTGTGGATCAGAACGTCTGCATTGGTGTGCTTTGCAACAATGGCACGACGAAGCGCGGCACCGATGCTATGCGCCTCTTCCAGCGTCTGCGATCCGTCCAATTCGATATGAAGGTTCACGAAAACGCGGCTCCCTGCTTGGCGGGTTTTGAGGTCGTGAAACCCGTGAACCCCGTCGAAGTTACCCGCGATGTCCGCGATAGAGGCGATGATTTCGTCATCTGCTGCACGGTCCATTAGGGCGTCCCATGCGCCTTTGCCGATCTTTAGCGCGCCGTGGAACATGATCAACGCCGCGACGATCGCCACAGCGCTATCCACCCAGCCCCAGCCGAAATTCGCATTGAGCCAAAGCGCCACAATCGCGCCAATCCCAGGGATCAAATCGCCAATGTAATGGAGGCTATCGGCGGCGACCACGCGGCTCCCTGTTTTGCGGGCGACGTAGCGCTGCCATGCGACCAGCATCAGGGTCAGCACGATCGACAGCGCCATCACGACAACGCCTGCTGACTCCGAGGAGATATGAGCCGAGTCAGGTTGGGACAATCGCAACACCGCAGCGCCCAAAATGGCGGCGGCAGAGACGATGATGAAAAGGGACTGACCCAGCGCGGCGAGGTCTTCGGCAGAGGTATGCCCAAAGGTGTGATCGTCGTCTGCGGGTTTGGCTGCATAGGCGATAGCCGCCAAGCCACCCATCGACATCAACAAATCCAACGCACTGTCCGCCAGCGTTGCCGCAATGGACAACGCCCCTGTCGCCCAGAGCGCCCACATCTTTGCAAGCACCAGCGTAATCGCGACGATGACTGAAAACACACCCGCAGAGAGGTTCAGCTTGTTACCAGAAGTCGTCATGCGGGCCCCCCTTGCGTTAGGCCGTCCTGTTTAGTCGAGCACTTCGTCCGCGCCAACACCCCAAATCGCCGATTTCGGTGCCCAGCCTTTATAACCAGCGGTGCTCAACTGGCACCAGTTCAGGGTGCATTCTTCGATCCGCGCGACGACGCCCGCTTCGAGGATCGCTTCTTGGGGGCTGGATTCGTCTTGGCGTGCGTAGAGCGGCTGCATGTCGGTGTCGATGATCACCGTCCGCACGCCAGACAGCATGATATAGTGGACCCAACCGCCCAATCCGTCACGATCGACCACACGACGCCAGTTTTCATATTCGGCAGTCACCTGCAGCGGCATGTCGCGGCGCGCAAAGACCCAATCGATGCGGTGAGAGGTTGATGGCCCACGGCGCACGTTGGCCTCATTCGCCTTGAGCGACACAAAACGGGGCAAAGGCAAACCCGTCACGGGACCCGTGCGAAGCTCTGTCTGATCCTCTGCGGTTTCGTTTTTTTCTGCGATGGCAGGCAAAACACCACCGATGAGTGCGATAACCACCGTAAGGGACCGCAGAAAAGAACGCATCTTACCACCTGTTTGCCTGTTTAGACGCGATGGGCGTTTGGCCGCTCTTGTATCGCGTCGATCATACGGGCAATCTGCCACTAAGAACGCCTGAAGGAAAGTCACGGAGGGGGCAAATGGCCGGTAAACAACTGAGTGTTGTCGTCACGCGACGGTTGCCCGATGTCGTTGAGACCCGCATGAAAGAGCTATTCGATGCGCGTCTGCGGGATGACGATACCCGCATGACCCGTGAAGAGCTCTTGGCCTTGGTCCCTCAGGCGGATGTTCTGGTCCCCACATTGACTGATAAGATCGACGCAGACGTCATGGATGCCTCCAACGGTCGGCTGCGTTTGATTGCGAACTATGGGGCAGGGGTCGATCATATCGATGTTGAGGCGGCCCGTGATCGTGGGATTATGGTCACGAACACGCCGGGCGTGATGACCGAAGATACCGCAGATATGACGATGGCGCTGATCCTCTCGGTCGTGCGCCGCATCCCCGAAGGCATGACCAAAATGCAAGAAGGGGATTGGACGGGCTGGTCACCGACGGCCATGCTTGGCGGTCGGATTGCGGGACGGAAACTCGGTATCCTCGGAATGGGGCGGATCGGGCAGGCGGTGGCCCGCCGGGCTGCGGCTTTTGGTATGTCAGTGCATTACCACAACCGTCGCCGTCTGCGTCCGGAAACGGAACAGGCGCTGAATGCGACGTGGTGGGATAGCCTCGACCAGATGGTCGCGCGGATGGACATCATCTCGATCAACTGTCCGCATACGCCGGGGACGTTCCATTTGATGAACGCCCGCCGTCTGAAACTGATGAAGCCGTCAGCGGTGATTGTGAACACGTCGCGCGGTGAAGTGATCGACGAAAACGCGCTGACACGGATGCTGCGCACGGGTGAAATCGCGGGCGCTGGCCTCGATGTGTTTGAACACGGGACCGAAGTGAACCCACGTCTGCGTAAGCTGCCGAATGTGGTGCTCTTGCCGCATATGGGGTCGGCCACGGTTGAGGGGCGTATCGAGATGGGCGAGCGGGTGATCCTTAACGCGCATACCTTTGCCGATGGGCACCGTCCGCCGGATCAGGTTCTTCCGTGGATGGTGTAACCTCTCTTTACCTACCGTGAATTTGGATTAGCTTCGTTGAACATGGTCCTTTGAGAGGAGGAGCACGATGTTCACCGGAGAAGTGCGTCAGGCTGTCGATCGGTCTGTCCTATGTTGGCTCGCCACCGTTGATGCGGACGGCCAGCCTAACGTCAGCCCCAAAGAAATATTCTGCGCCATCGATGACGTGACCTTGCTGATCGCAGAGATCGCAAGTCCGATATCACGCCGAAATATCGCCGAAAATTCAAAGGTCTGCGTCAGCTTTATCGATGTGTTCCGCCAAAAGGGCTACAAGGTCGTTGGGGACGCGCGGTTGATCCTGCCCGAGGAGCCAGAGTTCGACGCCATCGGCGGCCCGATCAAAGCGATGATCGGAACAGCGTTCCCATTGCGCGGGTTGATCCGTGTGGATGCCGTCCGCGTGTCACCCATAGTAGCGCCCAGCTACCAGCACTACCCCGATAGAACCGAGGCAGAGCAGGTGCGGCAGGCGTTCAAGACCTATGGCGTGAGAGCCGTGGATTAACGGTAAACCTCGTCCTCGGTCGGGAAGGCACGGGATTTCACGTCCTCTGCATAGCGTCGCACCGAATCTTCGATCATCGGGCCGAGCTGGCCGTAGACCTTAACGAACTTTGGCGTCCACGGGTTCAGACCCAGCATATCTTCGAGCACTAGGATCTGCCCGTCACAATCAGCCGAAGCGCCAATGCCGATGGTCGGAATATCGATTTGTTTGGTGATCTTCGCGGCGAGCGGCTCGACCATGCCTTCCAGCACGACGGCAAATGCACCAGCCTCGGTCACAGCGCGGGCGTCCTCTTCGTGGAGCGGCCAGCTGTCTTCCTCACGGCCTTGGGTTTTGAACCCGCCCATGACATGCGACGACTGCGGTGTGAGGCCGATATGCGCCATCACGGGAATGCCGCGCTCAATGAGGAACCGAATGGTCTCTGCCATCCGTTTGCCGCCCTCAAGTTTCACCGCGCCACAGCCTGTCTCTTTCATGATTTTGGCCGCATTGCGGAATGCCATGTTCGGGCTTTCCTCATAGGTGCCAAAGGGCATATCCACGACGATCAGCGCCCGTTTGGTGCCGCGCACAACAGCCTTGCCGTGCATGATCATCAGATCAAGAGGCACGCCCACCGTCGATTCCATCCCATGCATCACCATGCCAAGGCTATCGCCCACCAGAATGAAATCTGCGAACTTATCGACGATCGCCGCTGTATGCGCGTGATACGAGGTCAGCGACACAATCGGCTCACCGCCTTTGCGACGTGCGATTTGCGGCACGGTGATACGGCGGATGGTTTCAGTTTGGGTGCTCATAGGGTGATCTCCCTCTGGTCAATAAGCAGGACAGGGTCGTCTACGGGGCCAAAAGCGGCCGAAATCATGATCCCGATGGTGCCCGATGGGCGACCGGAAACGGGGGCGAGCGTGAGGGCCTGCACGATGTCCACATGCGGATCGCGGGCCCGAGGTTCGGTTTCGATGGTATCACGGATCGTCTGGGCAATCGCCTCTACCGTCGCGCCAGTTCGGGCGGCGGTTTCTGCGGCGATCAACGAACGGTTCAGGACAACGGCGGCGCTGCGATCTTCTGGCGTGAGACGGACGTTGCGGGACGACATGGCCAGCCCATCTGCCTCGCGCACGGTGGGGACACCGCAGACCTCTGTCGGGACATCCAGATCACGCGCCATGCGGCGGATGACCTGCAATTGCTGGTAGTCCTTTTCGCCAAAATAGGCCCGATCCGCGCCGACGATATTGAAGAGTTTTGTCACCACCGTGCAGACCCCGCGATAGTGACCAGGGCGCACCAGCCCGTGCAGCATATTGGCGAGCTTTGTCGTCTCAACGATGGTTTCGGCCCCATCAGGATACATGATTTCGACCGTCGGCATAAAGACGGCAGCTACGCCCGCAGCCTCGAGCATCGCGCAATCGGCCTCTTCGGTGCGGGGGTATTTGTCGAGGTCAGCTTGCTGTCCGAACTGCGTCGGGTTCACGAAAATCGATGTAATCACGGCGTCGTTTTCAGCCTTCGCCGCAGCGACCAATGACATGTGTCCAGCGTGCAGCGCACCCATCGTCGGAACAAAGCCAACGGTCTGCCCAGATAGGCGCAAATCACGAACGACAGCGCGGACCTCTGCAATGGTTCGACAGATAATCATGTCCCCTCCCAAGGTGTGCTGCGAATGTGTAGCCCCCCTGCCGAACTGCGGCAAGCGGCGGAGAGGGGGAATAACGCTAACGGTGACCCAAGGTCGGACAGTTATTCACTTTTCCTGCGACAACCTGTCCGTGTTTAGGGGCTAGTAATCCCGAATTAAAAACTCCAAATATAAAACATAACAAAATCAGGATATGATAATATGAAAGCCGCAACCCTTGGATTTGTCCTTTTCGCTGGAACAGCAACCGCCGCATTCGCCCAAGGGCCGATGGCAGAGTTCATGAACGAATGGGATGTGGACGCATCTGGCGCTGTCACCATCGAAGATTTCCATGCCCGTCGCGGTGATCAGTTTTACATGTTCGACCTGAACGAAGACGGCAGCATCGACGCCGAAGAACAAGCCAACATGGACGCAACTGTCGCCTCTGCGATGGAAGCAAATCACGGTGGTGGTCATGGTGCGGGTGGTCCGGGGGCGAAAATTCACGCAACGATGACAGCCGAATATGCCGATACCAACGGCGATGGCGCGATCAGCGCAGAGGAGTGGACCGCTGCGACCGAACGCCTCTTTGCAGAACTCGACACCTCGGGTGATGGCGAACTTTCACCCGCAGATTTTGGTCACTGAGTTACTTCCCTTTGTCAGTGATCGACGCGCCGTTCCTGTGATCAGGGGCGGCGCTTTGTTTTCGGGCTGTCGGTTTTGGACAGTCGTATGTCGTCTGGTTCCGTTATGGCCTGCGAGTTTCGGGCAAAAGTGACGCCAAGTCCAAATGGAGTCGCCAAATGAAAACCCATGTTCGTGCCCTAGTCGTCGGCGGTGGTGCCGTCGGTACCTCGATTGCTTACCACCTTGCCAAAGCTGGCTGGGAAGATGTCATGCTCTTGGAGCGTGACGAACTGACCTCAGGCTCGACATGGCACGCTGCCGGTCTGCTGCCGCTGTTCAACATGTCGTTTGCGACGACTCACATCCACAAATACTCGGTAGATTTCTATAAATCGCTTGAGGCGGAAACTGGCCTGAACGCTGGTTTCTCGATCTGCGGCAACCTGCGTATGGCCCAGACCCAAGAGCGTATGGACGAATACATGCTCTATTCGTCTGTTGCGGAAACCGCAGACGTTTACCACGAATTCCTCACCCCGAATGAGATCAAAGAGCGGTGGCCGCTGGTCCGCACTGACGACCTCAAGGGCGCGCTGTTCCACCCGCAAGACGGTTACATCAACCCTGCTGACGTCACCATGGCGATGGCAAAGGGTGCCCGTCAGCGCGGCGTGATCATCGAACGTAAGTGGCAGGTTGACGGCTACAAATGGACCGGCGACCACTGGGAAGTAACGGTCACCAAAATGGGTGAGCGCGGCGGCAACCTCGTTGCGACCGAAGAAACCACAGTGATCCACGCAGATCACGTTGTGACCGCAACGGGCAACCACGCACAGCGCACTGCGAAACTCTTGGGCATCAAAATCCCTGCGATCCCTGTTGAACACCAGTTCATCGTGACCGAGCCCGATCCGGCGCTGGTTGAATACCGTGCAAACGGTGGTGCAGAGCACCCAGTTCTGCGTGACGCTGACGCGAAATGGTATGTCCGCGAAGAGCGCGGCGGCTGGATCCTCGGCCCATATGAGCGCGGCGCACCTGCACGTTTCCAATACGGCGTTCCAGATAGCTTCCGTGCGGACCTCTTCCCGCTCGACCTTGAGCGTATCGAAGAAGAATACATGGCGATGATCCACCGTATTCCGACCTCCGAGACTGTTGGTCTCAAGGACGACTTCAACGGTCCGATCTGCTACACGCCGGATGGCAACCCGCTCGTTGGTCCAGCTCCGGGTCTGCGCAACATGTGGCTGGCTGAAGGTTTCTCCTTCGGTATCACTGCTGCAGGCGGCACCGGCTACTACCTCGCTCAGATGATGGTAAACGGCGAAGCCGAGATCGACATGGCGTCGCTCGACCCGAAACGCTACGGCTCGTGGATGACCACCGATTACGCGGTGAAAAAGAACGAAGAGTGCTACGAGCACGTCTTTATTCTCCACCATCCAGACGAAGAGCGCGAAGCTGCACGTCCGCTGCGCACCTCGCCTGTCTACGACCGCCAGAAAAAGCTCGGCGCGCAGTTTGGCCAAGTCAACGGATGGGAACGCCCGAACTACTACGGCCCTGTTGATGCACCGTCGTCGTTTGATCACGACAGCCGCAGCTTCCGCCGTGGCACTTGGTGGGAATACGCAGTTGCCGAAGCCAAGGCCGTTCGCGAAACCGCTGGTCTTATCGACGCAACCGCATTCACCAAACACATCGTCAAAGGCCCAGGTGCGACGGCGTTCCTCGATTGGTTCACCACCAACAAACTGCCGAAGGTTGGTCGTATCAACCTGACCTACGCACTAACCGAAGCTGGCACCACCCGCACCGAATACACCATCGTTCGTCTGTCTGAGGACGAATACTATCTGGTGTCCGCAGGTGCATGGACCGACTACGATGCGGACTACCTGAAGAAATGCATCGAAGACAAAGAAGCCGAGTTTGGCCGTATCGAGATGCAGAACGTGACCACTCAGTGGGGCGTGTTCGCAATCGCAGGTCCGAAGTCGCGCGACATCCTGAAAGAAGTCATCAAAGACGTCGATCCAGATACCGCGCTGTCGAACAAACGCTTCCCTTGGCTGTCGGCTTGTCAGATCGAACTGGGCATGTGCCCTGTGAATGCGATCCGCGTCGCTTACACGGGTGAGCTGGGTTGGGAACTTCACCACCCGATCGAAATGCAGAACTATCTGTGGGACCTTCTGATGCCTGCAATGGAGAAGCATGGCGGTAAATTGGTTGGTGCCCGTGCACAGAACTGGCTCCGTCAGGAGAAATCCTACCGCGCATTCGGCACCGAACTGGGCCGTGATGCGACCCCGATCGAAGCTGACCTGCCCCGCTTTGTTGACCTTGGTAAAGAGTTCAACGGCAAAGCAGCGATGGAAAAAATCGGCGTTCGCTCGAAATGCGTCACTCTGCTGATCGACGGTCCGGCTGATGCTGATCCGTGGGGTAAAGAAGCGCTGCGCGATCTGGACGGCAACTACGCTGGTCGTCTGACCTCGGGCGGTTATTCGGTGGCCTTCGGCAAACAAATCGGCATGGGCTATGTGAAGCCTGCGCTGGCCGAAGTTGGCACGAAGCTCAAGGTTAAGATCATGGGCGAGCTGTGGGATGCGACAATCGTCGAGGACAGCCCCTACGATCCGACAAACGCAAATATCCGCATCGACGGATAACGAAAAAAGGGCGGTCCAAATGGCCGCCCTTTCAATTTGTTGACAGTTGTCAACTAGTTAACGGAATCTTACTGGTGATAGGGCAGGGATGTGTTCCGCCCCGATGATGGGATCGCGACCTGTCACGAGGGCTTCGACCAGATCACGGACGGCAGGGGCGGTGATGAACCCATAGCCACCTTGCCCGCCGCACCAAAAGAACGTCTCGTCCAGGGGGTCAGGCCCCACGACCAAAACGCGGTCTGGCGAGAAGGTCCGCAGACCCGCCCAGTTTGCGATCAGGCGCGTGACCTCCATTGTGACGTTTTCTTCGAACCGCGCGAGCCCTTCGGCGAGGACCATATCGTCGGCCCATGCGTCATGGGGTTCGGTCGGGTCTTCTTCGGCAGGTGACACGATCAGGGCACCGGCGTCGGGTTTCATATACCAACCCTCGCCCGCACCAAAGATCATCGGCCATGTCGCTGGGTCCATGCCATCGGGGGCAGGGATGCGGGCCATCGAACGGCGAAGCGGGGTGAAACCAATTGTGGCAAGGCCCGCCATTTCCGCGATCTTATCGACCCAAGCGCCAGCGGCGTTGACGATGTGTTTCGCGGTGAACTCGGTCCCGCCTGCGGTCACTGACCAGCCGTCAGCGGTGCGGGTGATTGCGGTGACAGGATGGCGGGTGAGGACTTGGCCACCGTTGGCGCGGATGTCCTTTGCGTAGGTTTGCATCAACAGATCGGTGTCGATGTCATAGACGGCCTCGAGGTAAGCAGCCCGCGTGATCGCATCAGTGTCGAGGATCGGGCAGAGGGCCTTGGCTTCGTCCAATGTGACCTCAGTGAGGCCCATGTGGGCGACGTCCTCTTCGAAGTCGGCTTCTTGCCCTGCAAGGCTGACAACCATCACACCACGGGGGGACAGAGTGCCCGCGTCCTTTAGCCCGTCATAAGACGCACGGCCCAAGGCTTGAACGGCGGGTTTGCCGTAGCTCGGTTCATAGAGCGCGGCAGAGCGGCCAGAGGTGTGGTGGCCCAATGTGTCTTCGGCCTCTAGCAGAACGACCGATCCGTGAGGCGCTAAACCTGCGCCCGCAGATAGCCCTGCAATGCCGCCGCCAATAACCAGATAGTCGATCATCAAACTCTCCTGCCGTTGTCGGATGCGACCCTGCCACGGAGTGCTGGAACGAAAAAGGGGGCGCCTGAGCGCCCCCTCAAATTCAGGAAAATCGCCTGATTAGGACGGGATATCGCCTTCGATTCCTTCGACGAAGAAGAACATACCAGCCAAATCGCCGTCATTGGCGATCTCGCCTTCAGCGAGCCAAGCCGAACCGTCTTGTTTGTTGATCGGGCCAGTGAACGGGTGGTAGGTGCCCGCTGCGATCGCGTCGCGCATGGCTTCTGCTTCTGCTTTGGCTTCTGCCGGAACAGCGTCAGAGATTTCACCGATGCCGACCATGCCAGCGCCGATACCGTCCCAAGTGTTCACGGACGACCATGTGCCGTCGATGACGGCCTGAACGCGCTCGATGTAGTAGGGCGACCAGTTGTCGATGATCGACGAGATGCGTGGCATCGGGCCGTATTCAGCCATGTCAGCAGCCTGACCGAAGGTGTAAACGCCGCCAGCTTCTTTTGCAGCCTGATGCGGTGCGGTGGAGTCGGTGTGCTGAAGAACAACGTCACAGCCCTGTTCGATCAGAGCTTTTGCAGCGTCTGCTTCTTTCGCAGGGTTCAGCCATTCGAAGATCCAGATGACTTTGAATTCGACGTCAGGGTTAACCTTCTTCGCGTGCAGGTAAGCCGAGTTGATACCGCGGATAACTTCTGGAATCGGAACCGACGCGATGTAGCCGATTTTGTTCGACTTGGTGACGCGACCAGCGAGGGTGCCTTGGATCGCGCGGCCTTCGTAGAAACGAGCCGAGTAAACGGACACGTTGTCAGCTTGCTTGTAGCCAGTTGCGTGTTCGAATTTCACATCAGGGAAGTTCGCGGCGACGTTGATGGTCGGGTCCATGAAGCCGAACGAGGTGGTAAAGATGATGTCCGCACCGCCGAGAGCCATCTGTGTGATAGCGCGCTCTGCGTCAGGGCCTTCTGGGACGTTCTCTTGGTAAACGAAGTCTACCGCGTCGCCGAAGTGGTGAACCATTTCCATAGCGGAGTGGTGGTGGTGCTGTGTCCAGCCGCCGTCATTGATCGGGCCGACGTAGATAAAGCCAACTTTGGTTTTGTCCTGCGCGCGAGCCGGAAGGCCGAGTGCTGCAGCCATTGCTGCACCAGCACCAGTAGCAAGGAGCGTTCTGCGTTTCATATTGTATTCTCCCAATTGGACCAGAGAGCAGACTCTGGCGGTTAGTTTTCGTCCCTCAGGTCGAGGGGTGGAAAGATTTGCCCAGCGATGCGGGCGCACGTCCTGCGCGGATCATCACGAGGACGACGATAGTCGCGAGGTATGGTGCCATCGACAGATATTCTACAGGAATTTTCAAGCCCTCAGCCTGCAAGTTAAGCTGAAGGACAGTCACACCGCCAAAAAGATAGGCACCTGCGATCAAACGCCACGGCTTCCAGCTGGCAAAGACGACGATGGCGAGCGCGATCCAGCCCGCACCAGCGGTGATACCGTCGATCCACTGGGGCACGCGCACGAGGCTGATGTAGGCGCCCGCGAGGCCCGCACAGGCGCCGCCGAACATGATGGCGAGGACGCGGACGGCGCGAACGTTATATCCCAGCGCATGGGCGGCATCGTGGTTTTCGCCAACGGCACGCAGGATCAGACCTGCGCGAGAGTATTTGAGAAAGGCCCAGACGCCGGCGACGATGGCGACGCTGAGGTAGACCATCACATCGTGCTGGAACAGGATCGGGCCGATCACAGGAATATCAGCGAGCAGCGGGATGTGAAGCTTGGAAACGGTGAGGTCGGGTGAGCCTTTCGAGCCTTGACCGATCAGCGATGACAGGCCCAGACCGAACATCGTCAGGCCCAGCCCCGTTGCCACCTGATTGGTCAGCAGGAACTGGGTCAACACGGCAAAGATCAGCGACAAAGCCGCGCCCGCCGCTGCAGCGCCGACGAAACCGAGGTAGGGGTTCCCGCTGGAATGGCCCGCGATATAGCCGCAGACCGCGCCGACGATCATCATGCCCTCAACGCCGAGGTTCAGGACGCCAGAGCGTTCGACGACCAATTCGCCAATTGCGGCCAAGAGGATCGGGGTCGACGCAACCATCAGCGCCGCAAGTAGGAGGATCGGGTTGATATCCATTAGCGCACCTCTGCCTTGCCGATTTTGAAACGGTAGTTGGTCAGAACGTCCACGGCCAAGAGGCAGAACAGCAGCATCCCTTGGAACGTCAGGATCGCGGCTGAGGGGAGGTTCAGTTGTGCTTCGGCGGCTTGGCCCCCGATATAGGTCAGCGCCATCAACAGCCCTGCGAGCAGGATGCCGATGGGGTTCAGACGACCGAGGAAGGCCACGATAATCGCGGTAAAGCCATAGTAGGACGGGAACGACCCGAGGATTTGACCCGAGGGGCCAGCGACCTCGAACAAACCTGCAAGGCCTGCCATTGCGCCAGAAAGGCCGAGGCAGACAATGATCAGCTTGTTCGCGTTCACGCCAGCAAAGCCAGCCGCACGGGGGCTTTGCCCTGCGAGGCGGACGTTAAAGCCGAATTGGTGACGGGTGAACATGACATAGGCCACGACCACGGCAAAGACGGCGGTCAATGCGCCCCAGTGGAAACCCGTCCCGCTGATCAGGTCGAGGTTTGCGGCGGCGGGATATTGGCGCAGGTTGCGGCTGCCCGGCATGCCGTAGCCTTCGGGGTTGCGTAAAAGGCCTATTGAGAAGGCCTTGATCAACACTTCGGCCACATAGACCAGCATGAGCGATACAAGGATTTCGTTGGTTTTGAAAAACACACGAAGGAGCGCGGGGATCATCGCCCAGAGGAACCCACCCAAGGCCCCCGCGACAATCATCAGCGGGAACAGAACCCAGCGGGTGTCATAAGGGTAGACCGCCAGCGCCACGCCAGCGCCGCAGATTGCACCGATGATGTATTGGCCCTCGGCACCGATGTTCCAGATGCCTGCACGGAATCCGAACGATAGGCCCACGGCGATCAGCACAAGGGGTGCTGCCTTTTTCACCACCTCGGGGCGGTAGAAATGCGCGAACTGGCCAAAGACCGGGTCCCAGAAGATGGTTTTGATCGCGATGACGGGGTCTTTGCCCAATATCGCGAAGAGCCCCATCCCGAGGATGATGGTCAGCACCACAGCGAGGAGTGGCGCGCCATAGGACCAGTTTTTCGACGGCTGTGGCCGTTTCTCAAGCCTCAACATGAGCGGCCTCCATATCATGTGCGCCACCGAGCATTAGACCGATCCTCTCCATCGTGAGGCCAGCGGTAGGCACGGCGGGGGACAGGGTGCCTTCGTTCAGGGCAGCAAAACGGTCAGCGATTTCCAAAATCTCATCGAGGTCTTGGGAGATAACGACCACCGCAGAGCCTTCGCCCGCGAGGTCCAAGAGCGCCTGACGGATCGCAGCGGCGGCAGAGGCATCAACGCCCCATGTCGGCTGGTTCACGACCAGAACGCGCGGCTTTTGTAGAATTTCCCGCCCGATCACGAATTTCTGGAGGTTGCCGCCAGAGAGTGCACGGGCAGCCGTTTCTGGACCAGGGGTCCGCACGTCAAAGCCTTCGATTACAGAGAGGGCAAAGTCGCGGGCGCTCGGCCAATCAAGGAAGCCGTTTTTCGAAAGGCCTAGCCGCGTTTTCGCGGTCATGAGCGCGTTTTCTGTGAGCGTCATATCGGGGGCAGCGGCGTGACCGTTGCGTTCCTCGGGCGCGGCGCAGAGGCCGATTTTGCGGCGGGTGTTAGGGTCGAGGTCGCCAATGGCCTGACCGTCGAGCGCCACCATCGCAGCGTCGACAGGCATTTCACCAGAGAGCGCCGCGACGAGTTCGTCCTGACCGTTGCCTGCAACACCACCGATGCCGAGGACTTCACCTGATTTCACAGAAACGCAGACGTTTTTCAGGGCGGTGCCGAATTGATGCGGGGCGGGGGCGGTCAGGCCCTCGATCACCAGAACATCGTCGCCCAGTGCTTCGCCATCGCGTTTCGGCGTCATCAGCGTGGTGCCGACCATCAGTTCCGCCATATCGCGGCTGGTGGTTTCGCGGGGATCGCAGGTGCCGACGACCTTGCCCAGACGCAGAACGGTCGCGTGTTCGCAGAGCGCACGGATTTCTTCGAGCTTGTGCGAGATGTAGAGGATCGACGTTCCCTCGGACGCCAAAAGGCGGAGAGTGCCAAAGAGAATCTCTACCTCCTGAGGGGTCAGAACGCTGGTCGGTTCGTCCATGATCAGGAGTTTCGGGTCTTGGAGCAGGCAGCGAATGATCTCGACCCGCTGACGTTCACCCGCCGACAGATCACCGACGATGCGGTCGGGCGACAGGGGCAGGCCGTAGTTTTCCGATACCTCGCGGATGCGCTGGGCGAGCTCGCGTTGTTTCGGCGGATTCTCCATACCGAGGGCGATGTTTTCCGCGACGGTCAATGCATCAAACAGGGAAAAATGCTGGAAAACCATAGCGATACCAGCGGCGCGTGCGGCGCGGGGATCAGTTGGGGTAAAGGGCGCACCCTCTAGCGTCATGGTGCCAGCATCGGGGCGAACGAGGCCGTAGATCGTTTTGACGAGCGTCGATTTGCCCGCGCCATTCTCACCGAGGAGCGCGTGGATTTGGCCTTTGCCAATGGCAAAACTGATGTCGCTGTTGGCGACGACGCCTGGATAGGCTTTGGTCAATCCCTGTAGGTCGAGAAGCGTCACGTTGTCCCCGTTTCTTTGTCTTGGTCGCTATCTGCCCGCGCAAGCAGGCGTGTGGCAACCCCCAAGGCAATCGCCTGTGGGTGTTTTCCTAACGTCGGATCGCCTATTGGGCAGGCAATGCGCGAAATTTGTGCAGGTGAATGACCCAATGATGTCAGTCTGTTACGGAAGCGTGCCCATTTTGTGGCCGACCCGATGAGCCCAAGCGCAGAAAATCCGCGCGACAAAAGCGCATGGCATAGGTCGAGGTCGATTTGGTGACTGTGGGTCAGGATGATGTGCTCTGCCGATTTTGGGGCGTGGGCGGCTAGGACGGGTGGTTCTGCTGCGATGACCTCTGTCACGCCTGCGGGGATTGTGTAGGGGAACCGATCACGCGCAATGTCGATCCACGTGATCGACAGGTCGGGCAGCGGCGCGAGGACATTGACCAGCGCTCGTCCAACATGGCCAGCGCCCCAGACCCAGAGGTCACGAGTTTGGACAGGGGCGGTTTCAATCAGCCAGCCGTCGATGATCAGGGGCACCAGTTGTGGTGGCATGGTGGTCAGCCGATTGGCGATTTTCGCGGGCAACGTCGATGCGGGGCGAAGGGGTCGCGCGTAGGGCAAGCTGCTGGGGAGCGACTGCGCGTCAAAAACCTCAGTCACCAAGGTCACGGAACCCCCGCAGCATTGCCCCAGTTCAGGGCCAAGCGGGTAAGTCCGTTCGCTGATCCCGCCGCGCCCGATCATAGCGCGGGCGTCGCGCACCGCGTCCCATTCCAGCCGACCACCGCCGATGGTGCCGTCTTGCCTATCTTGCCAAACGACCATCGAGGTTCCTGCCTCACGCGGCACCGACCCCGCCGTGCGTGTCACGAGCACGCGGGCAAAGGGGCCACGCTCTGCGCAGTTGCGCAGATATGTCAGGTCGAACGTCACGCCTGCACCCGTTTCACGGCCATGAGGATACGCTCTGGTGTGGCGGGAGCGTCGAGGTCGGGATAGCGATCCCCGCAGGCGGCAACAGCATCCGAGAGCGCAAGGAAGGCCGAGATGCCCAGCATGAACGGCGGTTCACCCACGGCTTTGGACCTGTAGATCGTGGCTTCGGGGTTTTCGCCGTCGACGAGGTCTACGTTGAACACAGGCGGGCGGTCGGAACAGGCAGGGATTTTGTAGGTCGAGGGCGCGTGGGTGCGCAGCCGACCATGGTCATCCCAAACCAGTTCTTCGGTGGTGAGCCAACCTGCACCTTGGACATAGCCGCCCTCGACTTGGCCCTTGTCCAGCGCGGGGTTCAGCGATGCGCCGACATCGTGCAGAACGTCCGCCCGCAGGATACGGTTTTCACCTGTCAGCGTGTCGATGACGACTTCGGTCACAGAGGCACCGTGGGCAAAGTAAAAGAACGGTCGCCCTTTGCCAGCCTCGCGGTCCCACGAGAGGTCGGGGGTTTTGTAGAACCCTGTGGCGGATAGTCCGACGCGGGCCTGATAGCACCGCATCGCGGCCTCAGCGAAGGTGATGGAGTGGCCGCCCCACGTGACCATACCGTCCGCGAATGTGACGGACGCGCCTTGGCCCAAGAACTCTGCCATGCGGGTGCGGATGGCATCGCAGGCGGCGAGGACCGCCATGCCGTTGAGGTCGGACCCAGAGGAGGCAGCGGTGGCCGAGGTGTTGGGCACCTTCGCGGTATCGGTCGCGGTGATTTTGACGGTTTCCGTTGAGACGCCAAACCGCGCGGCGGCGACTTGGGCAATTTTCTGGAACAACCCCTGACCCATCTCTGTCCCGCCGTGGTTCAGCATGATGGAGCCGTCTTGGTAGACGTGGACCAATGCGCCCGCTTGGTTCAAGTGGGTGAGGGTGAAGGAGATGCCGAACTTCACTGGGCTAAACGCGATGCCACGTTTCAGGATAGGAGAGTTCGCATTCCACGCGGCGATCTGCGCCTTGCGGTTTTTATAGTCGGACGTTTCGAGCAGCCGTTCCGTCATGGAGTGGAGGAGAAAATCTTTGACCTCCATCCCATAGGGCGTGGTGTTCGGCTCTGGCCGATGGGTTTCGGGTGAAAACTCGGCCCCAAAGGGTTTGCCTGTGCCAATCGCTTTGGCTTCGGCCCCTTTGGCTGGGGCGTAGTAATTCAGGCGGCGCACATCTACGGGGTCCATGTCGAGGTCATGGGCGATGTGGTCCATCACGCGTTCAATGCCCAGAACACCCTGCGGACCACCAAAGCCACGAAACGCAGTTGCGGACTGCATATTGGTTTTCAGGCGATAGGATGTGATGGTCGCGTGAGGCAGCAGATAGGCGTTGTCTGAATGGAGCATCGCACGGTCAGCGACTGGTCCCGTTAAATCCTGTGCCCAACCACCGCGGGTGATCTGGGTGAAGGCGATCCCTTTGATCCGACCCTTGTCGTCAAAGCCGACCTCATAGCCGATCCGAAAATCATGGCGTTTGCCCGTGATCACCATATCGTCGTCGCGGTCGTAGCGCATTTTACAAGCGCGGCCTGATAGACGGGCTGCAACGGCTGTGGCAACGGCGAGCGCGTTGCCTTGGCTTTCTTTGCCGCCAAAGCCGCCGCCCATACGACGACATTCCACGCGGACCGCATGCATCGGCACGCCCAGCGCGTCGGCGACCTTGTGTTGGATTTCGGTCGGGTGCTGGGTCGAACTGTGAACGACCATGTCCCCGTTATCTTGGGGGAGGGCGAGGGCCGCTTGACCCTCAAGGTAGAAATGTTCCTGCCCACCCATGTCGAACTGACCAGTCAGGCGGCGGGGGGCATTTTCAATCGCGGCCTTCGCATCGCCCTTGGACCACGTGCGCGGCCCACCTTCAAAGAAGCTACCAGCCGCCATCGCGTCTTCGACCGAGAGGATCGGTTTTTCTTCTGCGATTTCGATTTTTGCGAGACGGGCCGCTTTGCGGGCGTTCAGGTGGCTATCGGCGACGACCATGAAAATCGGTTGGCCGACGTAGTGAACCTGACCAACAGCGAGCAAGGGTTCGTCATGGATCGACGGGCTGACATCGTTTGAAAACGGCAGGTCATCAGCGGTGAGGACGGTGACGACACCTGTGGCTGATTTAACGGCTGAAAGGTCGAGCGAGGTGATCGTTCCGCGTGCTTTGGGCGACTGACCAAAGGCAATATGCAAGCAATCACGCGGTGTGGGGATGTCGTCGATATACCGCGCAGAGCCAGTGACATGGAGCGGACCGCTATCGTGGGGGAGGGGTTGGCGAACGGTCATACCTCTACCTCCAACACGTTTGTGGGTAGGCCAAAAGACTGCGCGAAATAACGGCGCAGCATGCCTCTGGCGGCCTCTAGTCGGTAGGCGGCGGAGGCGCGCATATCGGACATTGGGCTGTAATCGATGGCAAGCGCATCGCAGGCGGCGTCCAATGTGGCCTCGGTCCACGGTTGCCCGATCAGTGTAGACATCGTCGCGCTGGCCAGTTTCGGCGTTCCCGCCATCCCGCCAAAGGCGATGCGTGCGGCTGTTACGGTGCCATCGGTGACGGTGATGTTAAAGCAACCGCAGACGGCAGAGATGTCTTGGTTGAACCGTTTAGAGAGCTTGTAACACCGCAGGTCTGGGGCGGATTTCGGGATCGTTACGGCCTCGACGAATTCGCCAGCTGCGCGGTCCTGTTTGCCGTAGTCGATAAAGAAGTCTTCGATGGGCAGGTCGCGGCGGGTGTCGCCTTTGCGCAGGTGCAGTGTTGCGCCCAGCGCGATGAGGGCAGGCGGGTTGTCACCGATCGGCGACCCGTTGGCGATATTGCCGCCGATTGTGGCGGCGTTGCGGACCTGTTCGGACCCATAGCGGCGGATCATTTCTGCGTAGCTGGGGTGGTGTTCGGCCACGAGGGCGCGAACATCTGTCATTGATACACCGGCGCCGAAGCGGATCGCGGTGTCAGTGACCTCTATGGTTTTCAGGTCGTCGCATTGATTGAGGAAAATCACCTGATCCAGATCGCGGAGCTGTTTGGTCACCCACAGCCCCACATCCGTTGCCCCCGCCACGAGCGTCGCGTCAGGATTGGCGAGGTAAAGCGCGGCGAGGTCGTCGCTGGTTTTCGGCGCAGGGCCTGACGGCTTCTGTGCTGCGACCCATTCTGCGTCCTGTTTCAACCATTCTGGCAGGGCGGCACCCTCGGCGGAACGGGCGGCGCGGATGATTGGGGCATAGCCTGTGCAGCGGCAGAGGTTGCCCGCAAGAACGGTGTCGTGATCGGTGCGACCTTGGGCGTGGCCCGCGACCATGGAAGCGACAAACCCCGGTGTGCAGAACCCGCATTGGCTGCCATGTTGATCAACCAAAGCCTGCTGAACGGCGTGCAGGCCGTCTTTACCGATGCCCTCGACCGTGCGGACAGCTTTGCCGTTTAGTTGGGGCAGGAACAGGATACAGGCGTTCAGGGCACGCACAGAGGTGCCATCCTGCACGACGACCGTGCAGGCACCACAATCGCCTTCGTTACAGCCTTCTTTGGTTCCTGAGAGACTGCGATCTTCGCGCAGCCAATCGAGTAGGGTCCGTGTCGCGGGTTGCGAGACAAGGACTGTCTCTCCGTTGAGAAGAAACGATACCTCCATAGGGTCTTGACCTGCCGCCTTACCAAAGGTCCAGAGAATGTCATTGGGCATCGATGCGGCGTAGAGGCCCACTCTCTTTATCCCTCTGATCAAAGCGATGCTTTCCGCAGTTGGCAAGAATTTTGTGTCGAAACCTGCCGTCCTTTGCGTCAGTTGCCCAAAAAATGCGCGGTGAAATTGCGTGCATTTGATGCTTTTACATCCCCAACGCTGGCCATATCCTAGCCACATGACCAGCCAGCCACGATTCATCCATCTTCGCGTTCACACGGAATATTCGCTCCTTGAAGGGGCGGTGCGGGTGAAGAAACTGTCGGGCATGGCGGCGGATATGAACATGCCCGCGGTCGCTGTGACAGATACCAATAACATGTTCTGCGCGTTGGAGTTTTCCGAATACGCCAGCGGTGCAGGTATCCAGCCGATTATCGGCTGTCAGGTCGATCTGGCTTATACCACGCCCGAACCGGGAAAGCGTCCCGATGATCCAGCGCCGATTGTGCTGCTGGCCCAGTCAGAGCGCGGGTATGAAAACCTGATGAAACTGAACAGCGTTCTCTATGTGGACGCTGGTGGGCGGTTGCCGCAGGTCGAGGTCGCGGACCTTGAACGATATTCCGAAGGGCTGATTTGTTTGTCTGGTGGACCTGATGGTCCGATTGGGCGTCTTTTGCGGGCAGGTCAGCGTGGGAAGGCTGAGGCGTTGCTGTCGCAAATGAAAGAGATTTACCCCGATCGGCTGTATGTCGAACTCCAGCGCCACCCCCAAGAGGACGGCCTCCCCGAGGCAGAGCAATTGTCAGAGCGCGGTCATATTGAAATGGCCTATGCGATGGAATTGCCGCTCGTCGCGACCAACGATGTCTATTTCCCGAAGCCCGACATTTACGAAGCCCATGACGCGCTGATCTGTATCGCCCAGGGGGCTTATGTCGATCAGGCCGAACCGCGTCGGCGCCTGACCCCGCAGCACTATTTCAAATCGCCCGAAGAGATGGCGACCCTCTTTGCCGATCTTCCCGAGGCACTGGAAAACACGGTCGAGATCGCGAAACGCTGTGCGTTCAAGGCCTACAAACGCAACCCGATCTTGCCGAAGTTTGCCGATGATGAGGTCGTTGAACTGCGTCGTCAGGCCAATGAGGGTTTGCAGGCACGATTGGCGGTTATTCCTCATGCGGTGACGGTTGAAGAATACCAAGCGCGGCTCGATTTCGAGTTGGATATCATCGAGGGGATGGGGTTCCCTGGCTACTTCCTGATTGTTGCGGACTTTATCAAGTGGTCCAAGGATAACGGCATCCCCGTCGGTCCGGGCCGTGGTTCGGGTGCGGGCTCTCTTGTGGCTTATGCGCTGACGATCACCGACCTTGATCCGCTGCGCTACAGCCTTCTGTTCGAACGCTTCCTCAACCCCGAACGTGTGTCGATGCCTGACTTCGACATCGACTTCTGCATGGACCGTCGCGAAGAAACGATCCGTTATGTGCAGCAGAAATACGGTCGTGACAAAGTCGGGCAGATCATCACCTTTGGTGCGCTTCTGTCTAAGGCTGCAGTGCGCGACGTTGGGCGGGTTTTGCAGATGCCCTACGGGCAGGTGGATCGTCTGTCCAAGATGATCCCTGTCGAGGGTGTGAAACCTGTCAGCATTGAACAGGCCCTGATCCAAGAAGAACGTCTGCGCGAAGAAGCCCGCAACGAAGAAGTCGTTGATCGGCTTTTGACCTACGGGACCAAAATCGAAGGCCTGTTGCGGAACGCATCGACCCACGCGGCAGGTGTCGTGATCGGGGACCGTCCGTTGGATGCCTTGGTGCCGCTCTATCAGGATCCGCGCTCTGACATGCCTGCGACCCAGTTCAACATGAAATGGGTTGAACAGGCGGGCCTCGTAAAGTTCGACTTCTTGGGCCTAAAGACCCTGACCGTCATTCAGTCTGCGATGGATTTGATCTTTAAATCGGGTCGCCCGCTTCATGTCGCGGCGGATGGCACGCAGCTTTATGAACCTGCCGAAGGGGCAAAGAACGAGATCAACGCAATCCCGCTTGAGGATGAAAAGACCTACAAGCTCTATTCGGCGGCGAAAACGGTTGCGGTGTTCCAGGTGGAATCCACGGGCATGATGGACGCCCTGAAACGGATGAAGCCGACCTGTATCGAGGACATTGTTGCGCTTGTGGCGCTCTATCGTCCGGGTCCGATGGAGAACATTCCCGTTTATTGCGATGTGAAACACGGTCGCAAAGAACTCGAGTCGATCCACCCGACCATTGACCACATCCTCGCCGAAACGCAGGGCATCATCGTTTATCAGGAACAGGTGATGCAGATCGCGCAGGTCATGGCGGGTTACTCGCTTGGCGGCGCGGACTTGCTTCGCCGTGCGATGGGTAAAAAGATCAAAGAGGCGATGGACGCCGAACGCCCGAAATTCGAAGAGGGCGCGGCGAAGAACGGTGTCGACAAAAAGAAGGCATCGGAAGTTTTCGACCTTCTCGAAAAATTCGCGAACTACGGCTTTAACAAATCCCACGCGGCGGCCTATGCGGTGGTGTCTTATCAGACAGCATGGCTCAAGGCGAACCATCCGGTCGAGTTTATGGCCGGTGTGATGAACTGCGATATTCACCTGACCGACAAGCTGTCGATCTATTTCCAAGAGGTGAAAAAGGGGCTTGGGATCGATTACATCCCGCCCTGCGTGAACCGCAGTCTCGCGACGTTTGACGTGGTCGATCAAAAACTCGTCTATGCGCTGGGTGCGTTGAAAAACGTCGGCGCGGATGCAATGCGGCTGGTGGTCGAGGGACGCGGTGATAAACCCTTTGCGACGCTGTTTGATTTCGCGCGGCGGTGTGACCTGAAGCGGATCGGGAAACGTCCGTTGGAAATGCTCGCACGGGCAGGGGCGTTCGATCAGTTGGACAGCAACCGCAAGCGGGTCTTTGACAGCCTAGAGGCCTTGGTCGGTTATTCGGCCGCTATTCAGGATCAAAAGACATCGAACCAAGTGTCGCTCTTTGGTGAGGCGGGCGACGATCTGCCAGAGCCACGATTGGCGAATACGCCCGACTGGCTGCCTGCGGTGCGACTGGCCGAAGAATATAAGGCGATTGGTTTTTATCTGTCGGGTCACCCGCTGGATGACTACATGACGGCGCTGAAACGCAATCAGGTTCTGTCGCTCGACGATGTCATGGCGAAGGCTGAACACGGTGCCTGCGTTGTCAAAATGGCGGGTCACGTGGCGGGGCGTCAGGAACGTAAATCCGCACGAGGCAATCGTTTTGCCTTTGCGCAATTGTCCGATCCGACGGGGGCTTATGAGGTCACGATTTTCTCGGATACGCTGGATGTGTGCCGCGATCATTTGGAGACGGGCAATAAGGTCGTTCTGACGGTCGAGGCGACGATGGAGTCCGATCAGCTGAAGCTTTTGGCGCGGTCGATTGTGCCGATTGATACGGTGGTTTCTGATCTGACATCGTCGGCGTTGCGGGTCTATGTGAACGAACCTCAGGCGGTGTCGGCGATTTCGACCGTGCTTGAGGGTGCAAAGACGCAAAAACTGCGTGGTGCCCGTGGGCCTGTGATCTTAACGCTGATGACCTCGGGTGACCTTGCCGAAATTGACATCGATCTGAGCGAAGATTTCCCGATCAACCCAGAGATCAAAGGTGCCTTGCGGTCCTTGGATGGGGTCATGGATGTGGTCGAGGCCTAGGCGCACTTTTGCCCGCGGCTAAGGTCGCGGGTGGACCATCGGGGGTATCGTGTTAAAACGCGGGACCACTCGGAAGGGACCCGCCATGTTGAACCGCCTTTTTGCTATCGCCTCTGTCGGGCTGTTGGCGGGCTGTATGTCCCCGCTGGATAAGGTGGGTCGTCTGGATGAGGTCGAACTGGCCACCGATGCGCCCGAGGCAGCAATTGCCGCTGAAGCTGATGTCACAGTCGCCGAAGATATCGAGGAAAAACGCGGGTTTTTCGGGCGGATATTTGCGGGCAATGCTGATGCACCTGACGAGGCTGTTGTGGTGGATGACACCCCAGAGGCCGAAGTCGAATTGGCCGCGGTTGAAGTAACTGAGCCAGTCGATGACCTTGATCCCGAAACTCCTGCGGCTCGTGGCGGTTTCTTTGGCCGCATGTTCGCGCGGAATTCGGATGAGGCTGAAGCACCAGCAGAGCCAGCCGATGCGGTGCCGATCGGGACGTTCCTTCCATATGGTGTGATCGCGCCTGTCTGCGGGATTGCGACCTCTGACATGGGGCAGAAGGTGGAATCGGTCGCGGGTTACACGGTTTATGACGCGGGCGGAGACACGTCGGTTCCGCGCACGCATTACATCACAGGTTTTGCGGATGGCTGCGCACGGCAGGTGACGGCGGCGGTTGTGATGTTCGGCGATGTGGGCACGCATGAAATGGTGCGTTACCTGACACCTGAATCGACGCTCCCCTATACGGACACCGACAGCACCTATGAGGCGATCAAATCATCGGTTTGCCGCGTCGGGCATGGCAAACCTTGCGGCGCGCAACTGGACGCGCTGGGTCGGAATACTGTGTTTATGACGGTGTATGAGACCTTCGGGACCAATCCCGAATGGACCAATATCCTGCTGCATAACGGTGATGTCGCCGCAATCGACGAACACTGATTACCAGTGAGGCGGACGTTGATCGGCCAGAGGGACGCCGTCGCCTGAGGCGGCTTCGCGTTCGGCCTCACGCTCCATCAGCAGGCCAACGCGGCGCATCACGAGAGCAAGTTCGCGTTCCTGACGGGCCACAACATCCGACAGATCGTCGACGGTGCGGGTCAGGTGAGCGATTTTTTCTTCGAGGTCGGTAATATTTGTCATATCGCCGAGATAGCACGTCTGATGTGACCCCGCCAGTAACCTGCAACCTTCGCGTTGCCCTTAGGCCATTGGCGGGTTAAACGCAGACCCGATAGCCGACCCTCGAGGAATAAGATGGCCAAGGTAAAGAAACAGCCCCGCCCAAAGGCAGAAACGCCCAAAGGTTTCCGTGATTACTTCGGTGCAGAAGTCACCGAGCGGAGCCATATGCTCGGTCAGATTGCCGAAGTGTATCATCGCTACGGGTTTGAGGCGCTGGAAACCTCGGCTGTTGAGACCGTTGAGGCGCTTGGTAAATTCTTGCCTGACGTGGATCGCCCAAACGAGGGTGTGTTCGCATGGCAAGAGGATGAAAAGGACTGGGTCGCGCTGCGCTATGACCTGACCGCGCCGTTGGCGCGTGTGGCCGCGCAATATCGCAATGACCTGCCGTCGCCCTATCGCCGTTATGCGATGGGTCCCGTTTGGCGCAATGAAAAGCCGGGTCCGGGTCGGTTCCGTCAGTTTTATCAGTGCGATGCGGATACCGTTGGATCGCCGACCGTTGCCGCAGACGCAGAGATTTGCGCGATGCTGTCCGACACGCTGGAAACCGTGGGTATTCCGCGTGGTGACTACATCGTGCGCGTGAATAACCGCAAAGTTCTGAACGGCGTGATGGAAGTCGCAGGCGTTTTGGACCCGACCGATCCCGATAAGTTCGTTGATGAACGTGGCATCGTTTTGCGCGCCATCGATAAGTTCGACAAATTCGGCGAGGAGGGCGTGCGCCTTCTGATCGGCAAAGGCCGAATGGATGACTCTGGCGACTTTACCAAGGGTGCTGGTCTGTCGGACGAACAGGCCGATATCGTCATGGGCTTTATGAATGCACGTCGCGAAAGCGGTGCTGCAACGGCTGCGCGTCTGCGCGAGTTGGTTGGCGCGTCCGTCGTCGGCAACGACGGTGTGAACGAGCTTGAGTATATGGCAGAGCTTTTGGATGCGCAGGGCTATGGATCGGATCGTATCCTGATCGACCCGTCGGTGGTGCGTGGCCTAGGTTACTACACTGGTCCTGTGTTCGAGGCTGAACTGACCTTTGAAATCCTCGACGAAAAAGGACGTCCGCGTCAGTTCGGGTCCGTATCTGGCGGTGGTCGTTACGATGACCTCGTGAAAAGGTTCACGGGTCAAGAAGTCCCTGCAACGGGTGTCTCCATCGGTGTTGATCGCTTGCTGGCAGCGCTGCGCGCCAAAGGGCGGATGAGCAATGAGGCCATCGGTCCCGTTGTTGTGACCGTGATGGATAAGGACCGCATGGCGGATTATCAGGCGATGGTCGCGGAACTGCGCAACGCGGGTATTCGGTCCGAAGTTTATCTGGGTAACCCCAAGAACTTTGGCAACCAGCTGAAATACGCGGACAAACGCAGTTCTCCGATCGCTGTGATCGAGGGTGGTTCTGAAAAAGAGAACGGCGTTGTGCAGATCAAGGACCTGATCCTTGGTGCGCAGATTGCGCAGAACGCAACGCTCGACGAATGGAAAGAACGCCCGAGCCAGTACGAAGTGCCGCGTGGTGATCTGGTGGCGAAAGTGCGTGAGATTTTGGAAAGCCAGAAGAAATGACAGGCTTGATCCAAGCAAACGCCGAAGCGCGCCGTATTCGTGCGCTGTTTGAGGCGCAGGGCGCGCAGGTCGTTGAGACGGATATCCTCCAGCCCGCTGAGACCCTGTTGGACCTCTACGGCGAAGACATCCGTGCCCGCGCCTATGTGACTTACGACGGGTTGCGCGGTGAGATGATGCTGCGCCCTGACTTTACGGTTCCTGTGGTGCAGTGGCACATGGAAACCAATGCCGAACCTGCCCGCTATACCTATTCGGGCAAAGTGTTCCGTATGCAGGAAGACGATACATCGCGACCGAACGAATATGTTCAGGTTGGCTATGAGGTCTTTGACGGCAAGGCGCCCAATCATGCGGACGCTGAGGTCTTTACCCTGATTTCCAAAGCGCTTGAGGGTTTGCCTGTCCGCGCTGCGACAGGCGATCTGGGAATTTTGATGGCTGCGGTGCGTGGGCTTTCGACGACGGATGCCCGCAAGGCTGCTCTTTTGCGTCATATCTGGCGTCCGCGTCGGTTCCGTGCGCTTCTCGATCGGTTTGGTGGAAAAACCCCTGTGCCCGCGTCGCGCACTGCGCTGTTGGCCAGCGCTGATCCGTTCAAAGGGATCGACACCAGCCACGGCGTTCGGACCCGTGCCGAGGTTGAGGCCCGCATAGAAGCGCTCCGCGAAGATGCAGCGGCGGCTCCGATTGCGTCGGAACAGATTGCTCTGCTGGACGAAATCCTGAGCCTGCGGGAAACATCCCCGAATGTTCTGAGCCACCTGCGCGATATCGCGGTCGATATGCCGTCGATTGGTCCTGCGGTTCAGCGGTTTAGCCAACGGCTTGAGGCGCTGTCGAAGGCAGGGATCAACGTTGATGCCCTCGATTTCGAAGGCAACTTTGGTCGGACCACTCTCGAATATTACGACGGGTTCGTGTTTGGCTTTTATGCGGATAAACGCCCTGATCTGCCACCTGTGGCGTCGGGTGGGCGGTATGATGCGCTGACCCATGTTCTGGGTCGTGGCCGTGCCGTGCCTGCGGTCGGCGGGGTGATCCGTCCTGAACTCGTTCTCGCGCTGAGGGATACGCTATGACGATCAAGCTCGGTGTGCCGTCCAAAGGGCGGTTGATGGATAAGACCTTTGACTGGTTCGAAGAGCGTGGACTGACGCTCAAGAAAACAGGGTCGGAACGTGAATATTCTGGTGCGGTCGAGGGCATCGACGGCGTTGAGCTGGTGCTCTTGTCAGCGGGCGAAATTCCGCGTGAATTGACCGCTGGGCGTATCCACTTGGGCGTCACAGGATCGGACCTCGTTCGGGAAAAAGTGCCGAGCTGGGAAACCCGTGTCACGGAACTGGCGGGCATGGGATTCGGTGGCGCTGATCTGATCATCGCGGTTCCGACCTCGTGGGTCGATGTAGAGACGCTCGACGATCTCGATGCTGCGGCGGCTCAGTTCCGTCGGACCCATGGGTATCGTTTGCGGATCGCGACCAAATATCACCGCCTCGTGCGGGAATTCCTGCGTGAACACGGCGTTGCCGATTATCAGTTGGTCGACAGCCAAGGCGCGACCGAAGGCACCGTTCGCAATGAAACCGCCGAAGCCGTGGCGGACATCACGTCGACGGGTGAAACGCTGCGGGCGAATAACCTAAAGATCCTGTCGGATTCGCTAGTTCACTCGTCACAGGCGACTTTGTTCAAATCGCGCTCTGCGGATTGGTCGAATGAAGATCGCTTGGTTCTTTCGCAGCTCGAAGACCTACTGGGTATCTAAGCGGTCCTACCGAACACCAATTTCGGCCAGTGCGGCAGAGAGGGACGGGGGCAGATCGGCCTCGCCCTCTTTGGCGCGGCCCAGATCGGCGGGGGCGTCCTCGGGTTTTAGATAGCGCCAGCCTTGGAACGCACGTTTCTGGGTGGGTTCAACGCGGACCAGTTCGGGATCAAGCACGATCGCGCAGCGGCGGATGCCGTCGTGCCCAGTGACCTCATCCAAACGCAGAATCGTTTGGCGGCAGAGGATCACCCCTTTAATCACCCAATAGATCGATCCGCCGTTCAGAACCTCGTCCTCACGTTTCGGCCACATGCGAGTCACATGGCGCGGCAATCCGTCAGAGGTCCGTGCAGCAACGGTTTTCTGCCAATCAGCAAGGTCTGAAACGCCTTCTGTGCCGACCGATAGCTTGATTAAGTGGGTGAATTTGGTCATAACTTATGGTCTCCGAAGCGTAGTTAGATAGAGCAAATAAACCTGTGGGCAAGGCAATATTTTGTGTTGCCTCACGGGTGTCATCACAATATCTATGCGGTCCAGCCACTTATGAATGCCGACAGAGGATTGACCGAATGACTCGTTTCGCCGCCCCAATTGCCGAACAAATCTGGGATATGAAGTACCGTTTCAAGGATGCCGACGGCAAACCTTTGGATGGCACTGTTGAAGATTCGTGGCGTCGAATTGCGCGTGCTTTGGCGGCTGTCGAAAAAGACCCCAAAAAATGGGAAGATAAGTTCTACGGCGCTCTGGAAGATTTCAAATACCTGCCTGCTGGCCGCATCACCGCTGGTGCGGGCACCGCGCGCTCGGTTACTCTGTTCAACTGCTTTGTTATGGGCACTGTGCCAGATTCGATGGGCGGCATTTTCGACATGCTCAAAGAAGCGGCGCTGACCATGCAGCAGGGTGGCGGCATCGGCTACGACTTCTCGACGATTCGTCCCAAAGGCGCGCTGGTCAAAGGTGTGGCGGCTGATGCGTCTGGTCCGCTGTCGTTCATGGATGTTTGGGATGCGATGTGCCGCACCATCATGTCCGCGGGTTCGCGCCGTGGTGCGATGATGGCGACGATGCGCTGCGACCACCCTGATATCGAACAGTTCATCACTGCGAAATCCGACCCTGCACGTCTGCGCATGTTCAACATGTCGGTTCTCGTCACCGATCCGTTCATGGAAGCGGTTAAGGCGGATAAATCGTGGGAACTGATCTACGACGGTAAGGTCTACAAGACCGTCAACGCGCGTGATCTGTGGAACACCATCATGCAGTCGACCTACGATTACGCTGAACCCGGCGTGATCTTTATCGACCGCATCAATGAGATGAATAACCTATCCTACTGCGAAACCATCGCAGCGACGAACCCCTGTGGTGAACAGCCGCTGCCGCCGTATGGCGCATGTCTGCTCGGTTCGATCAACATGGCGCGTCTGGTTGAGAACGCGTTCGAAAAAGACGCTCGTTTGAATGTTGAGCAGCTCGACGACCTTGTGGCGACCGCTGTGCGCATGATGGACAACGTTGTGGATGCGTCGCGCTTCCCACTTGAGGCGCAGGCCCAAGAAGCGGCGGCAAAGCGTCGTATCGGTCTGGGCGTAACGGGTCTGGCTGACGCGCTGCTGATGGTCGGTCTGGAATACGGCACCGAAGAAGCCGCCGCGCAAACCGAAGCATGGATGAAACAGATCGCTCGTGCGTCCTACCTCGCATCTGTTGAACTGGCCAAAGAGAAGGGCGCGTTCCCGCTCTTTGACAAAGACAAATACCTCGCGTCTGGTTCGCTCAAGATCATGGATCAGGACGTGAAAGACGCCATCGCAGAGCATGGTATCCGCAACGCGCTGCTGACCTCGATCGCGCCGACAGGCACCATCTCGCTCTATGCTGGTAACGTATCGTCGGGCATCGAACCTGTGTTTGCTTACGCTTACACTCGCAAGGTTCTGCAAAAAGACGGTTCGCGCACCGAAGAAGAAGTCGTCGATTACGCGGTCAAACTCTACCGCGATAAATTCGGCGCAGACGCAGAACTGCCGAGCTATTTTGTGAACGCTCAGACGCTCGCGCCTCTGGCTCACGTGCGGATGCAGGCGGCTGCGCAGAAATGGATCGACTCGTCGATTTCGAAAACCATCAACTGCCCCGAAGACATCGACTTTGACTCGTTCAAAGAAGTCTACATGGAAGCTTACGAGACAGGCTGTAAGGGCTGCACCACCTACCGTCCAAACGACGTGACGGGTTCCGTTCTGTCGGTGTCTGAATCGTCGGACAAAACTCCGTCCGAGGCGCCAGAGACCACTTCGACCGATGCGGAAGTCATCTACATGTCCGAGCCGCTGGACCGTCCTGCTGCGCTGGAAGGTAACACCTACAAGGTCAAATGGCCGGATAGCGAGCATGCGATCTATATCACCGTCAATGACGTTGTGATCGCAGGCCACCGCCGTCCGTTCGAGGTCTTCATTAACTCCAAAAACATGGAACACTTTGCATGGACCGTTGCACTGACCCGCATGGTGTCAGCTGTGTTCCGTCGCGGTGGTGATGTGTCCTTTGTGGTCGAAGAGCTGAAGGCTGTATTCGACCCACGTGGTGGCGCATGGATGAAGGGCAAATACGTTCCGTCGATCCTCGCGGCGATCGGTGGTGTGCTGGAACAGCACATGGTGGCGATTGGCTTTATCGAAGGCGAAGGCAAGCACCTCAAGGTCGATCCCCAAGCCGAAGTTATGGTCGTCGGCGAAGCCCCGCGCGGCAAACCCTGCCCATCCTGCGGTGAATACGGCATGAAGATGGAAAGCGGCTGCGCCTCGTGCACGTCGTGCGGATATTCCAAGTGCGGCTGATCTGCGCTATGTAGAAATAACGAAAGGGCGGCTGTAAGAGCCGCCCTTTTTCGTTGTGCTGACTACCGCCTGCGCCCCGACGGTTTGGTGACCTTTTTTCCGCGCGGGCCAGTTTGGACAGGCGTGTTGCTGCGGTTTTCATCTTGGAGCTTGTGCCAGCGGTCTAGGCGCGCCGCGTCGATTTCGCCGCGGGCGACGGCGGCTTGGACGGCGCAGCCTGGTTCGTGGGCGTGGGTGCAATTGCGGAAGCGGCAATTGTCGGCTTGCTCTACGATTTCGGCAAAGAGCACGTCGAGGCCGACAGACAGATCGCTGACGTGCAGGGTGCGCATGCCCGGAGTGTCGATCACCCAGCCGCCGCCCTCAATGGAATGGAGCGACCGCGAGGTCGTTGTATGGCGTCCCTTGGCATCGGATTCGCGGATGCCACCCGTGGCTTGGGCCTCATCAGGGGCTTTATTAGCGAGGGTGTTCAAGAGCGTCGATTTGCCAACGCCAGATGATCCGATCAGGGCAACCGTTTGGCCCGCACCGCACCACGGCGCGAGGACTTTGGCTGCTTCAGGGGATTTGCCGTTGACGGTGACAACGGTCAGGTCGCGTTGGATGGCTGCGGCCTCGGTCTTGTATCGGTCGAGTTCGGTGGTTTGGTCGGCCTTTGTCAGAACGATGACGGGGGTTGTACCTGCTTCGTTCGAAAGGGCCAGATACCGCTCTAACCGCGCTGGGTTAAAGTCGTCGTTGCAGGAGGTGACGATAAACAGCGTGTCCACGTTTGCGGCGATCAGCTGGTGATCGCGGCCCCCTTCGGTGCGGCGTTGAAGTAGGGAATGACGGTCAAGGCGACGCACCAAAAGCGAGGTATCAGGTTCGACCAAGACCCAATCGCCGACCGCGAAATCAGTCGTTCGGACATTGTGGCCCAGAACCAGACGTGTGGAATCCCGCCCTGTCGTAGCGGTCATTCGGCTGCGGTGGACGGTCGCGACGCGCATTGGCACGAGGCTAGCCTCGTCGTCGGACACTTGGTCGACATAAAACGAGGTCCACCCAAGGGCGGTCAAACGATCAGACTGAGGTTCAGATGCAATAGTCACGGGCACTGCATGGCTAGAATTGCCGAGTGTTGCAAGTGTTTGGTGCAGCCCCATTGATCAAAGGGCTGCACCTGTGGGGTTATTCGCCGTAGGGCACCCAGATATTTTTGACTTGGGTCGCACGGGCGAGGAATTTGCGCCCTTGCCCTGCAGGTGATGCGAAATCACGGGTGCCTGCGACTTCGGTCCACGTTTGTTTGAGGTTGCCGGTCGAGGCCTTTTCGACCATGGCGCAGCCGTCGGCCGTTCCGAAATACCACATCGCGGCGACTTCATCGTGTTGGGCAAGCGTTTTGGAGAGTTCCTCACGCGGGCCAGTGACGATGTTGACGACGCCAGCGGGTACGTCAGAGGTTTCGAGGATCTGGTAGAAATCTGTCGCGACAAGTGGTTGCGTCTGCGATGGCACGGCGACCACGGCGTTGCCAGTTGCGATGGCGGGCAACACGGTTGAGATAAACCCGAGCAGTGGATGACGGTCGGGGCAAGCGATCCCGATGACCCCCAAGGGTTCATTCATTGCCAATGTGACCATGCGCGACTGTGTTGAGTGAACCGCGCCGTCGAATTTATCGGCCTGAGCCGCATACCAGAAACAACGGCGAATTGCGGCCTCGACCTCTGCCTGTGCGGTGCCTTTGTTGGCACCGAAGGACTGGAGGCGGTCCGCGAATTCACCCGCGCGGGCGGAGAGGTTTTCACCGATGTAATAGAGGACCTGCGCCCGATTGTGGCCTGTCGCCTTGCCCCAGCCAGAGGCTTTGGCGGCGGCCTCAACGGCGTTACGGATGTCCTTGCGGCTGCCAAGAGGGGCGAGGCCAACGGGGCTTTTCGGGCCAGATACGGTGTAGGAATAGCCGCTGTCCGGGCGTGCTTGTTTCCCACCGATGTAGAGCTTGGCTGTGCGGTCAATTTCGGCGGTCGTCGATAGGCCAACGGCTGCGTCCAATGCGGCGGGTGCGGGTTCCGCTTTGCCTGATTTGACCGACGCGGGTTTAAGGTAGGATAGCATCCCCTCGCGCCCCCCTTCGCGGCCAAACCCGCTTTCGCGGTAGCCGCCAAAGCCAGCTGCCGCGTCAAAGATGTTTGTCGCATTGATCCAGACAACGCCCGCTTTGACCTTCGACGTGATATCGAGGCAGAGATTGATGTTCTCCGACCAGATCGACGCCGCGAGGCCGTAGCGCGTGTTGTTCGCCAATGCGATGGCATCATCGACCGTGCGGAAGGTGGTGAGCGTGACCACGGGGCCAAAGATTTCTTCCTCCCACAGGATCGACGCGGGTTCGACATCGGTCGCGAGGGTCGGGGGGTAGAAACAGCCCTGCGGTGCGGCGATCTGGTGTAGAACAGCACCTGCGTCTTGACCCATTTGGACTAAATCGCGAATGCGGTCTGCCTGAACGGGATGCACAATCGCGCCGACATCTGTGTTTTTGTCGAGCGGATCACCAACGCGCAGCTTTGCCATGCGGGTTTTCAAAAGGGCCGTAAAGCGCGGGGCAACGGCCTCTGCCACGAGGATGCGGGAGCCTGCACAGCAGACCTGACCTTGGTTAAACCAGATGGCATCGACGACGCCTTCGACGGCAGCATCGAGGTCGGCATCGGCAAAGACGATAAACGGGGATTTACCGCCAAGCTCGAGGGTCAGCGCCTTGCCCGATCCAGCGATCTGGTCACGTATGATGCGGCCAACTTCGGTCGATCCCGTAAAGGCAACCTTTTGGATGTCCTTATGGCCGACAATGGCAGCACCCGTCGCGCCATCACCTGTCACGATGTTCAGCACGCCTTTGGGCAGGCCGCATTCGGCGGCAATCTGGGCAAAGGCCAGCGCAGTTAGCGGCGTGTATTCGGCGGGTTTCAGAACGACGGTGTTCCCTGCGGCCAAGGCAGGCGCGATTTTCCATGCGAGCATCAGCAGTGGGAAGTTCCACGGGATTACCTGACCGCAAACGCCAACGGCATCCATGTTCGGGAATTCGTCTGCCAGAATTTCAGCCCAGCCCGCATGGTGGTAGAAATGACGAGCGACCAGCGGGATGTCGATATCGCGGCTTTCGCGGATCGGTTTGCCGTTGTCGATGGTTTCCAAGACGGAGAGGAACCGTGCGTGTTGCTGGATGTGACGTGCCAAGGCGTAGAGGTGTTTGGCGCGTTCATGGCCCGACAGTTTCGCCCACTTTGGTTGGGCCTTGTTCGCGGCGGCAACGGCCTTGTCCACGTCGGCACTGGTGCCTTGGGTCACGTGGGCAATGACATCACCCGTTGCGGGGTCGGTCACGGCAAAGGTTTCGCCTACGGGCGTAAACGCGCCATCAATGAAATGGCCAAAGCCAGCCTTATGAGCGTCGAGCCATTTGCGAACGATGGATGCGTCCTCTGGAGCAGTGCCGTAGTCGAGGTCGGAAAGCAGCGGTGTAATATCGGTCATCTGAACTCTCTTACGCGGTGGCGTGGCGGTTGGCGGCGGAATAGCGGCCTGTGACGAAGTGTTCGATCTGGCGTTCAATGTCGCCCAGCATGGAGGACGCGCCAAAGCGGAACAGATCAGGGTTTAGCCAGTCGCGGCCCATTTCCTCTTTCATTAGGATTTGCCATGCGATGGCTTCTTTGGCGGATTTGATGCCGCCCGCAGGTTTGAACCCGATTTTGAACCCAGTCTCGGCGCCGTAGTCGCGAAGCGCGCGCACCATAGTGAGTGAGACGGGCAGGGTGGCGTTCACGCCCTCTTTGCCAGTGGAGGTCTTAATGAAATCGGCACCCGCCTGCATCGCGACCATCGAGGCCGCATAGACATTGCGGAGCGTGCGCAGTTCACCCGTGGCAAGGATCGCCTTCATATGTGCAGGACCGCAGGCCTCACGCATCGCGGCGATTTCGTCATAGAGTTCCGACCAGTTTTCTTTGAGCGCGAGTTCGCGGGAAATCACGATGTCGATTTCCTCGGCGCCTTCTTCGACCGCATAACGGATTTCAGCTAGGCGGAGGTTTAGCGGCGTGAGACCCGCAGGAAAACCAGTGGCGACGGAGGCAACAGGGATACCCGTGCCAGCGAGCGCCTCAACCGCGTGACGCACCATCGTGGGGTAGACACAGACAGCGCCTGTCGTCAGGCGCATGCCTTCCATCCCTATGGCGGTCTTAAGCTGGGGGGACAATGGCTGGGCGGCCTTTGCACACAACCTGCGCACACGTTCGCGCGTATCGTCACCAGCGAGGGTCGTCAGGTCGATCATGCGGATCGCATTCACGAGCCATGCAGCTTGATGCGCTTTCTTGACCGACCGGCGCGTCGTGAGGGACGCTGCGCGGCGTTCTGTGGCGCTCAGGTTGACGGCGTGTCCGTCGAACATGGACACATCGAGAGGGCAGCCCGCGTTTCGGTTGAACGCATGGGCCGTTTCGGTCGTTGCGGGCACTTGATGCGCGGCCTGCATGGTGGTGGCGCCTTGGCGGGCGTCTACAGTCATAGAAAGCTCCAAAACCTCTGGGCAATGTCAGGATGGTAGCCTGAATTGCGCGATGCATCCACAGGACAGACCAGACCACACGCGAAATTAAAAGTATTTTTTGATCGAAGAGTAAAATGTCGTTGGCCTGCCCTTACGTCATTAGCAAGTCACTTTGGCGCGACGGGCTGTTCGCCAAAACACAGACCCTGTTCCGCCACTGTGAATTGCCGAACCAAATGTTTCGGTTAAGTGTCCAGATCAGTCCTCACACAACTCAAGAGAGTGTATTATGAAAAAGTTCCTCCTTACGTCTGCTGCGGTCTTTGGCCTTGCCACTGCTGTGGCTGCAGAGCCTGTAAATTACGTTCTGGACGCATCGCACAGCCAGATCGTTTTCTCCTATAACCACCTCGGCTTCTCGACCACGACTGGCATGTTCTCTGGCTTTGACGGCGCGATCTCGTTCGACGCAGAAAACCCTGCGGCATCGTCTGTGACCGTAGAAGTCAAAGCTGACAGCCTGATCACTGGCTGGAACGAGCGCGACGCACACTTCCTGTCTGACGATTTCTTTGGCGCGGGCGCTGCTCCGCTGATCACCTTTGCCTCGACTGGCATCGAAGTGACTGGCGAAAACACCGGCCTCATCACTGGCGACCTGACCGTGAACGGTATCACCAAATCAGTCGTTCTGGACGCAACCATGACCCAGATGGGCGACCATCCGATGGCGAACCTACCGTGGGTTGGTTTCAACGCGACCACTACTGTTCTGCGTTCTGACTTTGATATGGGAATGTTCGCGCCTTACGTCAGCGACGAAGTGGCAATCGAGATTTCGATCGAAGCCATGGTTCCGGCTGAATAATCCGAACCAAAGTGAATGCGAAAGCCGCCGGAGCGATCCGGCGGCTTTTTTGTTTAGCGGGTTCGCGTCACGGTGAGGGCCACATCGACCATGACGCCAAAGCCAACCGTCGATTCATCCGTGTAGCCAGACCCCATCCCGAAATCGCGGCGATCCAGCGATGCTGTGCCTGTCATTGATGCGGCATCACCGTCGCGGTCGAGCGTGAAGTCCAGAACCACAGGGACGGTTTGACCGACCAGCGTTAGCGTCCCGCTCGCACGATGAGAGGCTCCTTCGATCTGTTCGATCTCAGCCGCAAAGACGGCAGTGGTATAGCTGGAGGTGTCAAAGAACTCCGCTCCTTTTGCTTGATCAGTGACCGTCCCGAGGGTGAGCGATGTGGTGTCAATAATGACCTCAACCTCACCGGACCCCGTGTCGTCATACAGGATCGATGCCGTCCAAGCGCCGAACTGGCCTGTCACAGGCGCCCCCATTTGAGCGACCGTAAACGTCAAAGTCCCGCTCTCTACCTGCCAATTTGCATCTGACGCAGTTTCGACAGCAATCGTTGTCGAGCCGTGCTCATGAGCAGGTTGGGTCAAAATAGGCACTGCAATGATGGCGGCCCAGAGGATCGCTGCGGGAACCATCGGAGCCAAATGGCTGCCTGATGATGCCTGCGAACCTGCAACCTTGCCTTTTGTCATCCGGGCCAGAGTGTCATCTCGGTCGATAATCGCGTGTTTCAGCGCACCTGCGATATGCGCGCCGACGGTAAGGTAGATGACAATCGCGGACAGCCCGTGAATGGACCCTGCAATATGGGCGACGGATTCGGACTTTGGAACGAACGGGAGGTCTTGCCCAAACGGCCACCAAATTGGCGCAAAGCCCGTCTCGGCCGAGTGCATAACCCAACCAGACAAAGGCATCACGAAAATCGCACCATAGAGCGCCCAATGTACGACTTCGGCCACAAAGGTTTCGGCTTTGCGTTCGGGATGCAAGGGTACGGGCTTGGGCTGGGTGAGGGCCCAGATTACGCGCAGGACTGCGAGGAGCAGAACCGCAATGCCGATGGTTTTATGAGTGGAATACAGGGTTTGCAGGAACCCCGCGGTCTCTGCGTTGCGTTCAATCGCATCCCCGATCAACCCCAGCCCAATGTCGGTAATGATTAAAAGGGCGATAGACCAATGAAAAAAACGGGCCAGCGCCCCGTAGCTACTAGACGTGTTGGAAACCATGATGTGAACGATCTGTTGGAATAAGATGCGCGCAGGTTATCGTATTCGCCCGATTAAATCTTCGCACCGCTTTCCACAGGGTCTGTGCAAAATGATCGAAAGTGGGGCAGCTGCCGTGCTGCTAGGATCAAGTCATAGAATCCTGATCACAAGAAAAGGTGTATTTGACGCATGTGTCGCGCCAAAGTGCGGCTGAAAAACGGCTGCGGACTCGCAGTGCCAATTTCTTATAGGTGTCAGTGACTTAGGAGGAAACTGGCTGGGGTGGTAGGATTCGAACCTACGGTGCGCGGTACCAAAAACCGGTGCCTTACCACTTGGCTACACCCCAGCAGCGAGGGGGGTATTACAAGCTGCTGCGGGGCGGTTCAAGGGGGGAGCGGCAAAAAACTGTTACTCTTTATGCATTCTTTTTAGGCCGTTGGAAAACAGGGGTGTTCGTGCGTGTTTTCGAGCCTTTGGTGACACGCTCAATACGAAAACGTCCCGCCGAAGGGGCGGGACGTTCGTGGTCAGAGCGAGTCGGACACAGAATCTACGACGAAACCTGTTCGCGGAGGATCGAAGCCGTCAGCGAGAACATCAGGTAAATCCCTGCAAAGATCAGGAAGGAGACCAAGGTGTTCTCAAAGGCTTTGGGGTAGGTCGGATCATCGGGCGCGATCGGCACAACGCCGAGGGACAGATAGCGCACCTGACGGTTGGCCTCGAGCCGTGCCGTTTCCATCATGGTGAGGGCTTGCTGCACCAATGCGATCTGGAACTGGTAATTTTCTTCGGCGGCACGCAGTTCCGTTGTTTTGGACGCAAGTGAATTCCCGGAGCCTGTTGTTTCGGTCAACTGGAGACGCAAGTCTTCGATTGAGGTTTCAAGGCTCGCGATTTCGCTGTTTACGGCGTTTACGCGCGCTTCGTTCGGGCGGGCGACGGACTGCAAGGAGGCGAGTTCGAGGATCTTATCCTGCCGTCTGGTCTGAAGCTGCCCGATCTGGTTCATGACGAGCTGCGCCTCGCTATCGGGGCTGAAGGTTTCGAGGTCTTCCTGAATGGTCAGGAGTGCCTCAAGCGCTTCTTTGCGGCGGGCCTCGGCCTCTTCATAGCTGGCGTTTGCACCGGACATCTGGTCCTCGCGCATGCGCTGCGTCAGTTGGTCGACCTGTTCCTCGGCGTAGGAAATAAGCGCCTCAGAGAAACGCTGGCTGGTCTGCGGGTCGGCCGCGACCATCTCCATCTTAACGATGCCCTCGGTCGGGTCATAGCCGATGGTCAAGAGGCGCTGATACAGCTTGTAGGCGGCCTCGTTGCTGGCGTCTGGGTCAAGGCGCTGAATCGGGTCGATGTGATCTTGGCTAAAGTGGGCTTTGAATCCCTCTTCCTCGTCTAGGCGGACCATCGCGGCGCGGGACGTGAGGTAGGATTGCACGGCAATCGCATCTGCCTGAGTGGCGAGCGACGTGCCTTGGAACAGGCCAGAGAGGCCACCAGCGGCACCGCCTGCGGGTTGGGACTGCTGGATCACGAATTCAGACTTCGTCGCATACATCGGGGTCGCGATGACGAAGTAATAATAGCCCGCCAGCAGCGTCGGCAGCAGGACAAAGATCGCGAGCCGCGAGAAGAGCGACACCAACCGTTGGCGGCGGCGGCGAATAAGGTCCTGCTGGATGCGCATAATCTCGCTGGCGCGACGCTCTGCAGCGGCAGCGGGATCAGGTGCGGTCAGGGCGCGTCCCTGTTGAATGGTCTGCGGCAGTTGCATTTTGCCACCAGCCGCGAGAGCGGTTCCCGTGGGAGGCTTCGTACCGCCCCCATTCCCGCCACCGTTCGGCGCGACGAGTTCGAGAATGCTCGACCGTTCAAAGGGATCAATGCCGTTTTGGCGCAATTGGCGGACGGCATCGAAATCGGAGGTTACGGCAAGGCCGTGTTTCTGCGCCACGCGCCGCGCCATGCGCAACTGACGACCTGTGAGGCCCTCTTTGCGGATCGTGTCAATCTCTGCTTCGGCAGAGGCGACAGCGGGGCTGTCGATATTGGCATCAACGGGCGGCGTCGGCTGCTCTTGCGCCTGTTCAGGTTGCGGGGCGCGTGCCTGTTGTGGGCGCTGCACTTGCGGACGCGGCTGTGGCTGCTGCGGTGGCGTTGGGCGGGCCGCTTGCGGTTTGTCGTCGGTTGCCTTGGGATCGGTGGTCCGCAGGCGGAATTTACTGGCCTTGGGTTTCATAGTCATAAAGCTGTTTTGCCTCTTCCAAGGTATCGAACATATGTAGGTGACCGTCCATTAAGACGGCTGCCGATTTGGCGAACCGTTCTAGCGTGGCGGCTTGGTGGGACACGATGACCACCGTTGTTGTTTCCAACCGTTCTCTTAATATTTCGCCCGCTTTGCGGTTAAATTCTTGGTCGGTTGTCGAAGGCATACCTTCGTCGATCAGATACATATCAAAATCGAGCGCCAACATCAGCGCAAAAGACAACCGTGCGCGCATACCTTGGCTGTAGGTGCCAACGGGCATGTCAAAGTATTCTTTGATGTCGCAGAGCCAGCGGCAGAAGGCTTCGATGTAGTCGGGGTCGAGCCCGTAGAGACGCGCGATGCAGCGGGTGTTCTCTTTGCCCGTGTGGCGCGTGACGAGGCCGCCCATAAAGCCCAGCGGGAATGAAATGCGGCACTTGCGGTGGATTTCACCCTCATCGGGTTTTTCCAAGCCAGACATCATGTTGATCAGCGTGGTTTTACCCGTGCCGTTCGGTGCCAAAATGCCAAGAGAGTTGCCGAGTTCCACACGAAACGACGCGCGATCAAGGATGACCTTGCGCTGTTTTCCTGTCCAAAAGGACTTGCTCACGTTTACGAATTCAAGCATCGCGATCCGCTCTGCCCTGCTCGGGCGCCCATTGTTGGGTCATGGTTGTGCCAAACTGTTTGGCAATTTTCCCCTCATTATGTCGGATCGGAGAGGAAAAATACAATGATTTCGCGGCCCGCCTCAAATTGTGAAGGCGGGCCGCGATGAGGTTAGTTTACTTTTTGAACGCGGGTCAGTTTGCCAGCGACGATCGAAATTGCGGCAGCAAAGAAGCTGAACAGCGCGCCCATTTTAGCGGCGTCCTGAACTGGGCCAGCATCGAAGGCAACCGAGGCCACGAACAGAGCCACGGTAAAGCCAATCGCAGCCACACAGCCGACGACAAACAGGTCGATGATCCGCATGCCTTCGGGCAGGCCGAGGCGAAGCGGTTTCGCCGCAATCCAGCCCATGATCATCACGCCGAGGGGTTTGCCGATCAGCAGACCAGCAAGCACGAGCCAAGTCGGTTCAGAGATCGATTTGAACTCCACACCAGCGTTCAAGAGGCCGAAGAACAGCAGGATGATTTCAACCGGATACTTCAACGCGTGTTCGATGTCGTTGAGCAGGTCATGCAGGTGGGTTTCGGCTTCGGAGAAGATACCAAAAGCGCGGTCTGCATGAGGAATCGTCGGAACGATCGGCAGGAGGCCAAGCGCAGGGTGGATGCCCGACTCTTGGAAACCATACCAGCTCAGAGCTGCCGCAATCGCGTAGGGCCAGAACGACAGTTTTTTACGCACCCAAGTGGAGTTAGGGCGGGCTTGATTACCGCGGTCCAGATAGCGCGGCAGCCAGTTTGCGAGGACAAAGACCGCGATGGCAGCGCCGAACGAGAGCAGCAGCCAAACCGGGGCCAGATCGCCCGATGGGTAGAAGATCGCGAGGATCAACAGGCCAACCGCATCGTCCGCGATTGCCAAAAGAAGCAGGAAGCGAACAGCAGGGTGGCCAGCGCCGAACACCAGACGACCAACGAGGTACGAAAACGCGATGTCGGTTGCGGTTGGGATCGCCCAACCTTTGGACACGGCATCATAGGTTTCAGAGCCGAGGAATGCTGCGAGGCCGAGGTAAACAGCCACCGGACCAAGCACGCCGCCAGCGGTCGCGATCAGCGGAGTTGCCGCTTTTTTACCACGCAGCGAGCCGTTTTCGAGGATAATCGCTTCCCAGACTTCCTTTGCCGCGATGGCAAAGAACAGCGCCATAAGGACGTCATTGACCAGATAGTGGAGCGTCAGCGTGCGTGTGACATGGCCGTGGCCGTCATCATGCAGGTGACCGATAAAGAAGTCGTCGATGAGGACGAATTCGACAAAATGGTGATAGCTTTCGGGGTTCGTGTTCGCCCATGCGAGAGCGGCAAGCGCCCCGATGATTAGCAGGAGCGAGTATTGCGTAAGAAAGTTCCAGACGCGGTACATGCAGCTTTCCTCGTTATTTAGATGACGTGCGATTACCGTAACTTGACGTCAATCACAACGATGCGGTGTAGCTCTATACCGCCTTTGGCCCCTGTTGTGTCCATTTGCGCTAAGGCTTTTCGGCAAATCTGAGCAATTGCGGCCATAATGGTGAAAATTATCGGTTTGCCTAGTTTGTATCGTGGAATTTGCCCTATTCGCCGCAGCCGACCCTTGCCCTTGGGCACGCGGCGCAATAGGCCAAAACCCGAGATGCGGACCGCAAACTGACGAGGTGTTCCATGATGACAGAGCTTGATACTGCCCACGCTGCGATGGATGCCGATCCCGACAATGATGCGGCGCGTCTGCGGTTTTACGAGCGCCTTGCCGATACCGAGATGTTCCTTTTGCTGGCGTCAGAGCCAGAAGGGGATGACGATATAAACCCCGAAGTGATCGAAGCCGACGATGTACAATATGTCCTCGTTTTTGATCGCGAAGAACGTCTTGCTGATTTCGCCGAGCGTGCTGCGAGCTATGCGGCTGTGTCGGGGCGCGGTCTTGCGCAGATGTTGGTCGGGCAGGGTGTCGGCATGGGGGTGAACCTTGGTCAGCCGTCGTCGATCCTGATCCCGCCTGCGGCGATCGACTGGCTGATCGAAACGCTGGGAAATGCACCAGAAGAAGCTCAAGCGCGTCCTGTTGAAATCACCGCGCCCAAAGGGTTGCCCGAGTCTGTCGTGACAGGTTTGGATCGTAAACTCGCGACGGCTGGGGGATTGGCCGAGGTCGCATATCTTTCGGGCGTGACCTATGACACCGGCGCACGTGGTCATATCCTGACTTATGTGGGCGCTGTCGAAGGTGCAGAACCTGCCTTGGCCCGTGCCGTTGCCGAAGCGCTGACGTTTTCGGGTGTGGACGCTGGTATGATCGACGTGACCTTTGTGCCTGCGGATAGCGATTTCGTCGCGCGACTGGAACGCGTTGGCTTGCGGTTTGATTTACCGAAGCCAGAGGTTCCACAAGCCATCCCGGGTTCTAACCCCGGTATGGATCCAGCGCGTCCGCCAAAACTGCGTTAATAGCCGCGGGTCCGATCGACGAGGTTTAGCAGTGGCTCGCCTGCTTCGGCACGGCGCAGGTTTTCGGCGATTTGTTCAACGGCCGTTTCGGGCCGTGTTTCGCTAGCGATATGGGGCGTGACTGTGACATTGGGGTGCGCCCAATAGGCGTGATCTGCGGGGAGCGGTTCGACACGGAACACATCCAACGTGGCGTGTCCGATTTGCCCAGAATTGAGTGCGGCCAGTAGCGCCTCATCATCGATTAGCGCCCCCCGACCGGGATTGATCACAAAGGCGCCTTTGGCCATTGCGGCCATTGCGTCCGCGTTCAGGATGTTTTCGGTCTGCGATGTGAGAGGCAGCAGGAGAACCGCGATCTGCGCGTCCTTGAGCGCCTCAGCGGGTGACCCCGATAGGCAGCGTACACCGTCGATGGATTTTGGTGTTCTGCTCCATCCTGTGATGGGAAACCCAAGCTGCACCAATGCCTTAGCGCAGGCTGCACCTAGTTCACCTAAGCCAAGAATCGTGACAGGCCGATCCTTTGACAGCGGCGGTGCCACGGGCGCCCATTCGCCGTTTTGGTTTTTGATCTGCTGATCCATACCCAGATGGTGACGCAAAACATGGCCTATCACCCATTCGATCATGCCTTGGGTCAATCCAGTATCGACCAATCGGCACAGCGGCTGAGACAGGGTGGCATTGGGGGCGATTGTTTCGACGCCTGCCCAAAGGCTTAATACCGCTTTGCAGCGCGTGAAGGGTGTAAAGTCAGTCAGCGTCGGATTGGGCGCGAAGATGATGTAGTCGACCTGTTCGGCGGGAATATCCGTGCCAAGGTTGATGGCGATCCCTTTGGTCGCGCAGGCCTCGATCAGCAGATCGTGGTATGTGTCCCAAAGCTGCGGGCGGGCGGAAAAGAGAACGTTGATCATTATCGTGCCTTATGGACGTGCGCGCTTTGGATGAGGCCAAAACCGACCAAGAGCACTAACATTGCCGAACCACCGTAGCTGACCATCGGCAAAGGCACACCTACGACCGGCGCCATGCCCATCACCATCGACATATTCACCGCGAAATAGAGGAAGAACGTCATCGTGATGCCCAAGGTCAGCAACGATCCGAACCTGTCGCGGTTTTGAAGGGCCGAGAAAATGCAGATCAATATCAGCGCAACGTAGAGGGTTAAGAGGGTCGTCGCCCCGATGAAGCCAAACTCTTCTGCCAAGGTGGTAAAGATAAAGTCGGTATGCTTTTCAGGCAGGAAGTTCAGGCGCGATTGTGTGCCTTGCATGAACCCGCGACCTGTCCACCCGCCGGAGCCAAGCGCAATCTTTGCCTGAGTGATGTGATAGCCGGCGCCCAGCGGATCACTGGATGGGTCGAGGAAGGTCTCAATTCGGCGGTATTGGTAGTCTTTTAGCAATTGCCACGACTGACCTTTGGACACCATCACAGCCCAAACCACGCCGACCCCACTCGCGATAACGCCTGCGAAATAGGCCCAGTGGACGCCCGCAAGGAACATGATCGTGCCGCCGCCAATCATCACGAGAAGTGCTGTCCCAAGGTCGGGCTGTTTCAACACCAGCGCCGTGGGGATCATGATGATCATCACGGGTATAAAGACCCAAAGAGGGTGGGATTTGCGGTTCAGTGGCAGCCAGTCGTAATAGGAAGCGAGGAACATCACGACGGTGATCTTTGCCAGTTCCGACGGTTGAAGAACCATAAAGCCGAGGTTGATCCAGCGCTGGGCCCCCATGCGGACTTCGCCGAAAAGCTCAACTGCGATCAAGAGAAGGACAGAAACGATATAGCCGACCGCAGAGACGTTTCGCCAAAACCAGATCGGGATCATTGCGATCCCCAACATCACCGCCATACCCAAGGCAAAGCGTTTCAGTTGCGGTTCGAGCCATGGATTTATGGAACCGCCAGCGACGGAATAGAGCATAATGAAGCCCGCGCTTGAGATTGCGCAGAGCAACAGAATGATCGGCCAGTTTAGAAATAGGAGCTTTCTGAACCCCGTCGGAACCGATTTGACGTTATATTCGAGGTAGCTCATGTCAGGCCCTATCGTTGCCTTGAATGGCCCCCGGTTGAACGCGGTTTTGGATGGCGCGTTGCTGTTCCGAAATGCGACCTCGCACGTTTGACGGATATGCCTCTAATGGGGGCTGCCCTTCGTAGAGGGCTTGAAGCATCACATCGCGCGCAATTGGCGCAGCGGCAGCAGACCCGCCGCCACCGTGTTCGACAACGACCGCAACCGCGTATTTGGGATCATCCACGGGGGCAAAGCCCACAAACAGCGCGTGGTCGCGGCGTTCCCATGGTAGGTCGGCGTTGCTCGTCACGCCACGCGCACGTTCTTCTGCGGTAATGCGGCGCACCTGACTGGTGCCCGTCTTTCCGCCCATGCGTTTATCCGACACGTTGATCCGCGACCCATAGGCCGTGCCACGGTTGTTGTTTGACACCGCATCCATCGCAGCGCGAATACGGCGGAGGTAGTTTTCGTTGAGGCCAATGGTGTCGTCGCTCTGCTTTGGCGTCTCGACACCGTCTATCGTGTGGATCAGGCGCGGTGTGATGGTGCGTCCTGTCGCAATCCGTGCGGACATAATCGCCAGCTGAAGCGGCGAAGCGAGGACATAGCCCTGACCGATCGACGCGTTGACCGTGTCGCCAATTCGCCAATCCTCACCGCGAACGGTGGCTTTCCATTCTTTGTCAGGAGCAAGCCCTTCGGCCACTGCCGACAAGGGGAGGTCATGACGAACGCCGAGGCCAAACCGCCGTGCCATCGCCGAAATTTTATCAATGCCGACGCGCTGTGAGACCTCGTAATAGTAGCAGTCACAGGACTGTTTGAGGCTGTCATGTAAGTTGACGTTGCCGTGTCCGCCACTTTTCCAGCAGTGGAAACGGTTGCCAGAGACTTCGGTGTAGCCACGGCAAAGGATCGTTTCTTCGGGGTCCAACACGCCGTCTTCGAGTGCTGCAAGCGCGGTGATCATCTTGAATGTGGAACCCGGCGGGTAGGTGCCTTGCACGGCTTTGGCCGCGAGAGGGCGGAACGGATTTTCGTTCAACGCGTTCCATTCGGCCACAGAGATACCGCGCACAAAAAGGTTCGGATCGAACGATGGCGATGACACGACAGCGCGCAGATCACCGTTTTCAAGGTCGATGACAACGGCACCTGCGGATTCGCCCTCTAGGCGGGCTTCGACGTAGGTTTGCAAGGCGCTGTCGATGGTCAACTGAAGGTCCGCACCGGGCTGACCCTCTTCGCGTGACAGTTCGCGCATAACGCGGCCGATGGCATTCACCTCGATTTGGCGGGTGCCAGCCGATCCACGCAGGACTTCTTCCATCTTTGCTTCGACGCCCGTTTTACCGATTTGGAATTTGGGTATCTGGAGGAGAGGATCGGGGTTTTCGATGCGGCTGAGGTCGTAATCCGAAACAGGACCCACGTAGCCAATCACATGGGCGAGGTCAGCGCCTTGGGAATAATAGCGGCTCAGGCCAACCTCGGTCGTAACACCGGGTAGGGCAGGGGCGTTTACGGTGACGCGGGTGATATCGTCCCACGTCAGGCGGTCGGCGATAGTGACGGGCACAAAGGCAGATCGGTTGCTCATCTCTTTGAGAGCTTCTGCACGCGCAGTGTCGGACAATGGGATGAGCTGTGACAGACGGTCTAGCACTTCTTCGACGTCGCCCGCATCCTCGCGGGTCATCGTGATGCGGTAGTTCTGTTCGTTCCCTGCGAGCAACACGCCATGGCGGTCATAGATCAAACCGCGAGCGGGAGGTAAGAGCTTGATGTTAATGCGGTTTTCATCGGCCAGTAGGCGGAATGTCTCTGCCTGTTCGATCTGCATGGACCGTAGTTTCAACGCCAACAAACCTGCTGTCGCAAGCTGCAACCCACCCACGACCAAAGTGCGGCGGCCAATGCCCCGCTGGCTCTGCGCAGTGTCCTTTGGTGGGCGTTTCACAGGCGTCTCCCCAAATCGTCAACTTCGCCCATCGCGGGACGGCTAATCCCGAAAGCGAGGTAAGATAAGAGCACCACAACAGGATAAACCAAAATCGTGATGGTCAGTTGGGTTAATGTCAGCATCAACGGGGCTTGCTGCAAGAGTAAGATGGTCAAAATAACGCGATAGCCCACGTAGAGGCCCACGAGCGTTCCTGTGACGAGCAGCCATTCAAACGGAAAGGCCAAGGCTCGCAGGTCGGCGGCACGATTGCGCAAAATCTCGGTGCTGATCACGATCAATGCGGCCCAAAGCCCCGGTGGGCGGTCGAGCAGGATATCGGCGCTGAAATGAACCAGCGCGATCAAGGCAACAGGGGTCAGGTCTGGACGCCGGATCACCCATGCCAGAGTGAAGGCCACCAGAATATCAGGTGCCGCGATGCGGTCAGGCACCATGTTCAGAGGCAAAATCTGGGCGAAGAGAAATGTGAACGACAGACCGACAAAAAGGGCGCGTCCAGCCCAACGACGTGTTGCCTGGACCTCAGCCATCTGAGGGCGCTTCCGTGGTTTCGGGCGATGCCGCTTCTGCGGCATTAGGGGCCAAAAGATTGCCTGGGTCGTCGATGCGTTCCCGTGGCTGGCTGCGCAGCACACGCAGGAATTCGAGCCGTTCGTAGTCCGCCGATAGACGCACCCGAAGTCGGTTATCGGTGCCGAGGGCAACTTGACCAATCAGCAGGTCGGCAGGGAATACGCCGCCATCCCCAGAGGAAACGACGCGATCGCCGGGGCGAACTTGATCTGGGGCCTCAAGGAATTCGATGGGCGGGTTACGGGTGTTGTCGCCCATCAGGATCGCCCGCTGACCAGAGCCTTGGATGATGATCGGAACGCGGCTTGATGTATCGGTCAGCAACAGGACGCGCGAGGTTTCTTGACCCACACCAGAGATGCGGCCAACGAGCCCGATCCCATCCATCACGGCCCAACCGTCGGTGATCCCGTCCCGCGCCCCGACGTTCAAAAGTACGGACTGTCTGAACGGCGAACCGCTGTCCGCTAATACGATACCCGTGATGTAAGTTAGCTGCGGGTCGAGTTGGACGTTGTTCAAATCCAACAGCTTTGCGTTCTCTTGTTCAAGCTGCAGCGCCGCTTCGCGCCATGCTTTCATCTGCTGCAGTTCGCGCCGCAAATCTGCGTTCTGTTCAACAAGACGTTGATAGGATTGGAAATCAGATATGATGCGGGTCAACCCAGTGACGGGGGTCATCACCCAATCCATCGGAGGAATAACACGGTCAAGCACGGCAGAGCGGAACCGCTCAACGCGCGGACTATCAATCCGCCATACCAAAAAGATCGCGAGGAAAAGGATAACCAGCACGGCCACCAACAGCCGCCGAAGCGGAGCTGAATAGGTATCTTCGCGCTGGTTCTCCCGTGCCACGGCTTAGCTGTCGTAGTCGATCACGTGGCGGAGTTGTTTTTCGTACTCCAGCGCCTTGCCGGTGCCCAAAGCCACGCAGTTCAGCGATTCATCTGCGACCGAAATGGCCAGACCAGTTTGTTCGCGCAGAGCGAGGTCCAACTGACCCAACAGTGCGCCACCACCCGTGAGCATCACACCACGGTCCACAATATCTGCTGCCAGATCGGGCGGCGTTGCTTCGAGTGCGGTCATAACCGCTTCGGTGATTTGCTGAACGGGTTCAGCAAGAGCCTCAGCAACCTGCGCTTGGCTGATCTCGGTTTCTTTCGGAACGCCATTCAGCAGGTCACGACCGCGAATGTGCATAGAGGTTCCACGACCGTCGTCAGGCATACGTGCTGTGCCGATGGAGGTCTTAATGCGTTCAGCCGTCGCTTCACCTATCAAGAGGTTATGCTGGCGACGCAGGTAGTTGATGATCGCTTCGTCCATGCGGTCACCGCCGACACGTACTGAACGTGCGTAAACGATGTCACCCAAGGACAGAACCGCAACCTCGGTCGTGCCGCCGCCGATATCGACGACCATGTTACCAGTCGGATCGGTGATCGGCATGCCTGCACCAATAGCCGCTGCAATAGGTTCTGCGATCAGACCAGCGCGACGTGCGCCAGCAGAGAGAACCGATTGACGGATCGCGCGCTTCTCAACGGGTGTCGCCCCGTGAGGAACACAGACGATGATCTTTGGCTTTGAGAAGGTCGTGCGCTTGTGAACTTTGCGGATGAAATGTTTGATCATTTCTTCTGCAGTGTCGAAGTCCGCGATAACACCATCGCGCATCGGACGGATTGCTTCGATCGAACCAGGAGTACGGCCCAGCATCAGCTTTGCATCTTCGCCAACTGCGAGAACCTTCTTCACGCCGTCTTTGACGTGGTAGGCGACCACCGAAGGTTCCGACAGGACGATGCCCTTGCCTTTTACGTAAACAAGAGTGTTCGCCGTGCCGAGGTCAATGGCCATATCTGACGAAAACAAACCTCCGAAACTAGCCATATGCCGTCTTCCCGTAATTAAAATGCATGAAGCCAAGCGAGTCTCTGCAGGGCCGACCGCTTTATAGGGGCGAAGCGCTCTATGCGAAAGAGGGTGTCCACCTCCCACAAGCGCGATTCTGCTTGCCTGAGACTCGGGTGGGGTAGGGCGATTCAGAGAGACGCCGAAATACAGAGTTCTGAGGGGGCATATATATAAAGTATAAGGGGACGGAAAATTGGGCCTGAAATTGGCGGGATTCGGGGCGTTTTTCCGGGCGAAGAGCGGCAGTCGAATAAAAGTGCTCGCCTAAGCGTCTTAAAAATAAGGGGCTTCGATAAAAATTACAAAGAAAGTGCGTTTTCTGTAAAAAACCGCTTGCGGCTTCTTAGTGATAACCTTAGAACCCCCTTCACCGGCGGCGCTGAGGCGCGGTTGGGGCGGACGGAACGGTCGGAAGGCTGGGAAGTTTGGAAAAAATTAGAGGTATTTCGGGCGAGGCG
>NZ_JAUFRA010000008.1:0-19652 GCF_030410045.1 Marivivens donghaensis
GCTGTCGGCAGAGCTGATCGCACCGATCGCGATGGAAGAAGGCCTCCGCTTCGCGATCCGCGAAGGCGGCCGTACCGTTGGTTCGGGCGTTGTTTCCAAAATCCTCGCTTAATTCGCGATAGATTTGAGAATGACGAAGGGCCGTCCTGAAGAGGGCGGCCCTTTTCTTTTGCGTTCTGACTTGGTTTGGTTGGGACAGACCTGAACAGAGGCGCACATGTCAGATACTCCCGTTCTATTTTCGCGCGTTTTACAAGACGGCCAGTGGTTGGATCCGTCGGCAGATGAGACCATCGCGCAAGCCTTGCGGGAAGATCGACTGGCGTGGGCGCACATCGACGGGAAACACCCTGATGCGGCAGATTGGATATCCCACGAGTTGGACTATCTCGACCTGCAGGCCAGAGAGGCGTTGTTGGATGTCGATACTCGCCCTCGCGCAAAAACGTTAAGCGATGGGATGTTTGTGATCCTTCGGGGGATCAACTTTAACGAAGGCGAAGACCCCGAGGACATGGTGTCCGTCCGAATGTACATCGACGACCATCGGATTGTGACCGTTGCCCGAAAACGGGTGATGGCAATCGAGAAGCTCCAAGAGATGATGGAGCGGGGGCAGGAGCCAGCCACAGCGGGTGAGTTCCTCGTCCTTTTGGCAGAAGACCTCGTTGCGCGTATTTCCGAGTTCCAATCCGAACTCGACTCGACGGCGAATGACCTCGAATATCGGGTTATTCGGGAGAGGGGCGTGAACTTGCGGCAGGACGTCGCCAACCTCCGCCTCCAAGTGATCGCTGCGCGGCGATATGTGGGGCCGCAGCGAGATGCGCTCAAGACAATCGCAGAATCGCCGTCCAAGGTGATTGATCACGATACGCGCCGTGAGATTGAGGAAGAGATGCTCAAGATGACGCGGGTGGCCGAAGATATGGACGAACTTCGTGATCAAGCCCTTGTGTTGCGTGAGGAATTGTCAGGCCAACTAAGCGATCAGGTGAATAGAAACACCTTTGTCCTATCGATGTTGTCAGCGGTCTTCTTACCGCTCGGGTTTTTGACGGGGCTATTTGGCGTGAATGTTGGCGGGATGCCGGGTGTAAGCAATGCTCATGCCTTCTTCCTCCTCTGCCTGTGGTGCGTCGGAATTTTCGTTCTTCAGATCAGCCTTTTAGGGCTTTGGCGGTTGTTTACTCGTCATCGGAAGTGAAGGATTGTGACGAAAGGCAATTTGGGGCCTTGATTCCCCCTGTTGCCTGTTTTAATCACCGCCTCGGCCATAGGGGTATAGCTCAGCTGGTAGAGCGACGGTCTCCAAAACCGTAGGTCGCGGGTTCGAACCCTGCTGCCCCTGCCACTTCGGTCCTCGTTGGACCCAAGAGGAGTTCTTAGTGCCTCGACAGATCGAACTTTCCTTGCATCTCGGTCCGCACAAAACTGCGACGACGCATTTGCAGCGTTCGATCCTCAATCACCAAGAAGAGATTATTGCCGCTGGCGTTCGGGCTTATGGTCCAGATTATTTGCGTCAACGTGGTCGAAACATCCCTAATTTGTTTGGTTTGACCCGTTGGGGCGCGCGGCGTGCAGCGCGACGTGAGCCAATGGATCAGCTCAAGTTCTTGGCAAAATCGGGCTGGCGCGTGTTGCTGTCCGAAGAGAACTTTCTGGGGCAGTTGCATCGCGATGATGGCACGTTGGCGTTGCCCGTTTACAGTGATGCTGCAGAGCGCATTTCGGATCTCGCCTCAAATTTTCCAGGCGTGGCTGTGCGCGTGTTCCTCGCGATCCGCCAGCCCGACACGTTTTTAGAATCGGCCTATTCGCAAACCCTCTTTGCTGGGAAGTTTCTGCCGCCTGATCAGTTTGTCGCGCAGCATCAGCCCGATCAGGTTGATTGGGCTCACATGATGGCAGCGATTTCGGCGATTCCCAACGTATCGCTGCATGTGTGGCGCTATGAGGACTACCATCACGTCTTTCCGACCCTGATGAAACGGATGTTGCGCTGGAAGCTAGGTGGAACGGTTAAACCGTTTGGGCGCACATTGCATGCGGGCCTGTCTGTACAGGCGGTCGAACAGGTTATGGCTTGGGCACAGGAGGGGCGCGAGGGTGCATTGGCGATGGACGCACGCAAGATGTTGCCCGTTGGGCCTGATCGCCCGCGCTTCACTCTTTATGACCAGGCGGCAAAGGATGCGGCGGCTTTGGATTATCAGAGGCAGTTCGACGCCATTTGTCAGTTGCCCGACATCGATGTGATCCGTCCTGCCTAAGCAGCCGCTTAAGGCAAGGGTTGAATTGCCCGTCTGAACTGCGTAAATGCGGCCCGTAACGCAGAGGATACATCATGGCACGGACTAACCCCGTTCAATTCATCCAACAGACCCGCGCAGAGATTGCGAAAGTGGTTTGGCCGACCCGCCGCGAAGTCGTGCTGACGACTGTTATGGTCTTTGTGATGACCGTGCTTTTGGCGCTGTTCTTCTCCGCAACGGACATGCTGATCCGTTTCGGTTTGTACGATTTGATCCTTAATCGTTAATTCGCCCATCAGCGAAAATCGGCTAACCCCCCTTGTAATCATAGGGTTACGGCGGTAATAGCCACAAACTCCGGATGGGCGTGCGGCGAATCGTGTTGCGCGCCGATTTTCTTTTGTCCGGGAATGGTAGCGCAAGCTGCTGACTTATAATGGAATTTACGGCCTAAACGGGCCCAGTACGGCGAGGTGTCGGAGACATGGCGAAACGGTGGTATTCGGTAAGTGTGCTCTCGAACTTCGAGAAGAAGATCGCCGAGCAGATCCGTGCCAAGGTTGAAGAGCAGGGTCTTGAGGCCCAAATCGATGAAGTTCTGGTCCCGACCGAAGAGGTGATCGAAGTTCGTCGCGGTAAGAAAGTGACCACTGAGCGCCGGTTTATGCCGGGTTACGTTCTTGTTCACATGGAAATGTCTGATGAGGGGTATCACCTCGTCAACTCGATCAACCGGGTAACCGGTTTCCTTGGTCCTCAGGGCCGCCCGATGCCGATGCGCGATGCAGAAGTTCAGGCGATCCTTGGCCGCGTTGAAGAAGGTCAAGAAGCGCCGCGCGTTGAGATCAGCTTCGAAGTGGGTGAAAAGGTCAAGGTTAACGACGGTCCGTTCGAAGACTTCGACGGCATGGTCGAGGAAGTGGATGAGATCAGCCAGCGCCTGAAGGTGACGGTTTCGATCTTCGGCCGTGCTACGCCGGTCGAGCTGGAATTTACTCAGGTTACTAAACAGTACTGAGTTTATCACGTGGGAGGCTGAGCGAGCGCGCTCGTAAGGCTGGACCACACAACGATTAACCTGACGCACGCGTGCTGAAGGTGTTGGAAAAAGGAGAGGCCAATGGCCAAGAAAGTAATGGGTCAGCTGAAGCTGCAGGTTCCTGCAGGTAAAGCAAACCCTTCCCCGCCCGTAGGTCCTGCGCTGGGTCAGCGCGGCATCAACATCATGGAATTCACGAAGGCCTTCAACGCGAAGACCGCTGACATGGAGCCGGGCGCTCCGTGCCCGACCGTGATCACCTACTACCAAGACAAATCCTTCACCTTTGAGATCAAGACGCCGCCGGCATCTTACTACCTCAAAAAAGCTGCTAAGCTTCAGTCGGGTTCTAAAACCCCTGGTAAAGCAGTCGCAGGTTCTGTCACCGTTGCTCAGGTGAAAGAAATAGCAGAGGCCAAAATGAAGGACCTCAACGCAAACTCGATCGAAGCCGCGATGCAGATTATTCTGGGTTCGGCTCGCTCCATGGGCATCGAGGTGAAGTAAGATGGCTGGTAAGCGTATCACAGCAGCACGCGCTGCATTCGAAGGCAAAGAGAACCTGAAGGTAGCTGACGCTATCGCTCTGGTTAAATCTAACGCTTCTGCCAAATTCGACGAAACCGTTGAGATTGCGCTGAACCTCGGTGTTGACCCGCGTCACGCCGACCAGATGGTTCGTGGCACTGTCAACCTGCCGAACGGCACAGGTAAAACTGTTCGCGTTGCTGTTTTTGCTCGTGGCGACAAAGCTGAAGAAGCTAAAGCTGCTGGTGCAGACATCGTTGGCGCAGAAGACCTGATGGAAATCGTTCAGGGCGGCAAAATCGAGTTCGAACGTTGCATCGCAACTCCGGACATGATGCCGATCGTTGGTCGGCTGGGTAAAGTTCTCGGCCCGCGCAACCTGATGCCGAACCCGAAAATCGGCACTGTGACCATGGACGTTGCTGAAGCTGTAAAAGCAGCTAAAGGCGGTCAGGTTCAGTTCAAAGTTGAAAAAGCTGGCGTTATCCACGCTGGTATCGGCAAAGCTTCCTTCGACGCGAAAGCACTCGAAGAGAACCTGCTTGCTTTCGTTGACGCTGTTCAGAAAGCAAAACCGACCGGTGCTAAAGGCGCATACATGAAAAAAGTCTCGATCAGCTCCACAATGGGCCCGGGCGTTTCGGTAAGCGTTGAATCCGCGACTGGTAACTAAGAATTTTTACCGCTTCGGCGGTGAAATGGCAGGGCTGTAACGGCCCTGTCCTGTCCGAGACGGAGGGTTGGGGTTGCCCCAATAATTCCTTCCTGAGATGGGAAACGAGATAAATTTCCGTTCGCTTACAGAACGGGCGATTTGGCTCGGGACCCTGAAACGGACCCGAACGGCCCTCGACTTTCGGGGGTCAACTTGAGCCGGGGGAAACCCCAAACTTGGAGTGAAACTGTGGATAGAGCACAAAAAGAGAAGCTGGTCGACGAACTCGGCCAAATCTTTGAAAGCTCTGGCGTCGTAGTGGTTGCCCACTACGAAGGCATGACAGTTGCTGAAATGCAGGACCTGCGCGCTCAAATGCGTGAAGCGGGCGGTTCCGTACGCGTTGCCAAGAACAAGCTCGCCAAAATCGCCCTTGAAGGTAAGCCTTGCGCAAGCATCGCAAACTACCTGACGGGCATGACCGTGTTGTCTTACTCGGAAGACCCTGTGGCAGCTGCCAAAGTGGTCGACAAGTTCGCTAAAGCTAACGACAAGCTCGTTATCCTTGGCGGTGCTATGGGTGAGAACGCACTGGATGTCGCCGGCGTTAAAGCCGTCGCACAAATGCCGTCCCGTGAAGAGCTTATTGCTTCGATCGTTGGCTGCATCGGTGCGCCTGCTTCGAACATCGCTGGTGCCATTGGCGCGCCTGCATCGAACATCGCGAGCATTCTTTCGACTATCGAAGAGAAAGCTGCATAAGCAACCAATTGCCCTCGTAGGGATTAATCATCTCGCGTTGGAACACACTTAAATCGAACGGAAAGCATAAAATGGCTGATCTGAAAAAACTTGCTGAAGAGATCGTTGGTCTGACCCTTCTCGAAGCACAAGAACTGAAAACCATCCTCAAAGACGAGTACGGCATCGAGCCTGCTGCTGGTGGCGCTGTAATGGTTGCTGGCCCGGCTGCTGCTGCTGAAGCTGCTGAAGAGAAAACTGAGTTCGACGTCATCCTGAAAGACGCTGGCGCTCAGAAAATCAACGTCATCAAAGAAGTTCGCGGCATCACTGGTCTCGGCCTGAAAGAAGCTAAAGACCTCGTTGAGGCTGGCGGCAAAGTCAAAGAAGGCGCTTCGAAAGCAGAAGCAGAAGACATCAAAGCGAAGCTGGAAGCAGCTGGCGCGAAAATCGAACTGGCCTAATCGCCTGTTCTCGGCCCCTAGGGTCGTGCAAATTCGGCTGGATCCGCGGTATCGCGGGTCCAGCCAAACCTGTCTTAGCGGAACGTTTAACTAGAAAACGCTCTCCTCAGGTAGGTTCCACAGTCGGGAGGCCCCCCTTGGGACGGGGGCCAGGAATAGACAGGAACAACCTTCTCAATGGGGAAATGTCGCGGCCCCGGCGACATGGACCCGCAGAGATCGAAAGGTGACACAGCACATGGCTCAGACCTTCCTTGGCCAGAAACGCCTGCGTAAGTACTACGGTAAGATTAACGAAGTTCTTCAAATGCCGAACCTCATTGAGGTTCAGAAATCGTCTTATGACCTGTTCTTGCGCTCTGGCGATGCCGATATGCCGCTCGACGGCGAGGGCATTAAAGGCGTTTTCCAATCGGTATTCCCGATTAAAGACTTCAATGAAACGGCAGTTCTTGAGTTCGTAAAATACGAGCTTGAAAAGCCGAAGTTCGACGTCGAAGAATGTATGCAGCGCGACCTGACTTACGCAGCACCGCTCAAGGTGACCCTGCGTTTGATCGTATTTGATGTCGACGAAGACACAGGTGCGAAGTCGGTTAAAGACATCAAAGAACAAGACGTGTTCATGGGCGATATGCCTTTGATGACCACCAACGGCACCTTCGTCGTTAACGGTACTGAGCGTGTTATCGTTTCCCAGATGCACCGTTCGCCGGGCGTGTTCTTTGACCACGATAAAGGCAAAACCCACTCGTCGGGTAAGCTGCTGTTCGCATGCCGCATCATCCCATACCGTGGTTCGTGGCTCGACTTCGAATTCGATGCAAAAGACCTCGTCTTTGCGCGCATTGACCGTCGCCGCAAACTTCCGGTCACGACTCTTCTCTATGCTCTTGGCATGGATCAAGAGGCGATCATGGATGCCTACTACAACACCGTTGAATTCTCTCTCGATAAGAAATCCAACGGCTGGGTCACGAAGTTCTTCCCAGAACGCGTGCGTGGCACCCGTCCGACCTATGACCTGATCGACGCTGCAACGGGTGAAGTGATCTGCAAAGCAGGTGACAAAATCACTCCGCGCGCTGTGAAGAAACTGATCGACGAAGGTTCGGTTAAGAACCTGCTCGTTCCGTTCAACCATATCGTCGGCAAGTTCGTCGCAAAAGACATCATCAACGAAGAGACAGGGGCGATCTACGTTGAAGCTGGTGACGAGCTGACGCTCGAGATGGACAAAGACGGCGAAGTTATCGGCGGCACCGTGCGCGAGCTTCTCGACGCTGGCATCACCGATATTCCAGTTCTGGACATCGATAACATCAACGTTGGTGCATACATCCGTAACACCATGGCAAGCGACAAGAACATGAACCGCGACGGCGCGCTCATGGATATCTACCGCGTCATGCGTCCAGGTGAACCGCCGACCGTTGAATCCGCATCGGCTCTGTTCGACTCCTTGTTCTTCGATAGCGAACGCTACGATCTCTCGGCCGTTGGTCGCGTGAAAATGAACATGCGTCTGGCTCTCGATGCAGAAGACACACAGCGCACCCTGCGTAACGAAGACATCGTTTCGTGCATCAAGGCGCTTGTCGAATTGCGTGACGGCAAGGGCGAAGTTGACGACATCGACCACCTCGGCAACCGTCGTGTTCGTTCCGTCGGCGAGCTGATGGAAAACCAATACCGCGTTGGCCTGCTTCGCATGGAACGCGCGATCAAAGAGCGTATGTCGTCTGTTGAAATCGACACCGTCATGCCGCAAGACTTGATCAACGCGAAACCGGCAGCGGCTGCTGTTCGTGAATTCTTCGGCTCTTCGCAGCTGTCGCAGTTCATGGACCAAACCAACCCGTTGTCCGAAGTGACCCACAAGCGTCGTCTTTCGGCTCTCGGGCCGGGCGGTCTGACCCGTGAACGCGCTGGCTTCGAGGTTCGCGACGTTCACCCGACCCACTACGGTCGTATGTGTCCGATTGAAACGCCGGAAGGTCCGAACATTGGTCTGATCAACTCGCTGGCAACTTTTGCTCGCGTGAACAAATACGGCTTCATCGAAACACCGTACCGCAAGGTCATCGAAGGCAAAGTAACTGACCAAGTCAGCTACATGTCGGCGACTGAAGAGATGCGCCACACTGTTGCGCAGGCGAACGCTACGCTCGATGAGAATGGCAACCTGATCAATGAATTCGTTTCGACACGTCAGTCGGGCGAATACACGCTGGCTCCAAAAGAGAGCGTGGACCTGATCGACGTTTCGCCGAAACAGCTCGTTTCGGTCGCTGCGGCGCTCATCCCGTTCCTCGAAAACGACGACGCTAACCGCGCTCTCATGGGCTCGAACATGCAACGTCAGGCGGTTCCGCTCCTGCAGGCTGAAGCCCCGCTGGTCGGCACCGGTATGGAAGAAAAAGTTGCGATTGACTCTGGCGCTGCGATCACTGCACGCCGCGCAGGTATCATCGACCAAGTCGATGCGACCCGTGTCGTTATCCGCGCAACCGAAGACCTCGAAGTTGGTGACCCAGGCGTTGACATCTACCGTCTGCGCAAGTTCCAGCGTTCGAACCAGAACACCTGCATCAACCAGCGTCCGCTGGTGAAAGTGGGCGACAAAGTTGGCAAAGGCGAAGTTATCGCTGACGGCCCGTCGACCGATATGGGTGAACTGGCTCTTGGTAAGAACGTGATCGTCGCGTTCATGCCGTGGAACGGTTACAACTATGAAGACTCCATCCTGATCTCTGAGCGCATCGTTAAAGACGACGTATTCACCTCGGTTCACATCGAAGAATACGAAGTTGCGGCACGCGACACGAAGCTCGGGCCGGAAGAAATCACTCGCGACATCCCGAACGTCGGTGAAGAAGCGCTGCGCAACCTCGACGAGGCTGGCATCGTGTACATCGGTGCAGAAGTTGGACCGGGCGATATTCTTGTAGGTAAAATCACACCGAAGGGCGAAAGCCCCATGACGCCGGAAGAAAAACTCCTCCGCGCAATCTTTGGTGAGAAAGCGTCTGACGTTCGCGATACCTCGCTGCGTCTCGCACCGGGTGACTACGGTACTGTTGTTGAAGTTCGTGTATTCAACCGCCACGGCGTTGAAAAAGACGAACGTGCTCTGCAGATCGAGCGCGAAGAGGTCGAAAGCCTCGCTCGCGACCGTGACGACGAGCTCGGCATTCTGGATCGCAACATCTACGCCCGTCTCAAGGATATGATCCTTGGTCAGGAAGCTGTAAAAGGCCCGAAAGGCTTTAAGGCGAACTCTATCGTAACCGAAGAGTCGCTGTCTGAGCTGAGCCGTGGCCAGTGGTGGCAGATTGCTCTGAAGGACGAAGACACTGCAAAGATCGTCGAAGCCCTGAACGAGCAGTACGAAGCACAGAAGCGCCAGCTTGATGCACGTTTCGAAGACAAGGTCGAAAAAGTCCGCCGTGGCGACGACCTGCCGCCGGGCGTGATGAAAATGGTCAAAGTCTTCATCGCGGTTAAGCGTAAGCTTCAGCCGGGCGATAAGATGGCAGGCCGTCACGGGAACAAAGGTGTTATTTCGAAGGTTGTTCCTATCGAAGACATGCCGTTCCTCGCTGATGGTACTCCGGTAGACTTCGTGCTGAACCCGCTGGGCGTTCCGTCGCGTATGAACGTTGGTCAGATTCTTGAAACCCACATGGGTTGGGCATCGCGTGGTCTGGGTCTCCAGATCGACGAGGCTCTGCAAGAATACCGTCGTTCGGGCGATATGACCCCAGTTCGTGACGCACTGAAAATCACCTACGGTGATGCAGTCTACGAAGAAGGCTTTGCTGATCTGGACGAAGATCTGCTGATCGATACTGCAGCGAACTCTGTTCGCGGTGTGCCGATCGCAACTCCGGTCTTCGACGGTGCAAAAGAGGCTGACGTAAACGACGCGCTGGCGCGCGCTGGTTTCGACACCTCGGGTCAGTCGGTACTCTTCGACGGTCGTACGGGTGAACAGTTCGCTCGTAAGGTTACCGTTGGTGTTAAATACCTGCTGAAACTGCACCACCTGGTCGACGATAAGATCCACGCTCGTTCCACTGGTCCGTACTCGCTTGTTACTCAGCAGCCGCTGGGTGGTAAGGCACAGTTCGGTGGTCAGCGCTTTGGTGAGATGGAGGTCTGGGCACTTGAGGCTTATGGCGCTGCATACACCCTGCAGGAAATGCTCACCGTTAAGTCGGATGACGTTGCAGGTCGTACCAAAGTCTACGAGTCGATCGTCAAGGGTGAGGACAACTTCGAAGCCGGCGTACCGGAATCGTTCAACGTTCTTGTCAAAGAGGTCCGGGGCCTTGGCCTCAATATGGAACTCCTGGATGCGGAAGATGATGAGTGAGGCGTTCGCGCCTCACCTCTCCCCTTCCCACTGATACGTAAGGAAATACGATGAACCAGGAACTGACCAACAACCCGTTCAACCCGCTCACACCCGCTAAGGCATTCGACGAGATCAAAGTCTCGCTCGCATCGCCCGAGCGTATCCTGTCGTGGTCGTTCGGTGAGATTAAGAAACCAGAAACCATCAACTACCGCACGTTCAAACCAGAACGCGACGGTCTCTTCTGTGCTCGTATCTTTGGCCCGATCAAAGACTACGAATGCCTTTGCGGCAAATATAAGCGCATGAAGTATCGCGGCGTTGTCTGCGAAAAATGTGGTGTTGAAGTTACCCTCCAGAAAGTGCGCCGCGAGCGTATGGGCCACATCGAACTGGCCTCGCCTGTTGCACACATCTGGTTCTTGAAATCGCTCCCGTCGCGGATCGGCCTCATGCTCGACACGACGCTCCGTGATCTGGAACGGATTCTGTACTTTGAAAACTACGTTGTGATCGAGCCAGGTCTGACCGACCTGACCTACGGCCAACTGATGACTGAGGAAGAATTCCTCGACGCACAGGACACCTACGGCATGGACGCTTTCCAAGCGAACATCGGTGCCGAAGCGATCCGCGAAATGCTGTCGATGATCGACCTCGAAGCAACTGCAGAGCAGCTGCGCGAAGAGCTGAAGGAAGCCACTGGCGAACTGAAGCCCAAAAAGATCATCAAGCGTCTGAAAATCGTTGAGAACTTCCTCGAGTCGGGCAACCGTCCTGAATGGATGATCCTCACCGTGATCCCTGTGATCCCGCCAGAACTGCGTCCGCTGGTTCCGCTGGATGGTGGCCGCTTTGCGACCTCCGACCTCAACGACCTGTATCGCCGCGTGATCAACCGGAACAACCGTTTGAAGCGCCTGATCGAGCTTCGTGCGCCGGACATCATCGTTCGCAACGAAAAGCGTATGCTTCAGGAATCCGTTGACGCTCTGTTCGACAACGGTCGCCGTGGCCGCGTCATCACTGGTGCGAACAAGCGCCCGCTGAAGTCGCTCTCGGACATGCTGAAAGGTAAGCAGGGTCGCTTCCGTCAGAACCTTTTGGGTAAGCGCGTCGACTTCTCGGGTCGTTCGGTTATTGTGACCGGCCCAGAGCTCAAGCTTCACCAGTGTGGTCTGCCGAAGAAGATGGCGCTCGAGCTGTTCAAGCCGTTCATCTACTCGCGCCTTGAAGCAAAGGGTCTGTCTTCGACTGTTAAACAGGCGAAGAAACTCGTTGAAAAAGAGCGTCCCGAAGTTTGGGATATCCTCGACGAAGTGATCCGCGAACACCCCGTCATGCTGAACCGTGCGCCTACGCTGCACCGTCTTGGCATTCAGGCGTTCGAACCCACGCTGATCGAAGGTAAAGCGATCCAGCTGCACCCGCTCGTTTGTTCTGCGTTCAACGCTGACTTCGACGGTGACCAGATGGCTGTTCACGTGCCGCTCTCGCTGGAAGCCCAGCTTGAAGCACGCGTTCTCATGATGTCCACCAACAACGTTCTTTCGCCTGCAAACGGCGCGCCGATCATCGTTCCGTCGCAGGATATGATCTTGGGTCTGTACTACACCACGATCCAGCGCGACGGCATGAAAGGTGAAGGCATGTCCTTCGCTTCGATCGACGAAGTTGAACAAGCGCTGGCGGCTGGTGAAGTTCACCTGCACGCTAAGATCAACGCTCGTATCAAACAGATCGACGAAACTGGCCAAGAAGTGATTGTTCGCGCTGAAACCACCCCAGGCCGTCTGCGCCTCGGTGGCCTGCTGCCGCTGAACAACAAAGCACCGTTTGAACTGGTGAACCGCCTTCTGCGTAAGAAGGAAGTTCAGCAGGTCATCGACACCGTCTACCGTTACTGCGGTCAGAAAGAATCGGTGATCTTCTGTGACCAGATCATGGGCCTTGGTTTCCGTGAAGCGTTCAAAGCTGGCATCTCGTTCGGTAAAGACGACATGGTCATTCCTGACTCCAAGTGGACGCTGGTCGAAGAGACCCGCGATCAGGTTAAAGACTTTGAACAGCAGTACATGGACGGTCTGATCACTCAGGGCGAGAAGTACAACAAAGTGGTCGATGCTTGGTCGAAGTGTAACGACAAAGTCACCGACGCGATGATGAACACCATCTCGGCTGAGAAACGCGACGAGAACGGCGCTGTTATGGAACCGAACTCGGTTTACATGATGGCTCACTCTGGTGCGCGTGGTTCGGTTACTCAGATGAAACAGCTGGGCGGTATGCGTGGTCTTATGGCCAAGCCGTCGGGTGAGATCATCGAAACCCCGATCATCTCGAACTTTAAAGAGGGCCTTACCGTTCTCGAGTACTTCAACTCTACTCACGGCGCTCGTAAGGGTCTGTCGGATACCGCACTTAAGACTGCGAACTCCGGTTACCTCACCCGTCGTCTGGTTGACGTTGCTCAAGACTGTATCGTTCGCGAAGTCGACTGTGGCACCGATCGTGCGATCACCGCGGAAGCAGCCGTTAACGATGGTGAAGTTGTTGCATCGCTCGCAGAGCGCGTTCTGGGCCGTGTATCGGCTGACGACGTCCTGCGTCCGGGCACCGATGAAGTTGTCGTTAAAGCTGGCGAACTGATCGACGAACGCAAAGCTGACATGATCGAAGCTGCTGGCGTTCAAAAAATGCGCATCCGCAGCCCGCTGACCTGTGAGTCTGACGACGGCGTATGTGCAAACTGCTACGGCCGTGACCTTGCTCGCGGTACTCGCGTCAACATCGGTGAAGCTGTCGGTATTATTGCTGCACAGTCGATCGGTGAACCTGGTACACAGCTGACTATGCGTACGTTCCACATTGGTGGTGTTGCGCAGGGTGGCCAGCAGTCGTTCCTTGAAGCGTCTGCAAACGGTAAAGTCGAGTTCCGTAACGCGAACATTCTGGAAAACGCCGCTGGCGAACAGATTGCTCTGGGCCGGAACATGGTTCTCGCGATCATCGACGAAAACGGTGAAGAGCGCGCTCAGCACAAGATCGGCTACGGTACGAAGATCCACGTTAAAGATGGCGCAACCATCGCTCGTGGTGACAAGATGTTCGAATGGGACCCCTATACTCTGCCGATCATCGCAGAGAAGGGCGGCAAAGTACGCTTTGTTGACCTCGTCTCGGGTATCTCCGTCCGTGAAGAGACCGACGATGCTACTGGCATGACCCAGAAGATCGTTTCGGACTGGCGTTCGGTACCGCGTGGTGGTGACCTGAAACCTGAAATCATTGTGGTCGGCGCTGATGGCGAACCGGTTCGCAAAGAAGACGGTAATCCAGTCACCTACCCGATGTCGGTAGACGCAATTCTGTCCATCGAAGACGGTCAGGATGTCGCTGCTGGTGACGTTGTTGCGCGTATTCCGCGTGAAGGCGCGAAGACCAAGGACATTACCGGTGGTCTTCCGCGCGTTGCGGAACTGTTCGAAGCCCGTCGTCCGAAGGACCATGCTATCATCGCAGAGATCGATGGCTACGTTCGCTTCGGCAAGGACTACAAGAACAAGCGTCGCATCGCGATAGAGTCCGCAGATGATCCGGATCACAAGGTCGAATACATGGTGCCGAAGGGTAAACACATCCCGGTCCAAGAAGGCGACTTTGTCCAGAAGGGCGACTACATCATGGACGGCAACCCCGCGCCGCATGACATCCTTGCAATTATGGGTGTCGAAGCGCTGGCTGACTACATGATCGACGAAGTTCAGGACGTTTACCGTCTGCAGGGCGTTAAGATTAACGATAAACACATCGAGGTTATCGTTCGTCAGATGCTCCAGAAGTGGGAAATCTCTGACTCTGGTGACACCACGCTTCTTAAGGGTGAGACTGTTGATAAGGTCGAATTCGACGAAGCAAACGCTAAGGCAGAAGCCCGCGGCGGTCGTCCAGCACAGGGTGAGCCAATCCTTCTGGGTATCACCAAAGCGTCGCTCCAGACCCGTTCGTTCATCTCAGCTGCGTCGTTCCAGGAAACCACTCGCGTCCTTACCGAAGCTTCGGTTCAGGGCAAGCGTGACAAACTGGTCGGCCTCAAAGAGAACGTTATCGTTGGTCGTCTCATTCCGGCTGGTACGGGTGGCGCAACTGCCATCGTTCGTTCGATCGCTGCAAAGCGCGACAACGTGGTGCTCGAAGCCCGTCGTGAAGAAGCAGAAGAAGCCGTCAAACTCGCCGCGCCGAGCTATGACGACATCGCTGTCGAAACACCGGAAAGCCGCGAAGAGTAATCGCTGCAAAATCTTACGAAAGGCCCTCGCATTGCGGGGGCCTTTTGCTTTTTGGCGGTCGGAAATTGTGTCCTGACAATATCGCGCTAGCGCGGCCAATATCGCGGTGCTACGGCTTGGCGTATGAAAGCTCTCTCTGACAATGTTCGCGGCGCGCTGATGATGGCCGTTGCAATGCTCGCCTTCAGTAGCAATGACGCTGCTATGAAGTCGCTCTCGGGCGAACTGCCATTGTTTCAGGCCATTTTCTTGCGCGGGATTGTCACCACGATTGCCATGATCATTTTGGCGGGTTTATTCGGCCAGCTTCGGCTTCGTCTCGGGCGGCAAGACTTCATCTTGATCTGTGTGCGGTCCTTGGCAGAGGTCGCGGCGGCTTGGACGTTCCTCACGGCATTGTTCAACATGCAATTGGCCAATGTGACCGCGATTTTGCAGGCTTTGCCCTTGGTCATGACCTTTGCAGGGGCTCTATTCCTAAAAGAACCCATCGGCTGGCGCAGATTGTCGGCAAGTATCATCGGCTTTGTGGGCGTGCTGATGATCGTGCAGCCGGGCGGAGAGAGTTTTAACATCTACTCGATCTACGCGCTGTTGTCCGTTGGCCTAATAGTCATTCGCGATCTGGCAGCGCGGCGCATGTCCAGAGATGTGCCATCGATGTTCGCCGCGACTTTTGCCGCAGGGACCGTTACCGCATTTGCTGGGTTCGGATCGATGTTTATCGAATGGACCCCTGTGACTGGGCACTCCGCGGCATTGTTGAGTGGCGCTGCAACTGCGGTGCTGATCGGCTACCTCATGTCAGTTACGGCAATGCGCGTCGGCGAAATTTCCTTTGTCGCACCGTTCCGATATGTCGGCTTGCTCGCCAGCCTCATCCTCGGAGTTGTGATTTTTGGACAATTGCCATCAACCTTGGCCCTCTTGGGTTGTGTGGTCGTGGTCGGAAGTGGTCTATTCATCTTTAGACGTGAACGGCAATTGTCAGAGGTTGAGGCCAAGTGACCCTTCTGAACATCCAAATGCTTGGACTGTGCCGATTTTCGTATCCGTCCGAAGTTGGGGCATTTCGTCATAATGCTCAGACAATGGATGAACTGCGGGCCGAACTTTATGGCCGGTCTCGTATGGCAACGCGGTTTTTCTTTTTCGAACAGATCGTGTTGCCAGCGTTGAAAGTTCAAACAGACCCGAATTTTACATTGATCTTGCTTGCGGGCGATCAAATGCCTGACGCCTACAAAGAACGGTTAACGTCGCTTTGTTCGTCGGTGCCCCAGATCGATATCGTCTTTGCTGAAGAGGGAAGGGTGCACCGTGAGATTTGCCGTGAGGTGATGATCGATCATCGTGATGGGTCGGCGGATATCGTGGCAGAGTTTCGGATCGACGATGATGACGCCGTTGCTATTGATTTCATAGAAACGGGGCGCTCTGCGATTGAAGCGTCCTATGGGCTTACTGATCAGAACGGACTGCTTTGTGTGGATTTCGCTCATGGCATTTTGCTCGGTTTTGACCGCCACGGTGTCAGGGCCCAAAACGTCAAAGAACGGATGTGGACCCCAGCGCAGATTTTTTGTCGTCGTCCAGACGACAAACGCAGCATCCTCGATATGAACCATATGAAGGCTTGGGCGCATATGCCGACGGTCTCGATGGCGTCTCGCCTGATGTTCGTGCGCGGGGCTCATTTCGGGAATGACAGTGATCTTCTGAAACGTCCGCGCTTTGCCAAGGATTGGGGTCCGCTTGGCGGTCAAATCGCCGACCGTCTTGTGTCCCGCTTTGGTTTGGATGTGGATGCGCTTACCAATGGCTGGAAGGTGCTTGGGGAACGGTCAGCCTGAAGCAGTTGACAGCTACAGCGACTCCGCCTATACGCCGCCCATCCGGGTAGACGGGAGGATTCCCTTTTAACCCGATATCAGAGCTGAAGTGGACATGAACCGGGCTAATGCTGCCTTGTTCCTCTGTAACTTTAACCGCATCGCACCTCCGGTAAGGGTTCGATTGCGGGCTTTTTGTGCTGCGACGTTTGTGTCGCGCATTCGTCGAAAACCGCGGACCTACGGGGCCGCTTATTGTAGGATAGGGGACATAACCCAATGCCAACGATCCAACAGCTGATCCGCAAGCCGCGTCAGCCCAAAGTCGTCAGATCCAAGTCGCAGCACCTCGAGCGCTGCCCTCAGAAACGCGGCGTTTGCACCCGCGTTTACACAACAACACCGAAGAAACCGAACTCGGCTATGCGTAAGGTTGCGAAGGTTCGCCTGACCAACGGCTTCGAAGTCATTTCGTACATCCCAGGTGAAAGCCACAACCTTCAGGAACACTCTGTGGTTCTGATCCGTGGCGGCCGTGTAAAAGACCTTCCGGGTGTCCGTTACCACATCCTCCGCGGTGTGCTGGATACCCAAGGTGTTAAAGATCGTAAGCAGCGTCGTTCGAAATACGGCGCCAAGCGTCCGAAGTAAGGAGATACTTGAATGTCGCGTCGTCACGCTGCTGAAAAACGTGAAGTTCTGCCGGACGCTAAGTTCGGTGACCGCGTTGTCACTAAATTCATGAACAACCTGATGATCGATGGTAAAAAATCGGTCGCAGAAAGAATCGTATACAACGCGTTTGACCGCGTTGAATCGAAGCTGAAAAAAGCTCCGGTCGAAGTCTTCCACGAAGCCCTCGATAACGTGAAGCCGTCGGTCGAAGTTCGTTCGCGCCGCGTAGGTGGTGCTACCTACCAGGTTCCGGTTGAAGTTCGTCCCGAGCGTCGTGAAGCCCTCGCAATCCGCTGGCTGATCAACGCTTCGCGCGCCCGCAACGAAAACACTATGGAAGAGCGTCTTGCTGGCGAACTTCTTGACGCTGTTAACGGTCGCGGTTCTGCCGTGAAGAAACGGGAAGACACTCACAAGATGGCAGACGCTAACAAAGCGTTCAGCCACTACCGCTGGTAACCTAAGCCTTAAGGATAGAGCCCAATGGCACGCGATTATCCCCTCGACCGGTACCGCAACTTTGGTATCATGGCGCACATCGACGCAGGTAAAACTACCTGTTCCGAGCGCATTCTTTACTACACCGGCAAATCCCACAACATCGGTGAGGTGCACGATGGTGCAGCCACCATGGACTGGATGGAGCAGGAACAGGAACGCGGTATCACCATTACCTCGGCTGCGACGACCACTTTCTGGGAACGCACCGAAGATGGCGAAACTGCAGATACTGAAAAGCACCGCCTGAACATCATCGACACTCCCGGCCACGTTGACTTCACCATCGAAGTTGAACGTTCGCTGGCAGTTCTCGACGGTGCTGTTTGCGTTCTTGACGCAAACGCTGGTGTTGAGCCGCAGACTGAAACCGTTTGGCGTCAGGCTGACCGCTACAAAGTTCCGCGTATCGTGTTCGTTAACAAAATGGACAAAATCGGCGCAGACTTCTTTAACTGCGTGCGCATGATCGAAGACCGTACTGGCGCTCGCGCTGTTCCGGTTGCTCTGCCGATCGGCGCTGAGTCCGAACTCGAAGGCCTTATCGACCTCGTAACCATGAAAGAATGGGTATGGCGCGGTGATGACCTCGGTGCTTCTTGGGTTCAAGAAGACATCCGTGACAGCCTGAAAGATCTTGCTGACGAATGGCGCGGTAAGATGATCGAGGCTGCCGTCGAACAAGACGACGAAGCGATGATGGAATACCTCGAAGGCAACGAGCCTGACGTACCGACCCTGCGCGCTCTGCTGCGCAAAGGTACGCTCGCTCTGGACTTCGTTCCGGTTCTTGCTGGTTCTGCGTTCAAGAACAAAGGCGTTCAGCCTCTGCTCAACGCTGTTATTGACTACCTGCCGAGCCCGCTCGACGTAGTTGACTACATGGGCTTCAAACCGGGTGACGAAGAAGAAGTTCGTAACATTGCACGTCGTGCAGATGACAACATGCCTTTCGCTGGTCTCGCGTTCAAAATCATGAACGACCCGTTCGTTGGCTCGCTGACCTTCACTCGCATCTACTCTGGCGTTCTTCGCAAGGGTGACAGCCTCCTCAACTCGACCAAAGGCAAAAAAGAGCGCGTTGGTCGTATGATGATGATGCACTCGAACAACCGTGAAGAAATCGACGAAGCGTTTGCAGGCGACATCATCGCGCTTGCAGGTCTCAAAGACACCACCACTGGTGACACTCTGTGTAACCCTGCGGATCCAGTTGTTCTTGAAACCATGACCTTCCCGGAGCCGGTTATCGAAATCGCTGTTGAACCGAAGACCAAGGGTGACCAAGAAAAGATGTCGGCAGGCCTCGCCCGTCTGGCAGCTGAAGACCCGTCCTTCCGTGTGGAAACTGACCTCGAATCCGGTCAGACCATCATGAAAGGCATGGGCGAACTTCACTTGGACATTCTCGTTGACCGTCTGCGTCGCGAATTCAAAGTGGAAGCAAACATCGGTGCGCCGCAGGTGGCTTACCGTGAAACGATCACTCGTGAAGCTGAGATTGACTACACGCACAAGAAACAGTCCGGTGGTACCGGTCAGTTCGGTCGCGTGAAGATGATCCTGACGCCGACCGAGCCGGGCGAAGGTTACTCCTTCGAATCCCGCATCGTTGGTGGTGCTATTCCGAAGGAATACATCCCGGGCGTTGAAAAGGGTATCAAATCGGTCATGGACTCCGGTCCGTTGGCTGGCTTCCCTGTGATCGACTTCAAAGTTGCACTGATCGACGGTGCATTCCACGACGTTGACTCCTCGGTTCTCGCGTTCGAAATCGCAGCTCGTATGGGTATGCGCGAAGGCATGAAAAAAGCTGGGGCGAAACTGCTCGAGCCGATCATGAAAGTCGAAGTTATCACTCCGGAAGAATACACCGGCGGTATCATCGGCGACCTAACATCGCGTCGCGGTCAGGTTCAGGGTCAGGACACCCGCGGTAACGCAATCGCTATCGACGCGTTTGTGCCGCTGGCGAACATGTTCGGTTACATCAACACTCTGCGTTCGATGTCTTCCGGCCGTGCTCAGTTCACCATGCAGTTCGATCACTACGAAGCAGTTCCGCAGAACGTTTCGGACGAGATCCAGAAGAAATACGCCTAATGGCGAAATGGCGGGGGGCACTAGTCTCCCGCCGATTCAACACCGGCGGGGTGAACCCGCCAGCGCAAGACTAAGGAGGCCACTATGGCTAAAGGTAAGTTTGAACGTAACAAACCGCACGTTAACATCGGCACGATTGGCCACGTTGACCACGGTAAAACCACATTGACCGCAGCAATCACCAAATATTTTGGTGACTTCCGCGCATAC
>NZ_JAUFRA010000009.1:0-192174 GCF_030410045.1 Marivivens donghaensis
TACGCAATAGCTGGATCATCGCACCAGTGACACTCAAGTCACAATCGGCGCGGGGTGGAGCAGCCCGGTAGCTCGTCAGGCTCATAACCTGAAGGTCGTAGGTTCAAATCCTACCCCCGCAACCAACGTAACCGACCCTCCTGCGATAATGGAGCGGTGTTTACACTCATCCCCATGACTTAATTGAAGAATTCCGGCTAAATCGCCGACCAATTCCATCTGATGCCCACCCCGAGCATCGGCGTCTGGAACCATCCGTACTTCTGAAACGAAGCCACGGAGGATCTCAACGGCCTCTGTCCGTAAATGGTCTTCGCGGAGTGCGACGCTCAGGGCGTGAATGTGCTCTTTGAAGCGGGTGCTCATGCTGGGATGCAGACGCAATGTTGGGGCAGGGGGCTCTGAGGCGAGTTCCAGCTCGAGTGCCTCTTTTGTTGCTTCGTGTTCTGTGAGCTTTGCGATCATGGAGGGGTGATACATCCCGTCTTCTACGGCTTTTGTGATTTGGTCGATCGCCGATTGTGTTTTTGCGAGCTGGCGTTCGGCTTTCTCCCGTTCGGCTGAAACATTGGCCGCAAAGTTATTATAGGATTTGCGGTATTGGTCTGCGAAGGCGCTGACCATTTTGGGGGACCACAGCCGATCGCGCAGGCCTGTGATGACACGATCTTCGAGGTCTTCACGCAGGATGGTCGCACGATTGGTGCAGATCGCCTCACCTTTGTTGCGGGCGGCGGCGCAGCCGTAGCGGGTCTTATTGATGAGCGTATAGCTCGATCCACAGCAGCCACACTTCACCAACCCAGAAAACAGATAGACGGGTCGGCGGGCGCGTTCTGGCCGCAGGCCTGCGGTAAGACAGCCTGCCGGGTTTATCTTGACGCGGATGGCCTTTTGACGGGCTTTGACCGCGTCCCAGAGATCGTCATTTATGATCCGGAGCTCTGGGACGTCGGTGTATTGCCATTGATCGGGCGGGTTCAGGCGCGCCTGTCGTTTGCCTGTTTCTGGGTTCTTCACATATCGTTGGCGGTTCCAGACCAGTTTGCCGATATAGGCTTCGTTGTTGAGGATGCCGGTCCCCCGTTTTGCATTGCCTGCGATGGTGGAGGGGTTCCATTCGCCGCAGCCCTTTCCGGTCATTGGGCCTGTGATGCCTTCGCTGTTCAGCGCTTTAGCGATGGCCTGAGCGGAGGCGCCTTTGGCATAGTCTGTGAAAATGCGACGGATGACGGCGGCTTCTTCTTTATGGATAGATCGATCGCCAGTGGTGACGCTCCCATCGGGGAGGAGTTCACGGATGACGCGATAGCCATAAGAAATCCCGCCAGCAGATTTGCCTTTTTGGATGCGACCTTCCAATCCGCGATGGGTCTTTTGCGCGAGATCTTTGAGGTAGAGGGCAGACATTGTGCCTTTGAGACCGATGTGCAGTTCGCTGATCTCACCTTCTGCGACTGTGAAAATTGGGATGCCGAGGTAGGTCATCGTTTTGGCGAAGCCTGCGATGTGTTCGAGGTCGCGCGACAGGCGGTCCAAGCTCTCTGAAATGACGATATCGAACTGGCCTGCTTTGGCCTCTGCCTGAAGCTCCTGAAACTGCGGGCGATGTTGGGTTGCGCCAGATATGGCGCGGTCGGCAAAAGTTCGAACAACGGTCCAACCTTTGCTCTCCGCCAATTGGCGGCACACGCGAAACTGGTCCTCGATTGAGGCATCGCGTTGGTGGTCACTGGAAAAGCGGGCGTAGATAGCGGCACGGTATGCGGGCATAGCGTTACATCCTTCGGGAAGGGAATAGCGTCATTGATCGTCACCGCCTTTAAGTGAGGCGGTATAATCTACCCATGCAGCGTGTTTGGCTAAGAGCCGCACTGTCGCTTCAATCAAAGGATGATCATCCGGCCGCGAAATGACAAGAGGGGCGGATGAGGAAATTTTGCCTTTCCCTTCCAATTTTGATCTCTTGTCGTTGTGTTCCAAAGCGTCTCTCCTGTGGTCTGATACCTCCAGGATAGGGAGGCCGCACTGCCTGGGAACCCCTCTCAAACTCTCTCTTTGCGGGAAAATGTGGATTGCTCCCCTTAAAATCCGGAAGACTCTTTGCGAACGGCGGGAATCTAAACAGATCTGTTTACTTCGACAGATGGTCGCCATTGGAGCGACTTTCATTGGCGCGCAAAATGGGCGCTTCGCGAGACACCATAAACCGCGAGTTTTATGGAATTTGGCGAGCTTAGATAAGGTAGGCTCCGCACAAAAAGGGACGACACAACGAAAAAGGCCCCCCGAAGGGAGCCAATCTTCATGCGAGTGCGCCTTACCGTGATATCCTGACCTCAAAGGGTGCGCTCGTAGCAGCGTCCAATAAAGAAGCCTCGCTGTCTGCTACCATAGGGAGACGTAAACGGGGTGAAGCGGAGAGGCAACGGGGCTTACGGCCCAAAGCGGACATGAGGAGTATGCCTTCCGCAAATTCAGCCAAACACCAAAGCGGTCATTAGTTGCATCTCGCAGCATGGTTTTGACAGAAGACGGAGAAAATACGCATTTCGTTATATCTCTCGCAGGGTTCTTTCGTGGGTCAAGCCACCTTCGCCCCCCCCCTCAATAGCAGAGGATCCCTTTGGACATCAGCTCTGCCCTTTAGGGCGCTGAAGGAAAGCCAATCAGGCAAGCCTCATGGGCATCAAAAGCCGACACCCAAATCAGGTTCAGTGCCGTCCTTCCGAAATACAAGCGGCTTCAAACCTCCAGAACCTGGCGAAGCGCTGCCCGCATCGGTCGGGAGAACTCGATACAAGAGAAAGGCCCGAACTCTGTCGGGCCATTTCAAAATCATATAAAAGCGATCGCTTGCCATCGACTTGGCGGTAACTTGGCAAAAACCGCCAGTATCACCACGCAGCCCCAGCCGATCACCAACCCGCCCAGCCAGACAACCGATCCCGAAGGGGCGATCACTGCGCATAGGCCGGCGGCTCCGATCACGATGCGGCTCGCCATCGATAATGGCCGCATGCACCACCCGCCAAAAGCCACTGCCCACAAGGCCGTCGCAACCAGCAACCCAAAGGCCGACAGCGCGATTGCGGCGTATGTTCCCTGCCACAGGATACCTGTGTCGAACACGAACCCGAAGGGCACGAAGAACGCCACGAGGCTCAGACCAAAGGCCGACAGGCTGCTCTTGACCGTCGAGGCCTGCCCGACTGCCGCAGCCGCAAACGAAGCCAGCGCGACCGGCGGCGTCACCATCGACAGCACGCAGTAGTAGAAGACGAAGAAATGCGCTGCCAAGGGTGTCACGCCCAGATCCTGAATGGCGGGAACGAACAGTACCGCGCCGATGATATAGGCCGCGACCGTCGGTAGGCCCATCCCCATCACGATACACCCGACCATAGCCAGAGTGAGCGAGGCATAGATCGACCCTTCAGACAGGCTTACCAAAGATGTCGCGAACTTCAGTGCAAGATTGGACTGCACCGCCACTGCGATGACCAACCCGATGGCAGCAATCGGGATTGCCACGTCGGCCGCCTGACGCGGTGCCTCGCGGAAGGCTTCGGCAAATTGCGCCCGCCCGATCCACGTGTTGCGGCGTAGGAACGGCACGCCGAGCGACACAACCGATGCGATCACGGCGGCGTAGCTGGCGGAATAGCCGCTGACCAGAAGCCCGATCAACAACACCGGCGGGAAGATCAGATGCAGGCGCGGCAGGATTGGAGCAGTGTCGTTGATCTCTTCCTCGGTCAGGGCGCGAATACCTTCGCGCCGCGAAGACAGGTCAACCACCATCAAAAGCGCGATGTAGAACGCCAGCGCGGGGATCAGACCGGCAAGCGCCAACTTGGCGTAGGGCATGCCCAGCATTTCCGCCATGATGAAAGCGGCGACACCCATCACCGGCGGCATCAGCTGTCCGCCGGTCGAGGCAATCGCCTCGATCCCTGCGGCACGGTGGTCGGGAATGCCGGTGCGCTTCATCAGCGGGATCGTAAAGACGCCGGTCGATACTACGTTCGCCACTGCGGACCCCGAAATCGACCCCATCAGCGACGACCCGATAATGGCCGCCTTTGCCGTTCCACCTGTCGCCCGTCCCGCCAGACGGATGGCGAGGTCGATAAACAACTGCCCGCCGCCGACCGCGCCGTAGAACGCGCCGAACAGGATAAAGTAGAAGATGAAACCGACCGAGGTCGAGGTGGTGATCCCCAACACGCCCGCTGTGGACATGGTGCTGATCTCGATCGCGGCAGGCAGGCCGAAACCGCGGAACCCGATCCAGCCAGGTAACAGATTGCCCCAGAACGCATAGGCGATAAATACCAACAACACATAAACAAGGATCATCCCGACCGCGCGACGCGCGCCTTCGAGCAGCAGCGCGACCAGCGCGATGCCAGCAAGGATATCCCGCCCCAGAACAGGATCGACGTTTTCCATGCGAGATGTCAGACGGTCGAAATCCACCAGATAATAGGCCGTCACCGCAACCGAGGCAGCGATCAGCATCAGATCGATCGCTACCCGCGCCGCACGCGGCAGTGGACCACCTAGCGGTTTGTAGAGGAACAGCAGGATCAGTGCCGCGCCCAGGTGGATTGGCCGTTCGAACAGGGGTTGTTGTGGGGCGTACAGGATCCAGGCCTGAAACGCGATAAAGACACAGCCGACGGCAAAGGCCGAATAGCGGGCTGCGTTATGTGGTTGTCCTGCGGACATGGACTCCTCCCCAGAGTTTGCAGATCAATGGGACCGGCGGCGCAAAGACGCCGCCGGAAATCTGTTCACTGGATCAAACCGGCTTCGCGGAAATACCGCTCGGCGCCGGGATGCAGAGGAATACCCGTGTTCGAGATGTCGGCAGCCACCGCCGGATCGAAACGGGCAAAAGCCGCGTGCGATGACTGGAGCGCGGCTGCGTTCTCGATAATCGCCTTGGTGATCTGATAGGCCTTTTCCTCGTCCAGCGATGCACTTGCGATCAACACTGTACCAAGGTTCGCCCCTGTCGCTGCTGCCGTCTGGCCTTCGAACCACGGCCCGTATGTTCCGATCTCGAGCCCCAGTTCATTCGCATGGGCCGCAATCCCGTCCGGCAGATCAAGGAAAGTCACCGGTGTGGTCAGCGCGACCTCGGTGATCGTCGGATGGCCTTTAATCATCGTGTCGATATAGACGTCGGCCGCGCCGTTGCGGATCATATCCGCGATCTGGCCGGTATCGACCTGGATGATGTCACCGCCGTTGGCCTTGATCTCGTCGGCGCTGGTGCCTGCGGCGGCAAAGATCATGTCGGCAACAGGCACTGCTGACGATCCGACCGGCTTCATCAGAACGCGGATCGGCTGGTCCGACGACAGGATGTCGTCCAGATCGGTCGCACCGCGCGCGGTCAGGAAATCGTTGCGTGCGAGCACGCCGACATAGACATCGTTCAGCCCGCCGACCAACGCGCGGATGTCCGGCGCGCTGCGGCCTTCATAGACATCGGCACCCTCATAGGCCCAGATGGCCGTCGCCACGTTCGATAGCGCGATCTCGGCATTGCCGCCCTGAACCACAAGCGGGTTTGCCACACCGCCGCCACGCGCGATCACCTCGACGGAATTATCCCCCAGGATCGGCTCGATAATCTGCTCTAGCGTGGCCGCGAACACATACCACGACGATCCCTCACGCATCGCACCTATCCGCACATCTTGCGCGACCGCGCCCCCAGCAGCCAGTGCGACCAGCGCCGACAAGGTAACCTTGTTGATGAATCCAAACATTCTCTCTCCTCCCTTGCTATGTATATGCCCCCGTAGGTCTGACGGGGGCAATCGATCATTCGGCTGCCAGCAGATCGGCATCGACACGTCCGATACCGGCGGCGTCGAAGGCGGCAAAGATTTCCTGCTCTGCGGCTGCGCCCAGATCCTTGAGCGGCTCGCGGATCGTTGCGTGGTCCAGAACGCCACGCTTGACCAGACCCAGCTTCAGGGCAACCGTGCCCTCCATATGCGAGCCGCGGTGGTAGACCGCGCGGGTCACAGGCAGAAGCTGCTCGAAAATACGGCGGGCTTCGGGGTAGTCCTGCGCCTTGCCCGCCTTAATCAGGTCGATCAGCAGTTCCGGCGCGATGTTGCCGTAACCGACCAGCAGACCGTCCACGTCGAACATGGTCGGCAGCAGCCATTCGTCATGACACGACAACACCTGAAGGTCCGGCTGCGCATTCTTCAGCGCGGGGATCTCGACGTACCAGCGCTTCATGTTGCGCACGCCGTTCTTGGTCGCGACGCAACCTTCCTGCGCGGCGATGTCCAGCTGGGTATCCAGATCGTAAGACGCCTTGGTCGCATCGGGGTACTGGAACAGGATGGTCTGTAGGCCGCCCTCTTCGTAGATCGCCTTATAGCGGTCCTGCGGAGCGCCCTTCTGGAACCCGAACCGCAGCCAGCCGTGGTTCGGATAGACCAGCGCACCGGTCGCACCGGCATCGAACGACCGCTTGGCCTCTTCGGCGGCAACCTTGGTGCCTTCACCGGTGATGCCCGCGATGATCGGCACATCCACGGCATCCTTGTAGGCGCGGATCAACTCCAGACGTTCGTCGGTCGTCAGGAACGTACCCTCGCCGGCGTGACCAAGGATCACCAGCGATTTGACGTCGGCAAACGAGGTCAGCCACTTGGCCAGACGTACGTTCGCGTCGATGTCCAGCGACCCGTCTTTCTTGAAAACGGTTACGGGGGCGGGGTTCAGACCGCGCAGGTCCATCGGGTTCATGTTCAATTCTCCTCCATTTGGGAACGATTGTGGGAACGTTCCCAAAAATGCATTGCGAAAGTGTTCTGTCAAGTGCTAGAAATCTGATAACGATAACGACGAGCATTGACCGAGGGCCGCGATGACTACCGAAGACAAGACAAAAGGCACCGCGGCACGGGTCACGATCCTTGATGTGGCCAAGGCCGCAGGTGTGTCAAAGTCCAGTGTTTCCAGGTTTTTGGACGAACGCCTGCCAAAGTCCGATAGCGATACCGCGCGCAATGTCCGCCGTATCGCGGCCGAACTTGGCTATGTGCGCGATATGTCTGCCGCCAGTCTGCGACGCGGTAAGACCGGCATGATCGGCGTGATCGTCCCGCGTCTGACCGACACGGTGATGGCGATGCTCTATGAAGCCTTGCAAAAAGCCGCCGCCCGCAAGAGTCTGTTCGCTATCGTCGCGACCACCGACGACACGCCCGACGCCATGCGCAATGCGGCCGAGACCCTGCTCAAACGCGGGGTGGACGGTCTGGTGCTTTCGACCGCGCGACTGGATGACCGTTTCACCACCGATCTGACGGAACGTGATGTGCCCTATGTGCTGGCCCTGCGGACCGACGGGCACAGCAAATCGTCGATCGGGGATGACGAACTTGGCGGCTACCTTGCCACGCGCCATCTTCTGGATCTGGGCCACCGACGCATCGGCCTGATCGGCGGCCCGTCCTATGCCTCGAGCGCAGCAGGCCGACTGGCAGGATACCACAAAGCCATGACCGAAGCAGGCATCCCCACCGCCGACCACCTGACCATCGAGGCCGCCTTTAGCATGGAATCCGGAGCCGTCGCGGCTCGCCAGCTGATCGACATGGCACCCGACCTGACCGCCATTTTCGCCGTGAACGACAACACTGCCATTGGTGCCTTGTCCGAACTCCAGACCATCGGCAAACGCGTTCCCGAAGATATCTCCGTCGTGGGCTACAACGATATCCCGCTGACCGCTTTACTGCCCACGCCGCTGACGACTGTCCACGTTCCCTTCGAACAAATAGCGACCGAAGCAATCGAACTTTTGCTTGATGATGAAAGCGCCGGCACGGCAAAATGCGCTATGCCTACTTTGATCCCGAGAGCATCCACGCGTCGCATTTGAATTCGCCGCATGAACTGTTTCCAAGACAATTTCGGCCCTGACCGGACATTCGCAAGCCTAGCCATCGCTGCGGTGCAGCTTCCCCGCCCCGGCCTTTCGTATGATCGCGCAGCATTTCCGGACAGGCCGAGATCAGCGGTGCGCAGGCACCGGTTCTCAGCTAATTGCGGCAGCTTGACGTCAGCGAACATATGGCAAAAGTGCTTTAGTCTACTGTGATCTGTATGGAGGGTGGAGGTGGGCCATATCCTAATGCCGAGCGAAGCTTTTGTTCGCTCACTATCGGAAGATGCTGGCTGTCGCTCTGGCTTCGCTTTGGGTGAAGCTGACATTGTTGAGTGCTTGGGAAGCGGTCATCGCTTCGTCAAAGAAGTCACTGCCCGTGAAGTCGTTCGGCTCGCATCAGACGATTACGCCGATGCTGTAGGTGATTTGTTGTTCGCATTGGGTGCTGCCCGAACGCCGGGAATGCCTCCCCTGAGCCGCCGGTTTCTTTGGAATATCGGGCAAGAGCTGGGGGAAGGCCTCGACTTATTTCAATTGATGAAGATCGAGGCTGTCGGAAGAGAGTTTGCGAGGCGCAAACTTGCTCGTGACGACAGTCAAGCCGAAGTCCTGGAAGAGCTAAGGCTGCTATTGGGCGCCAATGAAGTCGCTTGGTTTCCGGGCCTTCTCACTGCAATTGATGAAGAGATAGGGATTAACCCATTTTATGTCAGGCAGATAGTAAAATCCGATCTGATCTTATTGCGAGATCTGTTCCAGTCGGAATCTCTACCCTCTGACGAAGGCCGTTTCTTTGATCAAAGATTCATCGACTATTTGAACCGAAATCCCGAAAAGTTGTTTGAAATGAACTGGAGGCAATTTGAAGGACTGGCCGCTGAGTGGTTTCAGCGCAATGGTTATACGGTTGAGTTAGGACCAGGCAGAAACGACGGTGGCGTCGACCTTCGGATCTGGAAAGATGATCTTAGCCAATCTGGGCCACCAACGGTAATAGTGCAGTGTAAGCGATATAAAGAGAAAATAGACAGAGTTACGGTGAAGGCCCTTTACTCTGATCTCATTTTCGAAGGGGCCACGGGAGCGATGGTGGTGACTACCAGTGATATTAGCCGTGGGGCTAAGAAGGATATTGAGGCAAGGGAATACCCTATCACGACGGCAAATCTGGAAACAGTGACAACTTGGCTATCGGAGATGCGGAGACCAGGAAACGGTTTCCTGAATTTCGATGATTCCACGCAGTAATTAACGTCGATGTGATGAACTGGCTGAAACCGGGCTGGCCGCGGCTCGGCAGGGGAGGCGTAATCACCTGCGGCGCACGTCGGTCCCGGCCAGGGCTGTGTGAATACTCCGTGCGGCGGGTTGTATCGTCATGCTCAGTTCGGCGAAACGGGACAAACAACGCTGAAGTCCACGATAGAGCGACGGCAGACCCCGCTTTGGGTTGAAATCGGCGATCGCCAAGGGTTTTCACACAACCTCGGCCCTTACCCGCCACTCATTGGGCGCCAAGGTATCGCGACGCGGCGTTTCATCTTTCTGCCTTTCGCGCGACGTGCAGCACTTGAATCGTCGCGGTTATCAAGGTGCAGTGTTTCGCCCTTCACTGTTCGTGGGGCCAGCGCGAATTGAAACTTGACCTTGTCGATTTTTTCGACCAACTTGTAGGTCAAGAAAATCGACATGAGGTGTAGGCGTGACCGAGCATATCGAAACGACAATTCTGCAGGAGCCCGCCGACATCAACCAGCGGCTTGCCCAGCTTGGGTTGACCCGCGAAGGGTTGATCCGCGCTGCCCAAATGGCGCTTGCCGAACGCAACAACGCCACTGGCCTTCATCCGTCGAACGCGGCCGGCACCTTCTCATACCATCACGGTGTGGCGGCCATCCGCCGCGAATACTTGGGGGACGATTGGGAAATCGACCGCCGCGACGGGATTGAGGCGATCCTCAACGAAGTCCTCGGTGTAAAGGTCTCGTTCTGCAATGTCGATGAAGCATGCGGCCGCGAACACCCCAAACCGTGCTCGGAAAAGGGCGCAGGGGCGGAACGCGCCAGCGGGCCGAACCTTTTTGAACACGCTGGCGCGGGCGATCTCGCACCCCATGCGCGGAAGCCGGTTGATGGCCCAGCGCTGTTTTATCTGATGGTGGATCAGCAGGGCCGAGCAGAACTAACGCGCCCTGTGATTGCCCGCCGCACCTTCGTGGCGGCTGTAGAGCGCATCTTTCTAATCGAGGACGTTGAAGAAGACGAGACGATCCTGCCGCTCGACACCGATGATATCGCGGATGATTTCGAGCCGCAGATCGTTCGCAAGTAGTACGCCGATGTTCAACGCTGGAAGACTATCACTTGCTCGCGCAAGGCGTGGCATGACGGCCAAAGCCTTGGCCGAAAAGGCCGGGGTTGGGGTGGACACGATCACGCGGCTTGAAAAAGGCCGCCATGAGCCGGAACCCGAAACTATCGAGAAGTTGGGCGAGGCGTTGGGCTATCCGCCAAGCTTCTTCATGGGCGATGATATTGAGGAGGTTGATGTCGGGGCCGTCAGCTTTCGCTCTTTCTCAAAGATGACAGCCCGCGAGCGAAACGCGGCCATCGCTGCCGGATCGCTCGGATTGCTGCTCAACAGCTGGATTGAGGACCGTTTCGGCTTACCTGATCCGGATTTCCCTGAGGAGCTGTCGGAGGAAACCAACCCCGAAGTCGCCGCGGCCCGCCTGCGCCAACATTGGGGGATCGGGCAACAGCCTATCGGCAATCTGTTGGGTTTATTGGAAACCAAAGGCATACGGATGCTGTCGCTGTCTGAGAATACGGCATCGGTCAACGCTTTTTCTTTCTGGCGTGGTGGAAAGCCTTACGTATTCCTTAACAACTTCAAGAGTGCCGAAAGCAGCCGCTTCGATGCGGCCCACGAGCTTGGCCATCTGGTCTTGCACAGGCATGGTGATCCCAAAGGCGACCGCTCTCTTGAGAAAGAAGCCAACAGCTTTGCCTCTGCTTTTCTGATGCCTGCAGACGATGTGCGGGCGCGAGTTCCGCGTCTGATCTCGACCGAAATCATCCTCAAGGCCAAGCTACGCTGGCGCGTGTCTGCGATGGCTTTGGCCTTTCGGTTGCACAACATAGGGCGGTTGTCGGATTGGCAATATAAGTCAATCTGCATCGACTTGGCACGCCGAGGCTATCGGTCAGGCGAGCCTGTCGGCATCGAGCGGGAAACCTCAGTATTGTGGAAGAAGGTGCTGACAATACTTTGGCAGGAAAGAGTCACTCGAGGCGATATTTCTGAGGAACTGGGTCTGCCGGTCGATGAACTGGACAGCCTTATTGGGAGTCTGACTGGGACTGAACGGGGCGAGCGTCCAATTAGGCGAGGATCTCTCAATGCTGTCTAACGCGCTGCTCCTGCAAGTCCAAGCCGACAAGCAGAAGGTTCTGGAAATTGCTTAACAGCTTAGCCCGCCTTGCCCTGACTGCCACGGCTATCGCGCCCGTTGGGTACACATATGCATTCGTCGCGGCCTTCAACGATGCGTGGTCAACTATGATGTGGCTGTTGCTCGGCTCAACGATATTGGTTGTGGTGTGTCTATGGGTTCTCAAGACGACCCGTTCCAGCCGCGCACCTGCCGCTGAGCAACATAGGGTCACCACCGTGGAGCCTGCCGACCGGGAGAACATGGCAATTATGCTCTTGTATCTCTTGCCGTTGTTTACGGCCGATTTCGACAAATTGAACTGGATCATGTGGGTGCCCACGATTGCGATCTTCGCCTTCATCGCAGTGACCAGCCACAGCTATTTTTTCAACCCCCTGCTTGGTGCGTTCGGCTGGCACTTCTACCGTGTCGGTACACCACAGAACGTTACCAACATCTTGATTACCAAGCGGACGATCCGCAAAGGCGACCAAACGATCAACGGGATCGAACTGGGGGACTATGTGATTTTGGAAACGGAGTGACCAATGCCGAGAACACTTTTCGCGTTTTGTAGACGGGACGGGCAGAATGTCGTGCGACGGGTGCCCTTGGAAGCCGGCGTGCAGGGCGAGGTCGAAGCGATTTTCGATGCACAGGAACGGTCTTTTTTTCACGGCAAAGATGAGCCCATTGAGTTTAACGGCGATTGGAAGCCCGACGGGAACGAGTTGCTTTGCATAACGGACGCTGATCTTCTAGCGCAACTGAACGAGACGTTGGCCAACGGCGCGGGGGCCTACGACCGTTTGGACATCACCAACTACGATGAGGCTGGAGTTAAAGCTCTGTTCATGCACTCTGAGCAGATCGAAGGGAATATTCTAATACAGAAGTTTCGTACGTCCCAGTATCTGCAACGCAGGGGGCTGACGCTGACGTTTAACGACAACCAGTTTGGCAAACTTTCAGAGCAAGGGTTTTCACTGAATGAACGGCTGGGCGCAGTTGTTCGCGGCGACACCGTCATGTTCGTTAGCTTCCACGTGCTTCGGTCGATCTTAACGGTTCAAGAGCATTTTGCCGAAGCGACAGCTCAGGAAGTCGACGACTTCGCAAATCATCGATCTTTTCACATCGAGAACCGAGCCGCTTTCGAAAGCCACATGGATGAACGGTGCCGAAAACTGATACGGGGCATCCATAAATCGAATGTCTTGGTCGATCACAGTGCCGCAGAGATTATCGCCCGGGCAAGAACCGTAGGGCTTGCGCTGAACGAAGACGGTGGTCGCATTGTTCTACCATCCGTCAAGCGCGACCTAAAAACCGTCCTCAGCTTCTTGGAGGAAAGCGTCTATAAGGGAGTCTTTTCTCAAGAAACCTACTTGACCAACTCCAAGCGTGCTGTTGCCTGAACCGTCCGCTGTGGGCACGACGCCGTCTTGCGGCAATGCAGGCCACTGGCTGAGTTTCACGTCTTCTGGATGTCGGCTTTCTGTGCGCCTTCAGTGTTAGTTCGTACTCGCAGCGCATGTCCGCTCTCCGCCCTTTATGTCATCAAAATACGCACTGAACTTTGCGTGTCAAAAACCAGCAAAGCCTGCCATCTGCTGGTTTACCTTTCCCCCTGAGGTTTCTTCCAATCCGACAGAATCGGCTGATCGACTTCTACAGCCAGGATTTACCGAGAATTTTCGACGGACAGCTAAAGTCAAAGGCCTTCTGGGCGCCTGAACTTAGTTGGTGTTCTTTTAACTTGCTCAAGTTTTCTTCAAGTAGGACTGTGGTCGCTGACTGAAAGGAAACATCCATGACCATCGTTGAGACATCAATTCGCGACCTCGCCAAAATGTTGGATGCGGGCGAGGTGACGGCAGTTTTGCTGGTCGAAGAGTGCTTGGACCGTATCCAACGCTATGATCGGTCTGGGCCCTGTTTGAATGCAGTGCCTGTTCTGAATCCTGCGGCGATGGAAGAGGCGAAAGCGTCAGACGCGAGGCGGGCAAAAGGGCAGACCTTGGGGCGTCTCGATGGTATCCCCTATACGGCAAAGAACAGTTATCGGGCCAAGGGCCTTACAGTCGCCAGCGGATCGCCAGCTTTTGCAGATTTGGTCGCGTCAGACGATGCATTCGCGATTGAGCGATTGCGTGCGGCGGGGGCGATCTTGATCGGGTTGACCAATATGCCGCCGATGGCGAACGGGGGTATGCAGCGTGGACTCTATGGCCGGGCGGAAAGCCCGTATAACCGTAATTATCTGACCGCCGCCTTTGCCTCTGGATCGTCGAACGGATCGGGCACCGCAACGGCATTCAGCTTTGCAACCTTTGGTCTGGGTGAAGAAACGTGGAGCAGCGGACGCGCACCTGCAGCGAACAACGGCTTATGCGCCTATACCCCTAGCCGCGGCGTGATCAGTGTTCGGGGAAACTGGCCTCTCGTCCCGACGATGGATGTCGTGGTCCCGCATACGCGGAATATGGCGGATATGCTGGATATTTTGGATGTCATCGTGGCGGATGATCCGAACACACGGGGCGACCTGTGGCGATCCCAGCCGTGGGTTCATATTCCTAAGGCGTCGGACCACCGGCCAGTGTCTTATGCTGACCTGACAAAGGGTGCATCGCTTCAGGGGAAACGCTTTGCCGTGCCTGCGATGTATATCAACGAGGACGCAGAGGCGGGATCAAACCCTGAAGGCGGGATAGGAGGCCCGACAGGGCAAAAGATCGAAACGCGGGCATCGATGATCGACCTGTTCAACGCTGCGCGCAGAGCGATTGAAGCCGAAGGCGGAGCCGTTGTTGTGACGGACTTTCCTGTTGTCACAAACTACGAGAGCGACAGAGTAGGGGCGCCATCGATCAAAACGCGGAACTTGGTCACGCCAGAGTATCTGAGACGAGAGATTATGGACCTCTCGGTTTGGGCATGGGATGATTTCTTGCGATCGAACAATGACCCAAAGTTAAACCGTTTGGCCCAAGTCGACGGCGCCCAGATTTTCCGCCAACCAAAAGGTGCGCTTCCTGATCGATATGTCGGGTTTGACGATGATATCGCCACGTATCCCGAACACGCGCGGGCACATCCCATCGAGAGTTTCTTGGATATTCCAGCGCTTGAGGACGGGTTCAGGGGGCTAGAGGCGACACGGAAGATCGACCTAGAGGACTGGATGGATCGTCAAAACCTAGATGCGGTCATTTTCCCTGCGGTCGCCGATATTGGCCCTGCGGATGCCGACATAAACCCAGCCTCTGCTGATCGGGCATGGCGCAATGGGGTCTGGGTCGCCAATGGGAACCTCGCGATCCGTCACTTGGGTATACCGACGGTGACTGTGCCGATGGGGATGCTTGCAGATATCGGTATGCCCGCTGGCCTGACATTCGCGGGGCGTGGCTGGGATGATGTGAAGCTATTACAGCTGGCTGCCGCGTTTGAGCGGACGGGGCAATATCGCGTGCCTCCTACGCTCGACTGATGTCGCGGTAGTCCTGATGTTGGGTTGAGAGGGGCTGCGCGACCTCCCCGAGATCGGCGATGAGAAGCGCAGGACTACGGCCCGCTTGGGCAATGACAGACCCATTGCCATCGACGATCACGGATTTGCCGCCATACGTGACGGTTCCCTCGGACCCGCAGTAGTTGGCGTAGGCAATCACCATTCCATTTTCAGCAGCCCGTGCAGGCACCAGCAGGTCAGGGACGTTATCAAAGGTGATCGGGTTCGCGGTGGGGATTAGCAGGAGGTCCACACCAAGTTCACGGAGCGCCCAAGTATGCTGCGCAAACTCTATATCATAGCAAATCAGCAGGCCAACTTTCGTGCCTGCAAGGTCAAAGGTGCAGTAGGTGTCGCCGAACTCAAACACCGACTTTTCAACGGGACCGAACAGCTGGATTTTACGGTAATGCCCGATCTTTGCGCCGCTCGCGTCATAGGCTGACGCGGTGTTGAAAATCCGCTCTCCGTCCTTCTCCGCCCAACCGATGACGAGGCCACAAGAGTGCGTCGCGGCAAGAGATGCAAACCGCTGTTCCCATTCACCGCCAGAGGGCTGTGCAAGCGCGCGATGAAGGTCGGGTTGATTGTAGCCGGGGATGAATAGCTCTGGGAAAACGACGATATCTGTGCCAACCGCTGATGCCGCTTTGAGGGTGTCCTCAATCACGGCAAAGGCATGTTCAATGTCTTTGCCAACTGCATGGCCCTGATAAACGCCGATTTTCACCGATCATGTCCTTCTACGATATGACTTCGGCCTCACCATGATAGCCCGAATAGTTGTGCTGGATCTGGATTTGGTCGGCGACAAACTTTGCATCATGCCAAGCGCCCCAGATAAAGGCAGACCCACGCCGAGTGAGCCATGGAAGGCCGAGGAAATAAACCCCTCTTTCTTTGCTCACGCCGCGTTGATGGATCGGGCGGCCGCGTTCATCAAAGGTGTCAGCCTCAAGCCACGAATAATCCAGCGCATACCCCGTGGCCCAAAGAATGGTCGTGATACCGTGTTCAGCGAGGTTCAGGTCAAGGATCGGGTTCACCATGCACTCTGGATCAGGTGGGATGATCTTTGCCTCTGGCTCTTCGGGAAGGTCCAAGCCGTTAGCCACGACAAAGGCGTCTGCTTCTTCCAGAACCGACAGGTAGTTCGCATCGCCACGGTTCACATTGTGGATGAGGTCATTTTCAAACCGCACGGTGCCGTCGGAATACCCTTTGGTCATGCCAACGAGGGTCAGGCCCTCATGGGCGAGCCTACGGAAATCCACGGTCTTGCCGCCCTCGGCCCCGCTGACCGCGATGGTGACGTGTTCGGTGCCAGGGTTGGGGGTGTCAGCGTTCCATTTGTTCAGAACGCCGAGCCACCACACGAAATCGCGGTTCCGATACCGACGCGGAGGGCGGTCGTGCGCACCGACGGACAGATAGACTTTTCGGCCAGCTTTGCGCAGTTCCTCAGCGATCTGAGTGCCCGACGACCCAGCGCCAACAACCAGAACGGCCCCCTCGGGCAATTGTTCGGGATTGTGGTAGCTGTTGGAATGCATCTGAAAGATCGGCGCATCCGTGGGGACTATGGGGGGAATGATCGGTTTCTGGAACGGACCCGTCGCTGCAATGATATGGCGGGCCTCAATCTGGCCCTCAGAGGTTTCCACGATAAAGCTAGAACCGCCTTTGACTTTGCTCACTCGTTTCACATCGACGTCCGTGCGGATCGGGGCGCCTATTTTCTTAGCATAGGCCACCATGTAATCGGCAACGTCCTCTTTACCGGGGAAGGCGTCAGGGTGGCAGTTGAATTCGAGGTTCGGAAAACGGTCATGCCATGCGGGGCCATTCATCACGAGAGAGTCCCAGCGTTCCGACCGCCACCGCTCTGCAATGCGGTGTCTTTCGAGGACGACATGTTCAATACCGTTGTTCGCCAGGTGTTCGCTTGCCGCGATGCCAGCCTGTCCGCCGCCAACCACAACCGTATCGATAACTTCCATCTGTGTTCTCCTAATCGTTGCCCCGACCCTAGGGGTAGGATTTGGCGAACTAAAAACATGTTTTGATGAAGCTTTGCTTTTGATCGGACTAACGCCGCTTAGAGCGAGGCTAAGCGCTGGTAAGGTAGTCCATTTCTTTTACTTGCCGATGCAGAGGCGCATGTTTGTCTGGTAGCGACGAATGAGGTGCCAGCCGTGGCAAAAGACAGTCCAATAGATCCTGTTGAGGAACTTCGGCAGTCTGTATCCGTGCCGTTTGAAAAGGCACGCGCTATGCCAACGTCTGTCTACACCTCTGACGCCTTCCTAGCCGAAGAGCTCACCCACATCTTTCGCAAGGATTGGTATTGCTTGGGCCGTGCATCGGCGCTGGGCAATGTAGGAGACTATGCGACCTGTGAATTGGCGGGTCAGCAGATCGTTGTCATTCGGGACCGTGATGGTGGTGACCTAAAGGCACTGTCGAATGTGTGTCTTCACCGTATGTCGACGCTCCTTGAGGGTCGGGGAAATGCAAAGCTGATCGTCTGCCCCTATCATGCGTGGACCTACAATCTGGACGGCAAACTGCGGGGTGCGCCTGCGATGACCCTGAATGAGGGGTTCTGCAAAGACGCATATGCCTTGCCGAATGTTCGCTGTGAGGAATGGAACGGGTGGGTCTTCGTAAACCTCGATCCTGATGCGGCCCCAGTGGCAGAGGCTCTGTCCGATCTCGATGCGATGCTCGCAGGCTATAACATGGAGGCCTACACAGAGGCCTTCTACGAAGAGCACGTCTGGGATACCAACTGGAAAGTCCTCGCTGAGAACTTCATGGAAAGCTACCACCTGCCTGTCTGTCACGCAGGAACGATTGGTGGACTGTCCAAGCTAGAGGATATGATCTGCCCACCTGGATTGCCCGCGTTCAACTACCATACGATCCTCAAGGATGAATCCCTGACCATCGCAATGGCGCATCCGTCAAATGACCGTCTCAAAGGTGAGGAACGTCGGACGACCTATCTCTTGGCGATTTATCCTAGTCTGCTGATCACGCTAACGCCCGGGTATTTCTGGTATCTCTCCCTGCACCCCAAAGGGCCGGGGCAAGTGCATATCCGCTTTGGCGGGGGCATGTCGGATGACTTTAAGGATGATCCATCTGTTCAAGACCACTTTGCCGCTCTGAAGGCATTGTTGGACGACGTGAATATCGAGGATCGCGGTTGCACAGAAAAGGTCTATCGTGGCCTTTGTTCAGATCTCGCTCGTCCGGGGCACCTGAGCCACCTCGAGCGACCAAACTACGATTTTGCTACTTATCTTATGTCCCGTATCGAAACGGGTCGGGCATCGAGCGGAGACTGAAATGGCCCATACGCGTATTCGCAAATTCAATACCAAAGAAACCTATCCCGAGCAGAACCTCGACAATGACCTGTGCCAAGCCGTCGTAACGCGTGGTGGTCGGACCGTTTGGATGCGCGGCCAATGTCCGCAGAACCTTGATGATGCGAAGAACATCGAAAGCCACGATCCAGCGGAGCAAACCCATAAGGTCATGCAAAACATCAAACAGCTGATCGAAGAAGCGGGTGGCACGATGGAGCATCTGGTAAAGGTGGTCGTCTATATCACCGATGTCCGCCACCGCGAGGCCGTCTATCGCACCATGGGCGAATACATTCGTGGCGTGTTTCCTGTCTCGACGGGGCTTGTTGTGACAGCCTTAGCGCGGCCTGATTGGCTCGTTGAAATTGATGCAACCGCCGTTATTCCGGATGACGAGGCATGACGTTCTCACTTGTTGCTCGCTGCGCTGAGACGGGAATGTTCGGCGTCGCCATTTCATCCTCTTCGCCCGCCGTCGCGGCTCGTTGTTCCTATGCACAGGCGGGCGTCGGGGCTGTCGCGTCGCAGAACGTGACCGACCCGACATTGGGGCCTCTGGGGCTAGAACTGATGGGACAGGGGCTGTCCGCGCCAGACGCGCTCGAACGTATTCGCCAGAACGGTGCCTTCATCGAATACCGACAAGTTCTCATGGTCGATGCGATGGGACGCACCGCAATTCATTCTGGCCCCAATGCGCTGGGCATTTGGTCCGAAGCGCAGGCGGAAAACGTTGCTTCTGGCGGAAATCTCCTCGCCGATAGCGGTGTTCCTCAGGCAATTGTCGATGGGTTCCTTGCGGCAGAGGGGCATCTGGGGGATCGGCTGATCGCTGCGATGCGGGCTGGCCTTGCCGCGGGTGGCGAAGCAGGTCCCGTTCATTCCGCAGGCATGAAGATCGTGGATAAGGTGTCGTGGCCTGTTGCGGACCTCAGGTGCGATTGGACCGAGGATTGCCCGATCGAGGCTATCGCGACGGCGTGGGACATCTACAAGCCGCAACTCGACGCCTATATCCAACGCGCCCTCGACCCACGCGAGGCGCCGTCATACGGCGTGCCGGGCGACGAATAAGCGGCCTAAATAAAGGGCAGTTTGACAGATTGCGAAGGCGCGGCAGCGTTCTTCCTTGAAAACCAAGGGGATCACGGTCAATGCTTGTGTGTCTGGGTCAGGCAAGGAATTAAAATGTTGAGGTATACCCTTCGGCAGATCGAGTATTTCGTCGCTGTCGGAGAAGCAGGAAGCATCGCACGGGCCTCTGAGCGTATCAACGTTTCGTCGCCTTCGATTTCCGCTGCGATCACACAGCTTGAGGCCGAATTTGGCTTACCGTTGTTTGTGCGACAGCACGCACAGGGCCTCTCTTTGACCCAAGCGGGACGCCAGATGATGGATCAAGCCCGTATCGTCCTGCGTGAGGCGGGCGCGCTGATGGACATCGCGGGCGACATTGCAGGGTCCGTCCGTGGTCCGTTGACGGTTGGGTGTCTGGTGACCTTTGCACAGTTGGTTCTCCCATCCCTGCGACGTGGGTTTGAAACGACCTACGACGACGTAAAAATGCGTCAGCACGAGATGAACCAAGTCGAACTGTTCAGTGCGCTACGTCGATCTGAGATTGATGTGGCTTTGACCTATGATCTCGGCCTGCCTGCTGACCTGCAGTTCACGCCGCTTCTCAAACTGCCACCCATCGCTCTGATGGGGGAAAACCATCCCTTGGTCGGGCAAGACAGCGTCACCATTGAAGACTTACTCAAGCACCCCATGGTACTGCTCGATCTGCCGCTGAGTTCGGACTACTTCCTCTCGTTCTTTGATGAAATCGGGGAAAAGCCAGTGATCGCTGAACGCACGCGCGACATGGCAGTGATGCGATCCATGGTTGGGAACGGCTTTGGGTATTCCATCGCAAACGTTCGCCCGCTTAGTCATACGTCACCAGATGGAAACTACGTGAAATGCGTGCCGATCACGGGCCCAGTGCGTCCGATGCGGATGGGGCTTTTGACCGCGCAGGACGTTCACCGTTCAAACGCGGTGCGTGCATTCATTGATTACGCCATTGGGATGGTGCGCGATGGTCGATTGTCGCAAATCGGCGGCTTGCCTCTGGTGTGAAGTCTTAGCGGCTGCCTAACCAATGATTTCGCAGCGCGGACTTGGTCAGCGCGGGCTGTTTGTTACGATCCGTCCATAGTCCGAAATGGAGCTGAAATTGCGCGATCCCCGTTACGATATTCTCTTTGAACCTCTGACAATCGGACCTGTTAAGGCCAAAAACAGGTTCTATCAGGTGCCGCATTGTAACGGCGGGGGATATCGCGACCCTTCTGCGGCGGCGGCAATGCGGGGGATTAAATCCGAGGGCGGCTGGGGTGTGATTTTCACCGAACAGACCGAGATGCACCATACCTCGGAAATCACGCCCTTCATCGAATTACGCCTGTGGGAGGATAAAGACATCCCAATGTTGGCCCGCATGGCCGACAAGATGAAAGAGCACGGTGCGCTCGCTGGTATTCAGCTAGCCTATTCTGGGATCAACGGGCCGAACCTCTATACCAAGGAGGTCCCGCTGGCAGTTTCTGCGGGACCAATCCGCACGTTCACCAATGATCCTGTTCAGGCCCGCGCGCTCTATAAGGACGAGATCAAGGATCTTCGCCGTTGGTTCGTAAATGCAGCCAAACGGGCCAAGATCGCGGGTTTCGATCTGATCTGTCTTTACGGAGCGCATGGGTTCGGGATTTTCCAGCATTTCCTCAGCCGCGCGACCAATATGCGAGACGACGAATACGGCGGTAGCCTCGAAAATCGTTCCCGTTTTGCGCGGGAGGTCATCGCTGACATACGGGATGCGGTGAGTGATACGATGGGGATCACGCTACGCGTCTCGCTGAATGAAACGATTGGTGACCTTGGATTTTCAAACGCTGAGGTGCGTGACTTTGTAGAGATGAACAAAGACCTGCCGGACCTTTGGGATTTGGCGCATGGCACGTGGGAGGATTGCTCGGGTCCATCGCGGTTCAAAGAAGAAGCGGCTCAAGAGGTTTTGGTCAAAGGTATCAAAGAGTTGTCGTCCAAACCTGTTGTCGGGGTAGGGCGGTTTACATCGCCCGATGTGATGGCGCGGATGATCAAATCGGGCACGCTTGATGCGATTGGTTGCGCACGTCCGTCAATCGCTGACCCATTCCTGCCGAACAAGATTATGGAAGGGCGGATCGAAGACATTCGCGAATGTATCGGCTGCAATATCTGCATCACGGGTGACATGACCATGTCGATCAGCCGCTGCACGCAGAACCCCACGTTCATGGAGGAATGGCGCAAAGGCTGGCACCCAGAGCGGATGAACGCGAAAGGTGACAGCAAATCCGTTCTCGTCGTCGGTGCTGGACCTGCGGGTTTAGAGGCGACGCGCGCTTTGGCGGAACGCGGGTATGATGTGGCGCTCGCCGAAGCTGGAACGGTTTTGGGCGGGCGCGTGGCCAAGGAACGTCTGCTGCCGGGGTTGTCCGCATGGGGACGCGTGGCTGACTATCGGGAATATCAAATCAGCCAAAAGCCCAACGTCGAAACCTATTTTGACAGTGCCCTCGATGCCGAGAGCATCCTTGAGTTCGGGTTTGAAAACGTTTGCATCGCCACGGGGAGCACATGGCGCCGTGATGGGGTCAGTCGCCAGCACGTCGTGCCGTTCGCGATGGACGCCGTGATGCCGATTTTTACGCCTGACGACATTATGGCGGGCACTCTCCCTAGCGGTAAGGTCGTGATCTACGATGATGATCACTACTATATGGGCGGCGTCATTGCAGAGCTTTTGCAGTCCAAAGGCTGCGATGTCACCATCGTGACCCCATCGGCCTATTTGTCCGATTGGACGGTGAACACGCTAGAACAACACACCATCCATCGCCGTCTCGCCAATATGGGTGTTCAGATTATTCTGAACCGTGGGGTCGTCGGGATCACCTCGGGCACCGTTCAGACGAACTGCACCTACACCGATCAAATCATGGAAATCGACGCAGAGGCGGTTGTGATCGTCGCATCGCGGATATCGAACGATCAACTGTTCCATGACCTCATGGTGCGTAAATCGGAGTGGGCGGACGCTGGGATCAAGACCGTCAAGATTATCGGGGACGCCGAGGCGCCTGGGCCAATCGCGTGGTCAACCTATGCGGGGCACCGCTATGCACGCGAGCTGGATGGCGAGGATATTGGCGACGCGCTGCCGTTCCGCCGTGAAGTAACTGCATTGGGTGATTTGTGAGCCGCACCATTGAAATCCTGCGCGAGTTGGTTGCGTTCGACACGGTCAGCGCAAAGTCCAATTTAGCGATCATTGATTGGATCGAAGCGCACCTCACCGCGCTCGGGTTTCGTGTGACTCGGATAACGGATCCTTATGAACCCAAGGCGGGGCTCTATGCCGAGATCGGCCCCGAAGGTGACGGTGTGGTTTTGTCCGCCCATACCGATGTGGTGCCTGTTGAAGGGCAAAACTGGACGCGGCCTCCTTTTGAACTGACCGAAGAGGACGGGCGGCTCTACGGGCGCGGGACCACTGATATGAAGGGGTTCCTCGCTTCTGTTTTGGCGTTTGCCGAAGTGGCTGCTGGGGCCGACCTAACGGCCCCGATCAAGCTTGTGATTTCCTATGACGAGGAAATCGGTTGCGTTGGGATGGGGCGAATGATCGAAGCGTTGCGTCCTTTGATCGGGACGCCGCGGGTTTGTATTGTGGGCGAACCAACCTCGCTCGATGTGGCGATTGGGCATAAAGGGAAAAAGAGCTACCGCGCTATTTGTCGTGGTGAGGCGGGCCATTCCGCGCTCGCGCCGAAGTTTGTGAACGCGATTTATGTGGCGACTGATCTGATCTCGGGGCTTCGAACCTTGCAGGCGAAATTCGCTGGTTCTGGCGTCGTGGATGACGACTATACCGTTCCATATTCGACGGTCCATGTAGGCAAGCTGACGGGCGGAACAGCGTTGAATATCGTGCCAGATGTGGCTGAACTCTTATTCGAAATCAGGTATTTGGCGGCAGATCGTATAGAGGATTTCGAGGCCGACTTGGCGGCGCTGGTTGCTCAGGTCGAACAGGATCGTAAGGGCGCGGTCATCGAAATTGATGGTTTGATCTCTTATCCGGGTCTCGATGTGAAGCCCGATGCGGACTGCGTGAAATTCATGCAGCGGATCAGCGGTAAAAACGGCGTCACAAAGGTGGCCTACGGAACGGAGGCTGGGTTTTTCGATGCCATCGGTATTCCGACCGTTGTGTGCGGCCCCGGATCGATGGAAGGGCAAGGGCATAAAGCGGATGAGTATATCCTGACATCCGAGCTAGAGGCCTGTGACGCTATGTTGCTGCGATTGCTCGAGGACCTCGTTTAGGTTTTTGACCTGCGCAAATTATGAGCGACGAGCCCAATTAACTGTCTAAGCCAATTAGCGGTCGCTTTGGTTTTGATCAAATCCACAGAAACTATGTATCTTAGTCTAAACCTAATGACTGCTGTGGCACACCGTTATTAGGGAAACTGGGATTCCCTCCATAGTCTAACTGTATTGAGCAGGACCAAATCGGGGGGCCGTGCAATTGCATTCTGATCGACCAATTGCCGTCGATGTTCGCGACGCCGTTAAAGTGTATGGTGATTTTACTGCGCTGAAGCGTGTTTCGCTTTCTATCCATGATAATGAATTCTTCACGCTGCTGGGTCCGTCGGGCTGCGGTAAAACCACGCTTTTGCGAATGATCGCTGGCTTTGAGGATGTGACCGAAGGGTCCATTGCGCTGTTCGGTGAACCGATTGCCGCGTTGCCGCCGCACAAACGACCCGTGAATACGGTGTTCCAGAACTACGCTCTGTTTCCGCATATGACGGTCTTGGACAATGTGGGCTTTGGGCTTGAGATGCTCGGGCGGTCCAAATCCGAGGCACGAAAACGGGCGGGTGAGGTGCTTGAGATGGTTCAGCTGAGCCAGTTTTCGTCGCGCAAGCCATCGCAATTGTCTGGCGGGCAGCAACAACGTGTGGCCCTTGCGAGGGCCTTGGCACCTCAGCCCAAGGTGTTGCTACTGGACGAGCCATTATCGGCGCTCGATCTCAAGCTGCGCAAAGCGATGCAGTTGGAACTAAAGCACCTACAACGCGAAACGGGGATCACATTCATCTTTGTCACCCACGACCAAGAAGAAGCCCTAACCATGTCGGATCGTATCGCGGTGATGTCCGCAGGTGAACTGCAACAACTTGGCGATGCGAGGGAGATTTATGAGCGGCCCAAAAACCGTTTTGTCGCGGATTTCATCGGGGACACGAACCTGATTGAGGTCACTGTTGATGCGGTCGCGGAGGGTCAGGCCAAATGTCATTTGGGCGGTGGTCATGCATTGATTTGTGACGAGGTCGAAGGCGTCAAAGCGGGCGATAAGGTGCATATGTCGATGCGACCCGAACGCCTGTTCCTCTCTGAGGAACCGATGGCCGCCGAAGGGTTCAAGGGCACCGTGCGCGAGAACATCTTTATCGGGACGGATATCACCACCATCGTCGCGCTGAACGAGGGGCCAGACTTTACCATTCGCGCTTCGAATTCGTCGCGCGGGAATTCGCGTGTGTTCGACATCGGTGCAGAGGTCGTCGTTAATATGGAGCAGGGGGCAGGCCGCCTCCTGACTGACTGATGGCGGGTGGGGCAAGCACGGGCGGTTCGTCGCAGAGCGAAACATTTGCACCCGCGCGGTATTGGCTGCTTTTGCCGTCATGGGTGACGCTGACCATCCTCGTTCTCGCGCCTGTCTCAATGATGATGGTCTATTCCTTCCTGACCAAAGAATTCCGTGGCGGTGTGATCTGAGAATTCACACTCTCGGCCTACGACCAGTTCTTCTTTGATCGCGGGCTGTTTGGGGACGATCCACCTGTCCTCCAGTGGACCTACATTTCGATCTTTTGGCGGTCGATTTGGCAGGCGGGCGTGGCAACGCTGATGAGCCTCGCTATCGGGTTTCCCACGGCCTATTTCATCGCAACACGGCCCGAGAAAGAGCGCGCGATCTGGGTGTTTTTGGTAACCATTCCCTATTGGGTGAACCTCTTAATCCGCACGGTTTCGATGAAGTTTTTGCTGCGGGATCAGGGGCCTCTGAATGATTTGCTGGTGGGGTCAGGTCTGTTGTCGGAACCTTTGGCGATCGTGAACACAAACTTTGCTGTGCAATTGGGGCTGTTCTATTCCTACCTGCCGTTCATGGTGCTGCCGATCTATGCCGCTGTCGAACGCTATAACTTTGCCTTGTCCGAGGCGGCGGCAGACCTCTACGCCACACGGTGGACCGTGTTGCGGCGCATCCTCTTGCCCTCGGTCAAACCCGGCATCGTTGCGGGTTGTATCCTCGTCTTTGTGCCGTCGCTCGGGTCGTTCCTTGCGCCTGATCTATTGGGCGGTGCGAAGAATTTTATGATCGGGTCCCTTATCGAAGAGCAGTTCAAAGGGAACGCGGGCAACTGGCCGTTCGGGGCGGCGGCGTCGATGATCCTTTTGACCTTGGTGATGGTCATTCTTCTGATCTCTGCGCGGCAGCAGGCGAAAGGGGAGAAATGACATGGCAATGAAGAGCTATGATCTACGCCAATATCCCAGCTTCAAGGCGATCACGATTTTCTGCCTGTTTATCCTCTACTCGCCGTTGTTGGTCGTCACGGTCTACAGCTTCAACGACTCGGTCTCGATCACCAACTGGGAGGGCGTTTCGCTACGCTAGTACGCAGAGGTCTTTACCGGTGCGGAGAGCGAGAAATTCAAAATCGCAGCGCGAAACAGTTTCGTCATCGCGCTGATCGCGGCGAGTGCATCGACGGTGATGGCAACCTTTGCGGCGACTGCGATCCTTCGGGGCGGACGGTTCAAGCTACGGACCGCGTCGTTTGGTCTGATCTCATTGCCGCTGATGGTGCCAGAGATCGTGACGGCGGTCGCAACGCTGATCTTTTTCAACGCAATCGGCGTCGACCGTGGTTTGATCACCATCCTCTTGGCCCACATCGCGTTTTGCATTCCGTTCGCCTATTTGCCGATCTCGGCACGAATGCAAGGGATCGAGGCGACCTATGAACAAGCCGCGATGGACCTTTATGCGACCCGCGCCAAGGCGTTCACCCGTGTTCTGCTCCCGCTGATGATGCCGGGGATTATTTCGGGCTGGTTGCTCGCGTTTATCGTATCGCTCGACGATTTCATCATCACCAATTTCGTAAAAGGCGCAGGGGTTGAAACCCTGCCAACAGCGATCTTCGGATCGGTGAAACAGGGCATAAAGCCCAACATCATGGCTATTTCCACGATGCTCCTTGGGGTGTCGGTGGTGATGGTCACGCTCTCTTGGTTCATTAGCCGAAGGGACAACAATAAATGAACAACATGGAGGTTGTTATGAAGTCCATTATCAAATCGACAGTGGCGGCTGCAGCGCTGACTGTCACTGCAGGGGCTGCGCTGGCTGAGGGGCAGCTGGTGATTTACCACTGGTTTGAATACATTCCACAAGAGCTGCTCGACAAATTCGCCGCTGAGAATGACGTCGAGATCATCATGGACACTTACGACAGCAACGAGGCGCTTCTTGCGGCGCTCAAGGCGGGTGCGATGGGCACCTACAACGTTGCTGTGCCGGGTGACTACATGGTGCAGATCATGGCGGGCGAGGGGTTGCTCGATACCGTGGCTGACGGGGAACTGGCGAATAAGGGGAATATCCTTCCCCAATGGGCGGACCCAAGCTTTGACCCTGGTCGTATGCATTCGATCCCGTATCAGTGGGGGTCGACCTCTTTTGCGGTGAACCGAGATGTATATGCGGGCGACATCAATACCACATCGATCCTCTTTGATCCGCCCGCTGAGTTGTCGGGCAAAATCAACATGCTCGACAGTCAGGGCGAAGTGATGGCGATGGCGGCCCTTCACCTCGGTATCCCGCAATGTTCGAGCGACCGTGACCAGCTCAAGGCGCTGAATGACATGCTGCAATCGGCCAAAGTGCATTGGGCTTCGTTCAACTCTGACACGGCGAAAGAAGTGCTCGTGTCTGGTGATGCGGCTGTTGGACAGATCTACGACGGTTTCGGCGCTAAAGCCCGCGAAGAGGGCGCACCGATTGAATACGCGTTCCCGCGTGAAGGTTATGTCGTCTGGATGGACAACGTGGTTCTGCTGAAAGACGCGCCGAACCGCGCAAACGCGATCAAGTTCATGGACTTCCTGTTGGAGCCTGAAAACATCGCGGCCGTGTCGAACTACGCACGCTACGTCGCGGGTGTGGATGGCGTCGCACCATACCTCGATCCGACGCTCGCCAGCCAACCTGAATCCAACCCGCCCGCAGACGCTGGCCCAGGTGTGTTCATTGAGGTTTGCGATCAGCAGGTTCAGGAAATCTACGACCGTATCTGGACTGACCTGAAGAACTAAATCGTTCGGCCCTCTGATTTAGCGATCAGGGGGCCTTTTACTTTGAGACCGCGGAAATCCCTTGATATGTGCCGTTCGTAGGTTGGACCTCTGGTTCCTTTCGTGCATCATTACCGAAAAAGATGTGAGGATATGATGCGCAGCACTATTGCAAAAGTCGTCGTCGGGCTTGGTGTACTCGCGGGCTGTTCTTCGGTCGTGGGGAGCCGCGCTGTGGTGAACGGCGTTGGTGCCAACGATATGCTCAAACTGCGGGCAGGGCCGGGGTTGGGCTATGAGATCATTATGGGTCTGCCAGACGGGACAGTTCTCAATCAGCATGAGTGCGTGACCGAGGTGGGGCAACGTTGGTGCCACGTGTCCCTTGCGTCGGGGATCGGTGTTTCGGGGTATGTCTCTGCTGACTATCTGAACACATACTGATCGTTATCTGCTTTCACATTGGCGCCAGAGGCTTTACGCAGCCCTAGGATTCAATTTCGGGGGCGGCCATGGCGCAGAAAGCTACCATCTATAAAGTCGAACTCTCTGTCTCTGACATGGATCGTCACTATTACGAGACGCATAAGCTCACCATTGCCAAACACCCTTCGGAAACGGATGAGCGGATGATGGTGCGTCTCTTAGCTTTTGCTCTGAACGCGCATGAGCAGCTCGAGATGACCAAAGGGATTTCGACTGACGATGAGCCCGATATCTGGCAAAAGAGCCTCAGTGACGAACTTGAGCTGTGGATCGCCCTCGGTTTGCCGAGCGATAAGGTCGTGCGTCAATCCTGCGCTAAGGCACAAAAGGTCGTGATCTACACCTACGGCGGTAGAACTGCGGATGTCTGGTGGGATAAGATCCAAAACAGCACCAGTCGGTTTGATAACCTTCAGGTCATGGCGTTGTCTGAACAGTCGACGATCGAACTTGCGGGCCTCGCGGATCGTTCGATGAAGCTGCAGGTGAATATCCAAGACGGTGATGTGATGGTCAGCGTTGGCGATCAGATCGTTTACGTCACACCGACGACACTAAAATCAGCGTTGAACTGACGCGCGGTACGAGATGCCACAGTTGCCCTTAGGGCACCCTCTATGGCAGGTTGCCGACAAATTGGTGCATTCGTCGCAGTCGCCTATCTTGCATCTGCGATTTGATTTGTATACAATTGTGCACAATACGGCGCGGGGTCGGTTTTTTGCCGTCGCGCCGACATGAAATAGATAGTCTTCCACCGGAGATACCAATGAGCCTCTATGCCAGCTACCTCGAAGAGATCGAAGCCCGCAAAGCGCAGGGGCTTAGCCCCAAGCCGATCGATGATGGCGCTCTGACTGCCGAAATCATTGAGCAGATCAAGGACGTCAACAACGCGCACCGCGCCGATTCCTTGAAATACTTCATCTACAACACGCTCCCCGGCACCACGAGCGCCGCTGGCGTTAAGGCTGAGTTCCTCAAAGAGATCATCCTTGGTCAAGCAACTGTTGCTGAGATCGACACCGCATTCGCGTTTGAACTGCTGTCGCACATGAAGGGCGGACCTTCGGTCAAGGTTTTGCTCGACCTCGCGCTCGGCGATGATCAGGCAATTGCTGAATCCGCAGCGGAAGTTCTGAAAACCCAAGTGTTCCTCTACGAGGCTGACACTGATCGTCTGAAAGCGGCTCATGCGGCTGGCAACGCTGTTGCGACCGACATTCTGAAAAGCTACGCAAACGCTGAATTCTTCACCCGTCTGCCTGAGATCGAAGAAGAAATCGAAGTCGTGACCTTTGTTGCTGCTGAGGGCGACATTTCGACCGACCTTCTGTCGCCGGGTAACCAAGCACACTCGCGCGCTGACCGCGAACTGCACGGCAAATGCATGTGCGATGAAGCGGCACAGAAACACATCGAAGAGCTGAAACTCCAGCACCCTGGCAAGCGCGTCATGATGATCGCTGAAAAGGGCACGATGGGCGTAGGTTCGTCGCGTATGTCTGGCGTGAACAACGTCGCGCTGTGGACTGGTAAGCAAGCATCGCCTTACGTGCCGTTCGTGAACATCGCACCTGTTGTCGCTGGCACCAACGGCATCTCGCCGATCTTCTTGACCACTGTCGGCGTGACCGGCGGTATCGGTCTCGACCTTAAAAACTGGGTTAAAAAGCTGGACGAAGACGGTAAACCGATCCTCGGTAACGACGGCAATCCGCTGCTCGAGCAGAAGTATTCGGTCGAAACTGGTAAGGTCCTTAAGATCAACACCAAGAAAAAGAAACTCTACGACGAAAACGGCGAAGAGTTGGTTGATCTGTCCTCCTCCTTCACCCCGCAAAAAGTCGAGTTCATGAAAGCTGGCGGTTCCTACGCCATCGTTTTCGGTAAAAAGCTCCAGACTGTTGCTGCTGATATCCTCGGCGTTGAGGCACCTGTTGTCTTTGCTCCGTCCAAAGAAATCAGCCACGAAGGTCAAGGCCTCACCGCAGTTGAGAAAATCTTTAACGCGAACGCTGTTGGCGTCACTCCGGGCAAGGTTCTGCACGCTGGTTCCGACGTTCGCGTGAAGGTCAATATTGTTGGTTCCCAAGACACCACTGGCCCGATGACGGCTCAGGAACTCGAAGCGATGGCTGCAACCGTGATCTCGCCTAACGTTGACGGCGCGTATCAGTCGGGCTGCCACACTGCATCGGTTTGGGACAAGAAGGCACAGGACAATATTCCGCGCCTGATGAGCTTCATGAACAAATTTGGTCTCGTAACCGGTCGTGACCCGAAGGGTGTCTACCACCCGATGACTGACGTTATTCACAAGGTTCTCAACGACATCACCGTTGATGATCGTGCGATCATCATCGGCGGCGACAGCCACACGCGTATGTCGAAAGGCGTCGCATTCGGTGCGGACTCGGGCACTGTGGCTCTGGCTCTTGCAACAGGTGAGGCGTCGATGCCGATCCCAGAGTCGGTCAAAGTCACCTTCAAAGGTTCGATGGTCGAATACATGGATTTCCGTGATGTTGTTCACGCAACGCAACAGCAGATGCTGAAGCAGTGCGGCGACAACGTATTCCAAGGTCGTGTCATCGAAGTGCACATCGGTACCTTGCTCGCAGACCAAGCGTTCACCTTCACCGACTGGACTGCAGAGATGAAGGCGAAAGCGTCGATCTGTATCTCTGATGATGAGACCCTGATTGAATCGCTGGAAATCGCGAAACACCGCATCCAGATCATGATCGACAAGGGTATGGATCAGGAGAGCGGCATGCTCGCGAACCTGATCGCAATCGCTGACAAGCGTATCGCTGAGATCCGTTCGGGCGAGAAACCGGCGCTGAAACCTGATGCGAACGCAAAATACTTCGCTGAGGTTGTTGTCGATCTCGACATCATCGACGAGCCGATGATCGCTGACCCTGATGTGAACAACGCTGATGTGTCCAAGCGCTACACCCACGACACCATTCGTCCGATCTCGTACTACGGTGCAGAGAAAAAGGTCGATCTGGGCTTTGTCGGTTCGTGCATGGTTCACAAGGGCGACATCAAGATCGTCGCTCAGATGCTGCGCAACATCGAAGAAGTTAACGGCAAGGTAGAGTTCAAAGCTCCGCTTGTTGTTGCTGCTCCGACCTACAACATCATCGACGAACTGAAGGAAGAGGGCGATTGGGAAATTCTCCAGAAGTATTCTGGTTTTGAATTCAATGACCTCGCGCCCAAAGCTAACGCGCGCACCGAGTATGAGAACATCCTCTACCTCGAGCGTCCGGGTTGTAACCTCTGCATGGGTAACCAGGAAAAAGCAGCGAAAGGTGACACCGTTCTCGCCACCTCGACCCGCCTGTTCCAAGGGCGCGTTGTAGCCGACAGCGACACCAAGAAAGGTGAATCGCTGCTGGCGTCGACACCGGTTGTTGTGCTCTCGGCGATCCTTGGCCGCACCCCGACATTGGCTGAATACAAAGCAGCCGTTAAGGGTATCAACCTGACCAAATTCGTTCCGACGAAAACACCGTTGGATGCTCTCTCCGTTCACTTCTGATCTGAGTAGAGTTTGAAATAGAAACGGCCCGCTTTTGGCGGGCCGTTTTCGTTTGTCTAGGGCGCCTAGAGGCGAGACTTTGGGCGTTCAGCCAAAAAAGGCGGGTTCATCCCCAACAGCCCACGGTTTCCGTTTGTCCATAACCCGCAAAAAGAGATCGCTCGCCAAAAAACGATCAAGGTAAGCGCGCAGGTTGGTCCAGCCTTGTGCGTCAAACCAAGTGCGGTCGATATGTGCGAACTGTCGAATGAACGGCAGAATGGCGAGGTCGGCAATGGTCATCGTATCCCCGTAGAGGAAATGTTGACCTGCAAGCTGACGATCCAAAGTCCGTAAGTGCGCTGACCCCTTCTCGCGTTCTGTATCCAAGTCCAGATCGGGATAGCGCGTGATGTATTTGGTGTGATCAAGTGCCGCCTTAAACGGTCCGTCGTTCGCCTTGATCAATACCCAACCATCTTCTGGCATATCCATTAGCCCGTTCGGGTCACGCTGTTGCAATGCCCAGACCATAATGTCGAGGCTTTCATCGTAGACTGCGTCAGCTGTGCGCAGGCAGGGTACAGTGCCCGTTGGCGAGGTGGTCAAAAACTCCTCAGGTTTATCGCGCAGTAGGATTTCGCGGATTTCAACGGTGACGCCAGCGTTTAAAATCGCAAGCCGCGCCCGCATCGCATAGGGGCAACGGCGAAAATTCCAGAAGATGGGTTGATTAGTCATGCGGTGTGTATTCCCAGAAATCAGTTGAGCGGTCTAGGTGGTGCATCATTAGTTTGATGTTAGTGTGGCACAAGGACGGCCCAAGGAGAGATATGGACATGCTTAATGACGACGTTTTCGCTGGATTGATAGCATGGCGGCGCGATCTGCATCGGAACCCCGAACTGTCGGGGCAGGAGGCGGAAACGGCGGCTCGAGTGGTTGAGATGCTGCGAGCGACGACGCCAGATGAGATTATCGTCGGCCTTGGCGGGCACGGTGTTGCGGGCTGCTACAATGGCCGTGAGGCTGGTCCGACGGTCCTATTGCGCTGCGAATTGGATGCACTGCCGATCCAAGAGCTATCGACCGCGCCGCACAGGTCGTCTCGTGATGGCGTTGCGCATTTGTGCGGGCACGATGGGCATATGGCCATTTTGGCTGGGGTTGCCCGTTGGGTCGATGAAAATCGACCGCTAAAAGGGCGAGTGGTTCTGTTGTTCCAACCCGCCGAAGAGGATGGCTCGGGCGCGGCCAAGGTTATCGCCGACCCGAAATTCGCCGCGATCACTCCCGATGTTGCGCTATCGCTTCACAATATGCCTGGCATTCCAACGGGTCATGCGGCGATTGAGGTGGGGCCAATGGCCTGTGCGTCGCGCGGTATGAAGGTTGTTTTAACGGGGCGCACCGCCCATGCGTCCCAACCTGAAACAGGGGTGTCGCCCGCGCTCGCTATTGCTGAATTGATCCCAGCGTTGACAGGGTTGGCGACACATGGACGCCCGCAGGACCCAAGCTTTACGCTAGCAACGGTGACACATGTCCGCATCGGCGAAGCGGCCTTTGGCGTCGCGCCTGCGCACGCCGAACTTTGGGTCACACTTCGTACGCAACAAGACGCGACCATGGATGCTTTGGTAGCGCGGGCAGAGGGATTGGTGACCGCAGCTGCGTCTAAATTTGGGCTGGGTGTTGAGATCACTTATCACGATGTTTTCCATCACTGTATGAATGCGCCTGAGGCGTCAGTGATATTAGAAACTGCGATCGTGAGCGAAGGGCTTACGCCTGTCAGAGGGTATTTACCGATGCGTGCGTCTGAGGATTTTGGGCGGTTTGGACAGGTGTCGAACGCGGCGATGTTCTTGCTCGGCGCAGGGACCGACATACCCGCACTTCACAACCCCGATTACGATTTCCCTGACGAGCTGATCAAAACAGGTGCCAATGTCTTTATTCGCGCTCTGCAGCAGTTGGTCTATTAGCGTCTTGTCTACTGGAGCCCTTGTTCTACCTTCTTACCTCGTAAACGAGGTGAGTAAACCAGTGAACCAGCCAGCAAAGTATGTAACTGTTTGGTATGACAGCCAGTGCCCACTTTGTGCACGTGAGATCGCTTTGATGCGGCGGCTAGACCGTAGAGGGGCGATCGATTTTGTCGACGCCTGCGATCCGAACACGTCATGCCCATTGGATCGGACCGCAATTCTCGAACGGTTTCATGCGCAGGTCGGCGATCAGTTGTTTTCGGGCGCTGCTGCTTTTGCCGCCATGTGGCGTGCGATCCCCGTTTTGCGACCTTTGGGCGTCCTCGCGGGCTGGTCGCCGATGACGCCACTTTTTGAAGCGCTCTACAAAGGCTTTCTTAGGATTAGACCGCGATTACAACGAGCCTTGGGCGGTTAACTGTTCGGTCGCACCCGCGCGGCTGATTTATCCGCAAACGCCGCGAGCCGCGCACGAGCATCGGGTTGAGTGTTCACAACGCCTGCTACGACGGACTCCGCATAGGCGGCATCCATCGCGGACATATTCCTCATGTGGCTCACCGCCGAGCAAATCGCAAAGTTCGACAGTGGAAGGTTTTCAGCGGCCTTTTGCGCGAGCTCCAGTGCCATATCCAAACTCGACCCGTCAGTGTGGTATTGCGCGAGGCCAATATCGACGGCCTCGGTCCCTTGATACACACGGCCCGTGAGCATCATGTCGATCATCCGCGCTTTGCCGACGAGGTCGGTCACGCGAATGGTCGCGCCGCCACCTGTGAACAATCCGCGCTGGCCTTCGGGAAGGGCGAAATAGGTCGTGTTGTCCATAACGCGGATATGTGCGGCGCTCGCCAATTCGAGGCCACCCCCTACAACGGCACCTTTCAGGGCTGCGATGATCGGAACGCCACCATATTCCATTTTATTAAAGGCCTCGTGCCAGCGCAGACAGAGATGCATGAAATCGGCGGGGCTACGGTCTTCGCGGTGATGTTCCACGAGGTCGAGGCCCGCGCAGAAGTGATCGCCAGATCCCGCTAAAACCACAGCACGCACGCCGGCGCGAGGGGCGGCCGTAAAGAAATCGACCAGCTCTTCAATCGTCGCGCTGTCGAGAGCATTCCGCTTTGCTGCGCGGTTGAGCGTTACGAGCAGAACACCGTTGTCCTGTTCCGCGATGTCGAGGTTTGCATAGCGGCTGCTGTCGATTGATGTGGTCATGGGGTGGTCCTGTTTCATCATTTAGTGACAATTAACAACGTCGATATGGTCAATCTATCGCAAGAACTGACGAATAATTTGCTGAAAGTGACAGTTTGGGGCAGGGTGGTGGATAAATGAAAAAGAGTGACTCAATATACCCCACCGTGTCCCGTGCGTTCATCCAAGACTGGGTTGACGCATTGGAGCGATCATGGCCGCGGGACAGGTTCGACAGTGTCCTCACTGATATTGGCCTGACCGACGGTGTGGTCAGGGTGACGCACGACCAAATCGTGATGCTCTATCAGAGGATCGCGATTGAGACGGGCGATGAAATGGTTGGCCTTTGGGGGCGCCCCGTGCGGGCGGGTGCGTTGAAATTGCTCTGCGGTTCTGTGCGGGATGCGTCCTCCATGTCAGCCGCGCTTTATCGGTTCGTTCAATACTGGAACATCGTTCTGGACGATGTGAGGTTGGAGCTGTCAAATGCGAACGGGCACATTGCTCTTTCGATCACGGAGACTGCAGAACAGCCTGCCAATCGGTTCGGCGTGCTGCTCGTTCTAAAGCTCGCGCATGGCATCGCATCTTGGCTCGCTGGATTTGAAGTGCGTCTGAACGAGGTGCAGTTCGGATTTGAACCCCCTGATTTTGCATCCGATTATCCGATTCTATTCCCATGCCCCGTTGCGTTTTCTCATCAGAAATCGACGATCGTATTCAGTAAAGATCTGCCCGATACGATCCTTGCGAAAAGCGACGCAGAGTTGAGGGAATTCCTTGTGAGAGCGCCACGAGATTGGATTTTTACGGCGTTTCGCGAACATGCATTGTCACTTCGCTTGCGGGAAATGGTTTTGGCGTCTGAAGGGTTTAATCTGTCGTTGGTTGAGGCGGCGCAAATGATGAACGTCACCTCGCGCACCTTGATGCGTCGCTTGGATGCCGATGGAACGACATTCCAGCTGATCAAGGACGGCGTTCGGCGTGACGTGGCGATGCGTGAGCTTTCGTCTGGAGCAAAGTCGATTGAGGCTATCGGGCAGGACGTCGGGTTTGCCTCGGCTGCGAATTTTCACCGTGCGTTTCGACGGTGGACCGGCCAAACGCCACGGGCTTATCAGCCGCGTAAGAAAAGGGAATAAATTTGATCATAAATTTATAACGAAGGACTTTATTGCTTCTTTTTAAACGTATATCCAGTGTCAAACTGTTTGCTCAAATCAGGCGGAGCGGAGCCCATGTCACAGGTCATCGAAGAATTGGCCGGCGTCCCTTTGGAACGATTGCATGAAATCGCGAAACGCGAGGCGCAGCGCTATGTGAATAGCCGTCCAAAGACCCAAAAGGCTCTTAAATCAGGGTCCGCGTCGTATTTGGATGACGTTCCGATGCATTGGATGAAGGACTGGCCGATGCCGTTCCCAATGCTTGTGCAAAAGGCCAAAGGAGCGCAGATCACCGACCTTGATGGGCATAGGATCGATGACTTTTGCCTTGGCGATACGGGTTCAATGTTCGGCCATTCCCCGAAACCCGTTGCGAAAGCGATCCGCAAACAGGCGAAACGCGGGCTGACCTATATGCTCCCGACTGAGGCCGCGTTAACGGCTGGAGCGTTGTTGACGGAACGGTTTGGCGACTTTGCGTGGCAGATTGCGACCACGGCGACGGATGCGAACCGCTTTGCCTTGCGCGTGGCCCGCGCGGTGACGGGGCGGCCCAAGGTTTTGGTGTTCAATGGTTGTTATCACGGAACCGTTGACGACGCGATGGTTGAACTGCGTGGTGGTAAGACATCGACGCGCGAGGGTCTTGTAGGGCAGGTGGCTGATCTCACCCAGACGGCCGTTTGCGCAGAATTCAACGATCTGGCGAGCGTCGAGGCCGCGCTGAAAACGGGTGAGGTTGCGGCCATTTTGACTGAGCCTGTCATGACCAACTCTTGCATGGTGCTTCCACACGAGGGGTTTCATGCAGGGCTGCGGAAACTGGCGAACAGATATGGCGCGCTTCTGATCATCGATGAAACGCATACGATTTCATCGGGCTTGGGCGGCTATACCCGCGTGCATGCACTCGAACCTGACATTTTTGTCGTTGGGAAATGTGTGGCGGGCGGAATGCCAACCGCCGTTTGGGGGCTCGCACCCAAGGTTGCGAAATCCTACCTGCGGTATTGTGCTGAAAAACCCAGCGGCCATTCGGGGATGGGCACCACGCTCTCTGCCAACCCGATGCAATTTGCTTGTCTCACGGCCACGCTGTCCGACGTGATGACTGCCGAGAACTACGACCACATGGAGCGCGGCGCTGCGCGACTGGCTGACGGTTTGGCGGACGTGATCCAGCGCCATCGTGCACCATGGCACGTTGTCCGTGTTGGCGCGCGTGTCGAATTTATCTGCGCCAAGTGTCCGCTCAATAACGGAACCGAGGCCGCCGCCGCTCATATCCATGAGGTCGAGGCCGTTGTGCATACGGCGCTCTTAAATCGTGGCTGCCTGATCGCGCCGTTCCATAATATGATGTTGGTCAGCCCTGTGACCACACATGACCAGATTGACCGCCTTATCGCTGCGTTCGATGATGTGATGTCCGACCTCTTCGCCAAAGGAAAATCCTGATGACCCAAACCTGTCCCTCTGGCGCGAGTGTTGCCGAAGCTGAAGCGTTCCTCGAAGCGCATCCCGAAATCGAGGCGATTGATATTGTCCTGCACGACTCTAACGGGATCGGGCGGGGCAAGATCATTCGCCGCCACGAACTGGTGTCGATCTATAAATCGGGTCGTCATATTCCGATTTCGATCCTCGGTCTCGATATATGCGGTGAAGATGTCCATGAGACAGGTCTGATCTGGGATCAGGGCGATGGCGATCTGCGGGCGTGGCCTATTCCAGGCACATTGAAGCCGCTCCACAACACCACGCCGCCTCGGGCCGAGGTGTTCCTGTCGCTTTATGAACTCGACGGTCGTCCGATGACCTCTGACCCGCGCCATGCCTTGCAGCGGCAGGTCGATGCCTTTGCGGCCAAAGGTTTGAAACCTGCGGGCGCGTTTGAGTTGGAGTTCTTCCTCCTCGACAACGAACGCGACGCCGATGGCAAAGTACGCCCTGCACGTGACGTTTTGGATGGTCGGAAATCTAGCGGCAAGACTGAGGTCTATTCCGTCGATCATCTACATGGCATGCTGCCGCTTTTTTCGGACATCTACGCGGGCGCTGAGAAGGCTGGGATCAAGGCAGAGACCATGATTTCCGAATATGCACCGGGTCAGTATGAACTCACATTGCATTACCGCGAGGATGTGATGCAGGCGGCGGATGACCTTGTGCGGCTCAAACGGATTGTGCGGCAACAGGCGCGCGCGCATGGGGTCACGGCTTGTTTTATGGCGAAACCGATTGAGGATTACGCAGGCTCCGGCATGCATTTCCACGTGTCTTTGCAGGATGATGCGGGCAACAACGTCTTTGCCGAGGAAGAGGGCGAAGGCTGGACCGATACGATCCTCCATGCGATTGGCGGACTGCGGGCGACGATGGGTGAATCCATGCTAGTCTTTGCGCCGCACCTCAATTCGTGGCGTCGTTTTGCAAACCAAAGCTATGCGCCAGTGTCGACGGCGTGGGGTGTGAACAACCGCTCTGTCGCGCTTCGCATTCCCGAAGGCGACGTTAAAGCGCGCCGCATTGAACATCGTCCCTCTGGCGTGGATGCGAACCCATATCTGATTGGGGCGACGGTGCTGGCGGGTATTTTGCACGGGATTGAGAACCGCATTGATCCGGGTCCAGAAACCACGGGCAACGCTTATGACGAGGACCCCGCAGGTCCGCCGATCCCACGTGATTGGCGCAGTGCGATTGACATGGCGGTGAAATCGGACTTCCTGAAGTGGGCCTTGGGCGAAGACATGCATCGTACCTTTACGGCGGTGCGTCAGGCTGAATACGACCGTGTGGCGCGCACCATCAGCAATGTGGATTACGACCTCTATCTTTACACGATCTGATCGTTTTTAGGTTTCTTTGTCCTCGATCAAGGTTTATCGGACCCACGCCGCTATGTGGACCGATAGCCAGAGAGGACATGCCATGCCCAAAGATCAGACCCAGACCCGTCGTTCAGAGCTTTTGATGCCTGCGGGCTCGCTTGAGCGGCTGAAGGTTGCTGTTCTCTATGGGGCCGACGCGGTTTACCTCGGCACGCCCGATATGTCGTTGCGGACGAAATCAAAGTTCTCGCTTGAGGATGTGAAAGAGGGCGTCGCCTTTGCCCATGCGCATGGTGTGCGGGTCTATCTGACGCTCAACCTCTTCACGCATAACAAAGACGTCGAAAAGCTAGAGAGCTTTATTGAGACGCTGAAAGACATCCGTCCAGATGGTGTGATCATCGCGGACCCCGGTGTCTTTAACTACGTGCGCAAACATGCGCCTGAGCTGAACCTCCATATCTCGACCCAAGCGAACGTGTGTTCATGGCTTACGGTCGATTATTGGAAAGACATGGGCGCCGAACTGGTCGTTTTGGCCCGTGAAGTCACCTTTGCCGAGATGGAAGAAATCCGCGAAAAATGCCCTGACATCCGCCTAGAGAGCTTTGTTCACGGTGCGATGTGCATGACCTATTCGGGCCGCTGCCTGTTGTCGAACTTCATGGCCGAACGCGGCGCGAACCAAGGCAATTGCGCGAACTCCTGTCGTTGGCACTACAAGGTTCACATGAAGCTCAAGGACGGCACGATCAAAGAATTGCCGCTGACCGAAGAGAACCTCGAACTGTTCGAGTTCGTGTTGGAAGAGGGTGCTCGCCCCGGTGAATTCATGCCCATCGAAGAGGATTGGCGCGGCTCGTATATCCTGAACTCCAAGGATATGTGCCTCATGCCGAAACTCAACGACTTGCTGCGCATCGGCGTTGATAGCCTCAAGGTCGAAGGGCGGAACAAAAGCCCGTATTACGTCGCCACCGTTGCCCGTGCGTATCGCCGTGCCATTGATGACTATTACGCCGATCCCGAAAACTGGTCGCCCGATCAGTATATGGACGAACTCGTCGGTGCGACGAACCGTGGGTTTACCATCGCGTTCCACGAGGGCCGCCTCCAGAACTACGCTCACAACTATGACCACACCAAAGCGATGGCACCGTGGGAATTTGCGGGCATGATTACTGAGGTTCGCGAGGACGGTCTGGTGATGAACGTCAAAAACCGTCTCGACGGCGGCGATGTTCTTGAATTCCTGCCATCCGATCCCAAAGCGGAGCCCGTGCTGTTACGTCTCTACGAATACGAGCTCGCCAATAAACCGGGTGAAATCGCGGATTACGTCGTAGGTAGCCGTGGCGATCAGGTCTTTATCCCGTTCACAGCCTTTGACCGCGAAGACCCCGAAGCGATCCGCCGTAATTTCCCTCCGTTCACCATTGTGCGCTCCGAGGCCATGCTGACCGACGACGACTGGCGTCGGTTCAAGCTCGATAAAACGGCGCAGAAAATTGAACTGGGGCAGGACGCCTACAAGGGTGCCTATCGCAATCAGGTCAAAAAACTGCAGGACGCCATCGGCTCTGAGCAGATGGAAAAACGGTCCAAAACCTCGCGCTCTGGTGCGGCGGGCTGCTGTGGTCGTGGCTGTAACGGGTGTCTGATGTTCTGGAACGACCCCGAATACGCAAAGGCCCGCGAATTGCTCAAGCAAAAGAAAATGGGCGAAATGTTGGACCGCGATATGCGGGAAAAAATCTAAGCTGGATTTTCACTTTAGCATTCAAACTTCATTAAGCACTTCCCCCTAAGGTCAGGGCCTGCAGATGCGGAAACTTGGCTTGGGGAAGTGTTATGAAATATGCGCCAATCGACAGTGTTTCGGTTCCGTCCTTTCCTGTGAGGCAGGTGTCCCGATATGGCGCGCGTCTCTATCAACGCGTCTTTAAGCGGTTGATTGATACGCTGCTCGTCGTGGTGTCCTTGCCGATTGTGGTGCCTGTCATTGCGGTTCTTGCGCTGATCATTCGTCGCGACGGTGGTCCTGCGTTCTTCGTGCAACCGCGCGTTGGTCTGAATGGAGAGGTATTTCCCTGTTTCAAACTGCGGACAATGCATATCGATGCTGAAGCGCGGTTGACTGAGATGTGCGCCACCGATCCGATCATTGCCGCGGAATGGCATCGCGATCAAAAGCTCCGCATTGATCCGCGTATCACGAAGGTTGGGTGCTTCTTGCGGCGGTCCAGCCTCGATGAGTTGCCACAGCTCTTAAACGTCTTGCGCGGTGAGATGAGCATCGTTGGCCCGCGTCCCTTCCTCCCATCCCAAGAGGAACTTTATCGTCGCGCAGGCGGTCGCGCCTATTATGCGATGCGTCCTGGCATTACAGGGTCTTGGCAGGTGGCGGGGCGTGGTGACACTCGGTTTGTCGATCGTGTGGGATTTGATGACTACTACCATTCCCGTCTTAGCTTTAAGGAGGACATGATGATCCTCCTTAAAACGGTCAGCGTCGTCATCAAAAGCACGGGGCGCTAAGATTAAGTTTGGTAATTGAGGATCGGTGACAGCCAGCGTTCAGCCTCAGCCAGGCTCATGCCTTTGCGGTTCGCGTAGTCCTCAACTTGATCACGCTCAACTTTACCAACCCCGAAATAATAGCTCTCTGGATGGCCGATATAGAGGCCAGACACAGAGGCAGCAGGCCACATCGCGTAGCTTTCCGTGAGTGAAACACCTGTCGACGTCTCCGCATCCAACAGCGTCCAGAGCGTCGCTTTTTCTGTGTGATCAGGTTGTGCTGGATAACCGGGAGCAGGGCGGATACCTGCGTAGGGCTCAGTGATCAGATCGGTCGGGGCATAGTCCTCGGACGCATATCCCCAAAGCTCGGTGCGGACATATTCATGCATCCGCTCGGCAAAGGCTTCGGCAAAGCGGTCGGCCAGTGCCTTCACCATGATCGACGAATAATTGTCGTGCTTGGCGTCAAACTGAGCCGCGATATCGTCCTCCTCGGGGCCAGCCGTGACAACAAATGCACCGACATAGTCGCCAGATGGCGCAACAAAATCAGAGAGCGCGACATTGGGACGACCATCGCGTTTCGCCGTCTGCTGACGCAGCGTGTGAAGCGTTTGGAGCGGTTCCGCGCGGGTATCATCGGTGAATAGCTGAATGTCGTCACCGATAGACTGCGCGGGCCAGAACCCGACGACAGCCTTTGGCGCAAACCAGTTTTCATCGATGATTTTTCCCAACATAGCTTGAGCGTCCGCAAAGAGGGATCGTGCCGCGTCACCTTGCTTTGCATCGTCCAGAATAGCCGGATATTGGCCCTTCAGCTCCCACGTTTGGAAGAACGGCGTCCAGTCGATGTAGTCGGCCAACTCAGCCAGCGACCAGTGATCAAAGACGCGCGTGCCGAGGAAACTTGGTGTTTTAGCCTCATACCCGCTGAAGTCGATCTTTAACGCGTTGTCGCGGGCCTCCTGCAATGTGATCCGCTTTTTACCGCGTTCACCACGCGCATGTCGCTCTGCAATGTCAGCGTAATCGGTGCGAGTCGCCTGTTTCACCTCGGCGGCTTTGTCCGACAATAGCGACGACACAACGCCGACTGCGCGGCTGGCGTCTGTCACATACATCGCCTGACCGCTGGTATATTTCGGCGCGATTTTCACGGCAGTATGAACCTTGGATGTGGTCGCGCCGCCGATCAGCAGGGGGATGGTAAAGCCCTCCCGCTCCATCTCGGCGGCAACATGTACCATCTCGTCCAGCGACGGTGTGATCAGACCAGACAGCCCGATCACATCGACATTTTCACGCTTTGCCGTTTCAAGGATTTTCGACGTTGGTACCATCACGCCGAGGTCGATGATTTCGTAGTTGTTGCAGGCCAATACGACGCCAACGATGTTTTTGCCGATGTCATGCACATCGCCTTTCACCGTTGCCATGAGGATCTTACCTGCGGCCTCTTGTTTGCCGTCTTTTTCGGCCTCGATGTAGGGCGTCAGAACAGCGACGGCTTGTTTCATCACGCGGGCCGATTTCACGACTTGGGGGAGGAACATTTTACCCGCCCCAAAGAGATCACCGACTACGTTCATGCCGTCCATCAACGGCCCCTCAATCACGTCGAGCGGGCGGGTCGCCCGTTGGCGGGCTTCTTCGGTATCGGCCTCAATGAATTCGGTGATGCCATTGACCAAGGCGTGTTCCAGTCGTTTTTCGACCGAGGCCTCGCGCCAAGACATGTCCTTTTCCTTGGCCTGCGCGCCGCCTTGACCGCGATAGGTCTCGGCAAGTTCCAGCATCCGCTCTGTGGCGTCAGAACGGCGGTTGAGAACCACATCCTCGCAATGTTCGCGCAATTCGGGGTCGATCTCGGAATAAACAGCGAGCTGCCCCGCGTTCACGATGCCCATGTCCATGCCGTTTTGAATGGCGTGGTAGAGGAACACGGCATGCATCGCTTCTCGGACGGCCTCGTTTCCGCGGAAGGAAAACGACAGGTTTGATACCCCGCCCGAGACATGAACATGCGGGCAGGCCTTAGTGATCCGCTTGGTCGCGTTGATGAAATCGACGCCATAATTGTCGTGTTCTTCAATGCCCGTCGCGACCGCAAAAACGTTCGGGTCAAAGATGATGTCTTCGGGTGGGAAACCGATGTCTTGGGTCAGGATATGATAGGCACGGGTGCAGATTTCGACCTTGCGGTCTTCGGTATCTGCTTGGCCGCGTTCGTCAAAGGCCATGACGACGACGGCGGCACCATATCGACGACAAAGGGTTGCCTGCTGGCGAAACTGCTCTTCGCCTTCTTTCATGGAAATCGAATTGACGATGGCCTTGCCTTGAATGCACTTCAGGCCCGCCTCGATCACCTCCCATTTTGAGCTGTCGACCATGATCGGCACGCGGGCGATGTCAGGCTCTGCCGCAATCAAGTTCAGGTAATCGACCATCGCTTGTTTACTGTCGATGAGGCCCTCATCCATGTTGATGTCGATGATCTGCGCACCGTTTTCGACCTGCTGGCGGGCGACGTCCAAGGCTGCGGTGTAATCCGCTGCCGTGATCAATTTGCGAAACTTCGCCGACCCCGTGACGTTTGTCCTCTCGCCCACATTCACGAACGGAATGTCGTTGGTTAGGGTAAACGGCTCTAGCCCAGAGAGACGCATGAGCGGTTCAACGGTCGGGATCGTGCGGGGCGCGTAGCCTTTGACTGCCTCAGCAATGGCGCGGATGTGGTCAAAGGTCGACCCACAGCACCCGCCGACGATGTTCAACAGCCCTTCTTTTGCAAAGCCTTCGATTTGGGCCGCCATCTGTTCGGGCGTTTCATCATATTCACCAAACTCATTGGGGAGGCCCGCGTTCGGGTAGGCGCAAATGCGGGTGTCGGCAACGTTCGACAATTCTGCCAAATGTTCACGCATCGCATTGGCGCCGAGCGCACAGTTCAGCCCGATGGTAAAGGGCCGGGCATGACGCAGCGAATGCCAGAACGCCGTCGGCGTCTGTCCCGAAAGCGTACGCCCTGACAAGTCAGTGATCGTGCCTGAAATCATGACGGGCAGGATGATGCCTTTCGCCTCAAACACTACCTCAGCGGCAAAAACCGCAGCTTTGGCGTTTAGGGTATCAAAGATCGTTTCGATCAGAATGATGTCCGCGCCGCCGTCGATCAGCCCATGGATTTGCTGAGCATAGGCAACACGCAAATCATCAAACGAAACAGCGCGATAGCCGGGGTTGTTCACATCAGGGCTAATGCTCGCTGTTCTATTCGTCGGACCAACAGCGCCCGCAACAAACCGAGGCTTCCCATCAATCGCCGTCGCGCGGTCCACCGCCTTGCGCGCCAAACGTGCGCCGGCCACGTTCAGATCATAGACCTTATCCTCGAGCCCGTAATCCGCCTGCGCGATGGTGGTAGATGAGAACGTATTGGTCTCTGCAATATCGGCCCCAGCCATCGCATATTGAAAGTGAATTTCCTCAACCGCGTTCGGTTGCGTGAGGTTCAACAGGTCATTGTTGCCCTGTTGCGGCTTGTCCGAATGGATGTGGCACCCGCAACCGCCATGCCCCGTGAAATCCCCTTCAACAAGGCCGAGCTTTTGGATCTGTGTCCCCATAGCGCCGTCCAGAATAAGGATGCGGTCACGGGCTGCGGTGGTAAGGCTGTCAAAAATAGGCGAACGAACTGGTTTGGTCATTAAGGTATCCTTTGCTTGCGCGGGTGATACCTGCCACCGTTCGATTAGTGAAATTCAAGATCATCAAGAAGATTATGAATTTCGCGTGGTTAATGCCGTGCGGCGTCCCATAGGGCAAAGTCCGCTGCATTTGTATGCCGCAAGAGTGCTTCGACCTCTGGCAGCAGCGATACTTCCATTCGCGGCGACACGTTCAACTCTTTCAATTCGAGCTTCACATTCAACCGTGTTTCAAGGAATTCGATGAGCTTTGGTTGGGCTTCATATCGGAACACGTAATCGCATTTGGTCGGGCCGTTGTTCGCCGCGAGGAATTTGGCCTGTGAGCCGACATTGGCAAACGGCGCGGGCTTTTCTTCACAATATTCGACGACGAACTCATCAAACGTCATGCCGCGTGTGCTGTTCTTGCTCCCAACCAGATCGTCGCGATTGCGGTATCGATACCAGCTCGAAAGCCAATCAATCGGATGACGGACGACAGCGACGGTTTGCAGGCCCTCGGCGCCAGCCTTTTCCAGCATCGGCAGAACAAACCGTTTGTAGCGGTAGTAGGGCGTATGTTTGAGAATCGGTGGATCGCGGAAAACGGCTTGGGCACGCGGCGCGAGTGCCCCCTCAATCGCCGTTGTGCCCGTCTTTGGCACGGCCAGAAAAACAAGCTTTTCGTTCCAGAAAACAAGCATATCGACGCAAAATCCCACTCTCGGTTTGGATGTAAACTACTCTTTAATCTCTCGCGAATGAAAGTAGCCCAAGAAAATAATTCTTGAAATGTTCTCTTTTTGATCTCATAACGAATGAGAACAAGAGGCGAACAAAGGCAATGATTGCCGCACCCCTCACGGTGTGAAATAAGGATCGCAAAGATGGCAATGGCAGATATTTTGAGCATGACTGACAAGAAAACCGCCGATAAGCAAAAGGCGTTGGAATCCGCACTGGCCCAGATCGAACGTCAGTTCGGCAAAGGGTCTATCATGAAGCTCGGCAAGGATAGCCCTGTCCAAGAGATTGAGGCGACATCGACTGGCTCGCTTGGCCTCGATATCGCGCTCGGGATTGGCGGTCTGCCCAAGGGGCGGATCATCGAAATCTATGGGCCTGAATCGTCGGGTAAGACCACGCTGACCCTTCATGCGATTGCAGAAGAACAGAAAAAGGGCGGTGTTTGTGCATTCGTCGACGCCGAGCATGCTCTGGACCCGATCTACGCGAAAAAACTCGGCGTTGATCTGGACGAACTTCTGATTTCGCAGCCTGATACGGGTGAACAAGCACTGGAGATCGTCGATACCCTCGTACGTTCTGGCGCTGTGTCGATGGTCGTCGTCGATTCGGTTGCGGCTTTGACGCCGAAGTCCGAACTCGAAGGTGACATGGGCGACAGCAACGTGGGTGTTCATGCGCGTTTGATGTCTCAGGCGATGCGCAAACTCACAGGATCGATCTCAAAATCGAATTGTATGGTGATCTTCATCAACCAAATCCGGATGAAGATCGGCGTCATGTTCGGTTCGCCCGAAACCACAACGGGCGGTAACGCTCTTAAATTCTACGCCTCCGTTCGCCTCGACATCCGTCGTATTGGCGCGATCAAAGACCGTGATGAAGTGGTCGGTAACTCGACCCGCGTTAAAGTCGTAAAAAACAAGGTAGCTCCGCCGTTCAAGCAGGTTGAATTCGACATTATGTATGGCGAGGGGATTTCTAAAACGGGCGAACTTCTGGACCTTGGTGTGAAAGCTGGCGTTGTTGAAAAGTCTGGCGCTTGGTTCTCTTACGGGGATGAACGGATCGGCCAGGGCCGTGAAAACTCTAAAACCTTCCTTAAAGAAAATCCGCAGATCGCTCTCGAAATCGAAGACAAAATTCGCGCCGCGCATGGTCTCGATTTCCACATGGATGACAATGACAGCGACGATGATCTCGTCGAGATGTAATGGATCAAATTCTGACGAAAGGCCGCTCTTTTGGGCGGCCTTTTTCATTGGGCTTTACGCGGAGTAGATGGAGGGGTATTCCACCACGGACACTTTGAATTCAAGGACCGCCATGACGAGCCTTTCTGATATCCGCTCTACCTTCCTCAGCTATTTCGAACGGAATGGTCACACCATCGTTCCGTCGTCTCCGCTGGTTCCGCGCAACGACCCGACCCTGATGTTCACGAACTCGGGCATGGTGCAGTTCAAGAACTGTTTTACCGGCGTTGAAAAGCGCGATTACGTGCGCGCGACGACATCTCAAAAATGCGTGCGGGCAGGGGGCAAACACAACGACCTTGATAACGTTGGCTACACGGCGCGCCACCACACGTTCTTTGAAATGCTCGGGAACTTCTCCTTTGGTAACTATTTCAAGAACGAAGCTATTCCGTTCGCTTGGGAACTGATCACCAAAGATTTTGACATCGATCCCAAACGTCTTTTGACGACCGTCTACCATACCGACGACGAAGCGTTTGAAATCTGGAAGAAAGTCGGCGTTCCTGAGGATCGCATTATCCGCATTCCGACGTCGGATAACTTCTGGCAGATGGGGCCGACTGGTCCGTGCGGTCCGTGCACCGAGATTTTCTACGATCACGGCGATCACATCTGGGGTGGCCCTCCGGGTTCGCCAGAGGAAGACGGCGACCGTTTCATCGAAATTTGGAACGTCGTTTTCATGCAGAACGAACAGTTCGAAGATGGCTCGATGAAAGCGCTGGACATGCAGTCCATCGACACAGGCATGGGGCTGGAACGGATTGGCGCGTTGCTTCAGGGCAAGCATGACAACTACGATACCGACCTGATGCGCGCTCTGATTGAAGCATCGGCCAACGCCACCAGCGTTGACCCAGACGGCCCAGGTAAAACGCATCACCGTGTGATCGCGGACCACCTGCGTTCGACCTCGTTCCTTATCGCGGATGGTGTGATGCCGTCCAACGACGGTCGTGGCTACGTTCTGCGCCGCATTATGCGCCGCGCGATGCGCCATGCGCACCTCCTCGGTGCGACTGACCCACTGATGCACCGTTTGGTTCCTGCGCTCGTTCGCGAAATGGGCGCTGCTTATCCAGAACTCGGTCAGGCTCAGGCCTTGATCGAAGAAACGCTCCGCGCGGAAGAAACCCGTTTCAAGCAAACCTTGGATCGCGGCCTGAAACTGCTGGATGACGAATTGTCTGATCTGCCAGAAGGTGCAAACCTACCGGGTGAGACCGCGTTCAAACTCTATGACACCTACGGCTTCCCGCTCGACCTCACTCAGGATGCGCTGCGTGAAAAAGGCCGCGCCGTGGACACCGACGGATTCGACGCTGCTATGGAAGAGCAAAAGGCCAAAGCACGTGCCGCGTGGTCCGGCTCTGGCGAAGCAGCCGATGCGACTGTTTGGTTCGAAATGGCTGATAAATTCGGCGTAACCGAATTCCTTGGCTATGACACCGAAACCGCCGAAGGCCAGATCCTCTCGGTCGTCAAAGTGTCTGATGTTGTCGAAACCGCCGCGACGGGCGAAACCGTTCAGATCGTGGTTAACCAAACGCCGTTCTATGGTGAATCGGGTGGTCAGGTTGGCGATACGGGCTTTATCCGCACGGAAACAGGCACGGCTAAGGTCACTGACACGAAAAAGTCTGCTGGCATCTTCATCCACTTCGCAGAAGTCACCGAAGGGTCGATCAGCCGCGGTCAGGCTGCAAAGCTTGAGGTGGAGCACGAGCGGCGCGGCGACATTCGCGCGAACCACTCTGCAACCCACCTTCTGCACGAAGCCCTTCGTGACGCGCTGGGTGATCATGTGGCGCAGCGCGGATCGTTGAACGCGCCAGACCGTCTGCGTTTCGACTTCAGCCACGGCAACGCGCTATCCGCCGAAGAACTGGCGCAAGTCGAAGCCGATGTAAACGCGATGATCCGTCAGAACACTGCTGTTGAGACCCGTATCATGACGCCAGACGATGCGCGTGCCCTCGGTGCGCAGGCTCTGTTCGGTGAAAAATACGGCGACGAAGTGCGCGTTGTGTCGATGGGCCGCTTGCTCGGTTCGGGCAAGGGCACTGACGGAAACGTCTATTCGCTCGAACTCTGCGGCGGTACGCACGTTCGTCAAACGGGTGATATCGGTGCGTTCGTTGTGCTCTCTGACAGCGCATCCTCTGCAGGTGTTCGCCGCGTTGAAGCCCTGACTGGTCAGGCGGCAATCGCTTACCTCAAAGACCAAGAGGCGCGTCTGAACGCTGTTGCCGCGGTGCTCAAAGCACCTGCAAGCGAAGCCGCTGATCGCGTCAAAGCGCTCATGGATGAACGCAAGGCACTCGCAAACGAAGTCGCGCAACTGCGTCGTGAACTCGCGATGTCTGGTGGTGCAAAAGCCGAAGAACCTGCCAAAGAAATCAACGGCATGGCGTTTAAGGCTCAAGTGCTATCTGGCGTAACAGGCAAAGACCTTCCTGGCATCATCGATGAGATGAAAGGCCAGATGGGGTCGGGCATCATCCTCCTCATTGCAGATGCGGACGGTAAAGCTGCCGTTGCCTGTGGCGTCACCGCTGATCTGACGGGCAAGGTTTCGGCAGCCGATATCATTCGCGCGGTCACACCAGAGCTTGGCGGCAAAGGTGGCGGCGGTCGTCCCGACATGGCGCAGGGTGGCGGTGCATCGGTTGAAAATGCGGAGGCTGCAATAAAAGCAGCCGAAGCCGTAGTTGCAGGAGCATAATCATGGCTGGAGCCTATTGGATCGCACACGTCAACGTAACGGACGAGGCGGCGTATAGCGAGTATGCCAAACGCGCGACCGTCGCGATTGCGGACCACGGTGGGAAATTCCTCGCACGTGGCGGCAATTATGAAATCCTCGAAGGCAAAGAGCGCGCACGCCACGTCGTCGCGTTCTTCTCAAGCCTCCAGATTGCTCATGATTGCTACTATTCGGACGCGTACCAAGAGGCGCTCAGCTATGCCAAAGGTGCCAGCGAACGCGATCTTCTGATCGTTGAAGCAGCCGAATAAGCACCTAAAATACTCCTAAACAAAGGGCGCGGCGTTTCTAAACGTCGCGCCCTTTGCCTTTGTGCCTCAAATATCCTGGGGGAGCGCGGAACGCGCGGGGGCAAAGCCCCAAAACGAAAAACGGACCCCGAAGGGTCCGCTTTTTATCCGTATTATGCGGAGCGCGATTGGCGCTTCCGCTCATGCGGATCGAGGTAACGTTTGCGAAGGCGAACCGCGTTGGGGGTTACTTCCACCAGTTCGTCATCGTCGATGTAAGCAATTGCTTGCTCGAGCGACATAACGGTCGGCGGGGTCAGCTTAACCGCTTCGTCGGTGCCCGAGGCACGAACGTTGGTCAGCTTTTTACCTTTGAGCGGGTTCACTTCGAGATCGTTGTCACGGCTGTGTTCGCCGATGATCATGCCTGTGTAGACAGGATCTTGCGGGTTGATGAACATCTTACCGCGATCTTCGAGGTTCCAGAGCGCATAGGCCACAGCGGTGCCGTTCTCCATAGAGATCAGAACGCCCTGACGACGGCCAGCGATTGGGCCTTTGTGTGCAACCCAACCGTGGAAGAGGCGGTTCATGACGCCCGAACCACGGGTGTCCGTCAGGAATTCGCCGTGGTAGCCGATCAGGCCGCGCGAGGGGACGTGAGCCACGATGCGGGTCTTGCCGTTGCCGCCTGGGTTCATCTCGACCAGATCGCCTTTGCGCGGGCCGGTCAGTTTTTCAACGACAACGCCAGTGTATTCGTCGTCAACGTCGATGGTGACTTCTTCAACGGGTTCCATACGAACGCCGTCTTCCTCTTTAAAGATAACCTGCGGACGCGAGATCGACAGCTCAAAGCCTTCGCGACGCATGTTCTCGATCAGAACGCCCATCTGAAGTTCGCCACGGCCCGAAACGATGAACGCTTCACCGCCTGGGGTGTCTTCGATTTTGATTGCGACGTTGGTTTCAGCTTCTTTCGACAGGCGGTCACGGATGACGCGCGACTGAACTTTCTTACCGTCACGACCTGCGAGCGGGGAGTCGTTGATGCCGAACATGACCGAGATGGTCGGCGGATCGATCGGCTGCGCAGGGATCGCTTCGTTCACCGAGGTGTCAGCTAGCGTGTCCGCAACGGTCGCTTTGGTCATACCTGCGATAGTCACGATGTCGCCTGCAACGGCTTCATCGATCGGCTGCTGGGACAGGCCACGGAACGCGAGGATTTTGGTGCAGCGGAAGTTTTCGATCTTCTTACCGTCGCGCGACAGTGCATGCAGAGAGTCACCTGTTTTCAGGGTACCAGCTTCAACGCGGCCCGTCAGAATACGACCGATGAACGGGTCAGCGGACAGAGTGGTCGCAAGCATGCGGAACGGTTCGTCTTTTGCGGCCAGTTGCTTTGGCGGCTCAACGTGTTTCACAACTAGTTCGAACAATGCGGTCAGGTCTTTGCGCGGACCGTCGAGTTCGGTGTCACACCAGCCCGAACGGCCAGATGCGTAGAGGTGCGGGAAGTCCAGCTGTTCTTCGTTCGCGCCGAGGTTCGCGAAGAGGTCGAAACATTCGTCGAGCGCGCGATCCGGCTCTGCGTCTGCTTTGTCGACTTTGTTCAGAACAACAATCGGTTTCAGGCCGAGAGCCAGCGCCTTGGAAGTTACGAATTTGGTCTGCGGCATCGGGCCTTCAGCCGCGTCGACCAGCAGAACAACGCCGTCTACCATGGACAGGATGCGTTCAACTTCACCGCCAAAGTCTGCGTGGCCGGGGGTGTCAACGATGTTGATCCGTGTGCCGTTCCATTCGACGCTGGTTGCTTTTGCAAGGATGGTGATCCCGCGCTCACGTTCAATGTCGTTCGAGTCCATTGCCCGTTCAGCAACAGCCTGATTTTCACGGAACGCGCCGGATTGCTTTAGAAGTTCGTCTACCAGCGTCGTTTTGCCGTGGTCAACGTGCGCGATAATCGCGATATTACGGATATCCATAGTGCAGCCTTAAAAGGAGAGTTGGCTGCGCCTTACCGTGCAATCGCAGCAAAAGCCACCCCTAAAGGGCTTAATGCGTGCCAGTTGTGTTGGAAAAGACGTTAATCACCACAATTCCGCCTAAGATCATCGCCAGCCCAAGGATTGCGGGCAGGTCGAGGTACTGTTTGAACCAAACCCAGCCGATGATCGACACAAAGATAATACCCATGCCCGACCACAGCGCATAGACGATGCCCACGGGCATAAAGCGCACCGTGTAAGCCAGTAGATAAAATGAAATCGCGTAGCCAATCACGACGACTGCCGTCGGACCGAGCTTTGTGAATTGGTCGGATGCTTTCAATGCAGAGGTAGCAACGGTTTCTGCCATAACAGCAAAAACCAGCGCGATATAATGGGTTGGCATGAACGGGCCTTTAGGTGGCTATATAGCGATCTTTACGGTGGTTAATGGCGATCACGAGGTTCACAACCAGTGCGCCTAAGAAACTGTAGGCGACTGTCGGCAGATCGCGCAAGCCTAGGGCCAAGATAAAGAGTGCGGCATCAAACAGTAGTTGTGTCCATCCCGCACGGAAGCCTGTCTTCTCTTGGATATAGAGCGCGAGAATACCGATACCGCCAAGGCTCGATCCATGACGAAAGAGCGCCATAAGCGCCGCGCCTGTGACAAACCCAAAGAGGATCGCGCCAACCGCCGGCGTAAGAGTGGCGAAAACGATATGCGACGGTAGGATGGTCGTCAGAACAGAGAGCGAGGCCACCGCCACAAAGGTCTTGATCATGAACCGCAGGCCCATCCGTTTATACCCGAGCCAATAAAACGGCAGGTTTACGGCAAAGAACACGGGGCCAAAACCCCAGCCCGTTGCGTAAGAAATTAGAATGGCGAAGCCCGCCGTTTGCCCCGTGACAAAGCCGAGGTGCGTCAGGATCAAAACGCCGAACGACGCCATAGAGACGCCGAACGCGATACCTTGGGCATCTTCGATGAGAGAGTGTTTTTCGGTGGCAGTCATAAATTACGTTCCAATGTAGCGGTCACGGCGGTGGTTGAAGGCGATCACACCGTTCAAAACCAGAGCGCCGAGAAGGGAAAACCCAACGACCCGTAGCGGCAGGAGCGCCGCAGCCGTAGCAAAAATGAGGATGTCAGCGGCGATCTGCACATAGCCTGCGCGAAACCCCGTTCGGTCTTGGACCATCAGCGCAATCACGCCCAAACCGCCCAGCGATGCATTGTGGCGAAACACGCCCAAGAGGCCGAACCCGCAGAGCACACCAAAGGCAATCGTGCCGAACAGCGGGTCTAGGTGATCAAAGGTCATCAGGTGCGGGATATAGGCCACCATCACCGATAGGGCGGTCACGCAAATCAAGGATTTGATGGTAAACGCAGCGCCCATTCTGAACCACGCGAACACGTAGAATGGGAGGTTGATCAGGAAAAACGCCCAGCTGAAACTGATGCCTGAAATGTAGCTGACGATCAGTGCGACGCCTGCCGTTTGCCCAGTCACGAACCCCAAAGATTTGAGCATCGTCAGTGCAATAGAGGTGGTAAGTAAACCTATCGACAGCCCTTGAAGGTCTTCGAACGGGGTATGTGGGACGCTATTTTGCGGGACAGGAATCGGTGCTGGCATGACCGATATATAGGTCAGTAATGCTTACCTGTCCATCAGGCGCGTGATCTGCACCACGCGCCTGACCTTTGGTTAGCCGACGAGGGCTTTGTTCAGGTATTCGTCGAGCTTTTCGAGGAAGCCAATCGTTGTCAGCCAGCCCTGATCCGGACCAACAAGCAGGGCGAGGTCTTTGGTCATATGACCGTCCTCAACGCATTGAACTGTCACGCGTTCCAGCGTCTCGGCAAAGCGCATCAGTTGCGCGTTCTCGTCCAGCTTTGCACGGTGTTTCAACGCGCCAGTCCACGCATAGATCGTCGCGATAGAGTTGGTCGACGTGGCTTTGCCCGCCTGATGGTTGCGGTAGTGGCGGGTGACGGTACCGTGCGCGGCCTCGGCCTCGACGATCTTGCCATCGGGTGTCATCAGCTGCGACGCCATCATGCCGAGCGATCCGTAGCCCTGCGCCACAGTATCGGACTGCACATCGCCGTCGTAGTTTTTGCACGCCCAAACAAAGCCGCCATTCCATTTCAACGCACAGGCCACCATGTCGTCAATCAGGCGGTGTTCGTACCAGATGCCTGCTTCTTTGAATTTCTCAGCGAATTCAGCGTCATAAATCTCTTGGAAGAGATCCTTGAACCGACCGTCATAGGCCTTGAGAATGGTGTTCTTGGTCGACAAATACACAGGCCATTTCAGAGAAAGACCGTAGTTGAACGACGCGCGCGCGAAGTCGCGGATCGAACTGTCGAGGTTATACATTCCCATGTAAACGCCGGCAGACGGCGCATCATAGACGTCGCGCTCGATCACGGTGCCGTCCTCGCCAACGAATTTCATCGTCAGTTTGCCAGCGGTCGGGAAATGGAAATCTGTCGCTTTATACTGGTCGCCAAAGGCATGGCGGCCAACAACGATCGGGCGCGTCCAACCGGGGACAAGGCGCGGAACGTTTTTGCAGATGATCGGCTGGCGGAACACAACGCCGCCAAGGATGTTGCGGATCGTGCCGTTCGGCGACTTCCACATCTGTTTCAGGCCGAATTCCTCAACACGGGCTTCATCGGGGGTGATGGTCGCACATTTGACGCCGACGCCATGCTCTTTGATTGCGTAGGCCGCGTCGATAGTGATCTGGTCGTCGGTGCGATCACGCTCTTCGATGCCGAGATCGTAGTATTTCAGGTCGATATCGAGATAGGGCAGGATCAATTTCTGTTTAATAAAGTCCCAGATGATCCGTGTCATCTCATCGCCGTCGAGTTCGACAACGGGGTTAGCTACCTTGATCTTGGTCATGGGATGCTCCGCAAACTAAAGTGTTTGCGCGCACATTAGACGAAAGTCGGACGGAACTCCATAACTGTATGCAATTGTATACAGTTATTTTTGAAATTCTTTCGCAAACCATGGATGGGCGCGAATGCGGGTATCGACCTCAGCCCAAACAGCGGGCGCACCCTTTGCGATCTTATCCCCGACACGACCGACTAGCTGCGCATAGCTGACGTTATAATCAGGCCATGATCCGCCGCCGTTCTCAAGGTTCGACGCTAACGGCTGCACGCGGTCGATAGACTTGGCAAAGATAGCGTCATCGCTTTCTGCCGCTTCAAACTCTTCCCAGAGCGCACGGAGTTTCGCACCTTGGGCGGGCGGCAAAAGGCCAAAGAGACGATCCGCAGCCAGTCGTTCGATCTGTTCTTGTTCGGCAGGGTCAAAGTCACCGTGGATCGGCGTATCACCTGCGTCGATCTCTACCAGATCATGGATCAGCAACATGCGGATCACGCGGCCGATGTTCACGGGCTTGATCGCATGAGAGGCCAACGTCATCGCATAAAGCGCGATATGCCAACTGTGTTCGCCAGAGTTCTCGTGCCGCGATCCGTCGCAAAGTTTCGTCGCGCGGTAGACGGACTTGAGCTTGCAGGCCTCTAACAGGAACGCCAATCGCAGCAAGTAGTCTGTGGACGCGGTCGACGCCGTCTCGTCGAGCATCGATTTCGCATGGGAATAAGCCTCAGGCCAACTCTCGGCCAAGGGACGCGCCCGTCCGGTTGTCAGATTGCCGCGCACGACCTCAACATGATCAGGCACAGGGTTGGGCGCGCAGAGCGTTTGATACATCGGCTGCGCTGTATCCAACCGTTTCGCAAATTTAGCCGTCGGGGTTTGGGCGGCTTCGAATTCGTCCCAGATGCCTCGAAACTCTTTGGCTTGGGGTAGGGGTAGCAGGCCAAAGATACGGTCGGCAGCTTTGCGTTCGGCCACGGCCACCGCGTCCCAATCGTGTGCCTCATGGATGGGGTGATCGCCAGCGTCGATCTCAACGATGTCATGAAGCAGCAGCATCGCGATAGCGCGGTCCACGTCCACATCGGGCGCGGCGGTATCGCCAAAGACCAACGCGTAAAGCGCAAGGTGCCAGCTATGTTCGGCGCTGTTTTCCGGACGGCTGCAATCAATTAGAAGATTGGCGCGGTCTACGGATTTGAGCCTGTCCGCCTCGTTCAGGAAAGTAAACTGGGCGGACAGGGTCGATGTCATTGGGATGATGCCTCGAATTGGGCCTTGCGTTGCGCGAGAAGGTCGCGCGCTCGGGCTTCGGCGCGGCGCACACGGATGGCCGTGTTGAACGCCTCTTGAAGCGTCTGTGACGACGCTCCAAGGATTTCTGCCACTTTTCGAACGATCTGATCGTCCCCGCTGCGGGCCTCGTCTTCTAGCGCCATTTGCGCCAGCTCGTCGGCCATATCATCCAGTAGAGCCATGGATCAGCGCGTGTTTTCCGTCAGGCGACGGCGCACGTAGCCCTGAACAGAGTTGATCATCGTGTCCATGTGCGGGTCTTCAAAGAAGTGACCAGCGCCGTCCACCACGTCATGCGTGATGGTGATGCCTTTTTGGTCGTGCAGTTTGTTCACAAAGGTTTCGGTGTCTGCTGGCGGAGCCACGCGGTCAGCCGAACCGTTGATGACCAGACCCGACGACGGGCAGGGCGCAAGGAACGAGAAGTCGTACATGTTAGCAGGCGGGGCCACCGACACAAAGCCAGTGATCTCTGGGCGGCGCATCAAAAGCTGCATACCGATCCACGCACCGAACGAGAAACCAGCGACCCAGCAGTGTTTAGAACCAGTGTTCATCGACTGCAGGTAGTCGAGAGCGGACGCTGCATCAGACAGTTCACCAATGCCCTGATCATATTCACCTTGGCTGCGGCCTACGCCACGGAAGTTGAACCGCAGAACGGTAAAGCCGAGGTTATAAAACGCATAGTGCAGGTTATAAACCACACGGTTGTTCATCGTGCCGCCAAACTGCGGGTGCGGGTGCAAAACGATTGCAATCGGTGCGTCACGATCTTTTTGCGGATGGTAACGGCCTTCGAGCCGGCCTTCGGGACCGGGGAAAATCACTTCGGGCATGGTGCTCCCTGCGCGTTATGTAGGGTGTCGGAATTCTTGACTATAATTCTCGGACACCTTAGAAGGATTCTAAATTATCAGGACGGACGTCCTGTGGGCTGTGTCGGAGTTAATGAGGCAGACCGCTTACGTCAATGATCTTGCGCATGAAATGGGCGTTCTGACAGGGGTATATGTATGAAACTGAGCACCAAAGGCCGTTATGCGGTGGTTGCACTGGCGGATCTGGCCCTTCAGCCCGAAGGATCGCTCGTCACTTTGGCCGAGATTTCCAAGCGTCAGGACGTGTCGCTGCCCTATCTCGAGCAGCTTTTCGTTAAGCTGCGCCGCGATGGTTTGGTCGACTCTGTCCGTGGCCCAGGTGGCGGCTACAAGCTGTCCCGTCCAGCCTCTGAAATCCGCGTGTCGGACATTCTGACTGCCGTCGATGAAACCGTCAGCGCCATGCACAAAGGGGCAGGGGCATCGGGTGCGAACTCTGGCAGCCGTGCGCAATCCCTGACCAACCGCCTGTGGGAAGGCCTCTCGGCTCATGTCTACGTCTTCCTTCATCAGGCCCGCCTGTCAGACGTGATCAACAACGGCCTCGCGCCGTGCCCTGCCGTTCCAGCCCTATTTGAGGTGGTGGACGAGTGACCCGCACGTATCTGGATCATAACGCGACGGCGCCCTTACGTGCTGAGGCCAAAGAGGCCATGATTGCCGCGATGGATATCGTCGGCAATCCGTCGTCTGTGCATTCGGAAGGTCGTGCGGCGAAGGCTTTGCTTGAAAAATCCCGTCAGCAGATTGCTGAGGCTTTGGGTGCAGGCAATGCTGATCTGGTGATTGTCTCTGGCGCGACAGAGGCGGCGGCGTTGGCCTGTGCAGGTCGCACGCTCAAAGGTGCGCAGATTGAACACGACGCTGTAGGCGCGTGGCTCGATATGTCGTTGCCTGTTAATGCGAACGGGATTGTGACGGTCGACGATCCTGCGAATAGCTGCCTGCAACTGGCAAACTCCGAAACGGGAGTCATTCAGAGCCTCCCTAACGGTTTGGCGGTATCCGACGTGACCCAAGGGTTCGGCCGCATCCCGTTTGCCTATAGCTGGGCGGGCGTTGAAATGGTCTTTGCCTCCGCGCACAAAATTGGCGGGCCCAAAGGCGTCGGTGTTCTCGTGATCCCGCAAGGTCACGACCTCAAGGCGCAGTTGTTGGGCGGTGGTCAGGAAATGGGACGCCGTGCTGGGACTGAGAATTTGATCGGCATCGCGGGCTTTGCGGCTGCTGCGGTTGCGGGGCAGAAAGACCTCGCTGATGGGCGCTGGGACGAAGTCGCAGAATTGCGGAATTTGTTAGAGGCACGTATTGCCGATGCCTCAAAAGAAACTATTTTTGTCGGGAATGCTGTTACGCGGTTGCCCAACACCTCGTGCTATGTGACACGGGGCTGGAAAGGCGAAACCCAAGTAATGGCAATGGACCTCGCCGGATTTGCGATTTCAGCAGGATCAGCCTGTTCATCCGGCAAGGTAAAAGCCAGCAGAGTTTTGCAGGCGATGGGATTGGACGAAGTCGAAGCCGCTAGCGCGACGCGGATTTCGCTTGGTCTGGAAACAACGAAGGCCGAAGTGCTGGCATATGCCGATGCTTGGGCTGATCGATACAAAAAGATGCGCGCACGCGCCGCTTAAGAGAGGAAAGGTCATGGCTGCACTAGACCGCCCCGAGATGGACGTAAAAGAAGGTGTCGATCAGGACACCGTAGATGCCGTTGCAAAGCTGTCGGGCAAATACAAATACGGTTGGGAAACCGAGATCGAGATGGAATACGCCCCCAAGGGCGTAAACCCCGATATCGTGCGCCTGATCTCTGAAAAGAACGAAGAGCCAGAGTGGATGACCGAATGGCGTCTGGCTGCGTTCGAACGTTGGGAGACGATGACTGAACCCAAATGGGCGATGGTCAACTATCCCGAGATCGATTTTCAGGACCAGTATTACTACGCCCGTCCGAAATCGATGGCTGAGAAGCCCAAGTCGCTCGACGACGTCGATCCGAAACTCCTTGAGACCTACAAAAAGCTCGGCATCCCGCTCAAAGAGCAGATGATCCTTGCGGGTGTTGAGGGCGCTGAGGACTACAAAGAAGGCGAACGTAAGGTCGCCGTCGATGCCGTCTTTGACTCTGTGTCGGTCGGTACAACGTTTAAGAAAGAGTTGGAAAAGGCTGGCGTCATTTTCTGTTCAATCTCTGAAGCGATCAAAGATCACCCTGAGCTGGTCAAAAAATACCTCGGCTCTGTGGTTCCTGTGTCTGATAACTACTATGCTACGCTGAACTCTGCCGTGTTCTCGGACGGGTCGTTTGTCTACATCCCGCCGAACACCCGCTGCCCGATGGAATTGTCGACCTATTTCCGCATCAACGCGGAAAACACGGGTCAGTTCGAACGCACGCTGATCATCGCGGACAAGGGCTCTTATGTGTCCTACCTCGAAGGCTGCACCGCGCCGCAACGCGATACCGCACAGCTCCATGCTGCGGTCGTTGAGATCATCGTCGAAGAAGACGCAGAAGTGAAATACTCCACCGTTCAGAACTGGTTCCCAGGTGATGAAAACGGCAAAGGCGGCATCTATAACTTTGTGACCAAACGCGCAGACTGCCGCGGTGATCGGTCCAAAGTGATGTGGACGCAGGTCGAAACAGGCTCTGCCGTCACTTGGAAATACCCGTCCTGCATCCTGCGTGGCAACGATAGCCAAGGCGAGTTCTACTCGATCGCGATCGCCAACAACTACCAGCAGGCCGATACGGGCACAAAGATGATCCACCTTGGTAAAAACACCAAGAGCCGGATCGTGTCCAAAGGCATCTCGGCAGGTAAGGCGCAGAACACCTACCGTGGTCTGGTGTCGATGCACCCGAAAGCTAAAAACAGCCGCAACTACACCCAATGTGACAGCTTGCTGATCGGCTCGCAGTGTGGCGCGCATACCGTGCCTTACATCGAGGTTAAAAATAACTCGTCCCGCGTGGAACACGAGGCAACCACCTCCAAGGTGGATGACGATCAACTCTTCTACTGCCGCCAGCGCGGCATGGACGAAGAAGAGGCCGTTGCTCTGGTGGTGAACGGGTTCTGTAAGGAAGTGCTTCAGGCGCTGCCGATGGAATTCGCTATGGAAGCCCAACAGCTCGTCGCGATCAGCCTCGAAGGCTCGGTCGGTTAAGATATTCGCCCGCGCAGGGCACAACAGTTAGTGCGGGTGGCGCGACACCCGAAGGAGATAAAGATGCTGGAAATCAAGAACCTGCATGTCAAACTTGAAAACGAGGACAAGCAGATCCTCAAAGGTGTGAACCTCACGGTTGAGGCTGGTAAGGTCCACGCGATCATGGGTCCGAACGGGTCGGGTAAATCGACGCTGTCCTACGTTCTGTCGGGCCGCGATGGCTACGAGGTCACAGACGGTGAAGCAACGCTTGATGGTGCTGACCTGCTCGATCTGGAACCCGAAGAGCGCGCCGCTGCAGGCCTGTTCCTCGCGTTCCAATATCCCGTAGAAATACCGGGCGTTGGTAACCTGACGTTCTTGCGCACCGCTGTGAACGCACAGCGCAAGGCACGCGGCGAAGAAGAACTGTCCAGCGCAGACTTCCTCAAGGTCGTGCGTGAACGCGCAAAGACCCTGAAAATCGATGCGGATATGCTCAAACGTCCTGTGAACGTTGGTTTCTCGGGTGGTGAGAAGAAACGCAACGAAATCCTTCAGATGGCGATGCTCGAGCCAAAGATGTGCATCCTCGACGAGACCGACTCTGGCCTCGATGTGGACGCGATGAAACTGGTGTCCGAGGGCGTGAATGCGCTGCGCTCTGAGGGACGTTCGTTCCTCGTGATCACGCACTATCAGCGTCTCCTCGACCACATCAAACCTGACGTCGTGCACATTATGGCAAATGGCCGTATCATCAAAACGGGTGGCCCAGAGCTGGCGCTCGAAGTTGAAAATAACGGTTACGCTGACCTCTTGGCGGAGGTGGAATAATGGCTCTTCCCAAGATCAAGGCCGACGCGACCGACGCGCGTCTAGCGGCCCTGACCTTGCCGGATGGGGCAGGTTGGGCGGCCGAGGCGCGTCAGTCCGCACTCTCTCGTGTTGCGGCGATGGGTCTGCCGATCAAACGTGACGAATATTGGCGCTACACCGATCCGACCTCGCTGACGTCGATTGACGCGCCCGAGGCTGCGGTATTTGAGAACGACGAAGCACCTGTTTTCAACGATCTCGACCGTCTGAAAATCGTTTTCGTTGATGGGGTATTCGATGCCGAGGCGTCCGACGATCTGTCGCTCGACGGTGTGGAAATCGAACGTGTCTCGGATGCGATGAACCGCGATATTCACTGGGCCAAAGACCTCTACGGTGTTCTGGAAACCCGTGGTCAAACACCGGTTCAGCGTCCTCTGGCCGCGTTGAACACCGCCTTCGCGACCGATGGGATCGTGATCCGTGTGACCAAAGAGGTGAGCAAGCCGATCAACCTGACCTACTTGCACAAAGACGTGTCCTCTGACGCGATCCTCCACAATTTGGTAAAGGTCGAAGAGGGCGCATCGGTCACTTTGTTGGAAAATGGCCCAGGGGCTGCACGTTTCAACAAGGTGCTTGAGGTCGAAGTCGCTGATAAAGCGTCCTTCCACCACGTTCGCGCCCAAGGTCGTGACCACGAACGCCGTGCTGTGACGGGCATCTTTACCCGCCTCGGCACAGAGTCCGCGTTCAAATCGTTCACCCTAACCGTGAACGGCGTTCTGACCCGCAACGAGACCGTGATTGAACTCACGGGCGATGATGCGATTGCGCATGTTGCTGGTGCCTGCGTTGGCGATGGCCGCGATTTCTTGCACGATGATACGGTGTTCATCACCCACGATGCAGAGCGTTGCGAAAGCCGTCAGGTGTTCAAAAAGGTGCTCCGCAACGGTGCGACGGGCGTGTTTCAGGGCAAAATCCTCGTCAAAGAGGGCGCTCAGAAAACCGACGGTTACCAGATTTCCCAAGGTCTCTTGCTGGACGACGATTCAAACTTCCTCGCGAAGCCAGAGTTGGAAATCTACGCCGATGACGTGGCTTGTTCGCACGGTTCGACCTGTGGCGCACTCGACGATACGGCGCTCTACTACCTGCGTTCGCGCGGTGTTCCAAAGGGCGAAGCCACAGACATGCTGACGCTGGCGTTCCTCGCCGAAGCTCTGCAAGAGATCGAAAACGAGGAAATCGCGGACGAGCTTGGCCAACGTCTTGAACAATGGTTGGGGCGTCGTCGGTGAGCGTCACTCGCGATATGGTCGCCACATGGCGCGGACCGCGTGCGGTGATGGACAAACTTCTGTCCATGGGTCACCGCGAGGACCGCGCCTTGGCTTTCCTCATGGGCGGCTGCGCACTCAACTTCCTCGCCACATGGCCCTACGCCGTGCGGGTCGAGGAAATGACGGGCGTCAGCTCGCGTGAACAAATCACGGGGGCGCTGTTCCTCTGGGTCTTTATCGCACCGCTGTTTTTCTACGCCCTCGCCGCCTTCAGCCATCTGATAGCTAAGGCAATGGGTGGCAAAGGTAGCTTCTACTCTGCCCGCGTTGCGCTGTTTTGGTCCATCCTCGCGACCACACCGCTCGCGCTCTTTTACGGGCTGCTGCGTGGGTTCAATGGTGATGTTGCTGCGACCAATATCATTGGTGGGCTTTGGGGGCTTTCGTTCCTCTCTATCTGGGTCAAAAGCCTGATTGAGGCTGAAAAGGACGTCTGACATGTATGACGTAAATGCCATCCGCAAGGATTTCCCGATCCTATCGCGCACGGTCAATAATAAACCGCTGGTCTACCTTGATAACGGTGCCTCTGCGCAAAAGCCGCAGGTGGTGATCGACGCCGTGACCCGCGCGTATTCCGAGGAATACGCGAACGTCCACCGCGGTCTGCATTTCCTGTCGAACCTCGCGACCGACAAATACGAAAGCGTGCGTGGCGTTGTGGCAAAGTTCCTGAACGCTGCCGATGAGGACGAGATCATCCTCAATTCAGGCACGACCGAGGGTATCAATATGGTGGCCTACGCTTGGGCTGCGCCGCGCCTTCAGGCGGGGGACGAGATCGTTTTATCGTTGCTCGAACACCATGCGAATATCGTTCCATGGCATTTCCTGCGCGAACGTCAGGGTGTTGTCCTGAAATGGGTTGAACCTGATGCCGACGGCAACCTTGACCCGCAAGCTGTGATTGACGCCATTTCGCCCAAAACAAAACTTGTCGCAATTACGCAATGTTCCAACGTGTTAGGGACCGTTGTTGATGTAAAAACCATCTGCCACGCGGCCCGCGAGAAAGGCGTTCCTGTTCTCGTCGATGGCAGCCAAGGCGCGGTTCACATGTCTGTCGATGTCCAAGACATCGGCGCGGATTTCTATCCGATCACAGGGCACAAACTCTACGGCCCGTCAGGCTCTGGCGCGATCTATGTGCGCAAGGAACGTCAGGCGGAAATGCAGCCCTTTATGGGCGGTGGCGACATGATCCGTGACGTGACCCGCGATGCAGTGACCTATAACGACCCGCCGATGAAGTTTGAGGCCGGCACTCCAGGCATCGTGCAAACCATCGGCATGGGCGTCGCTCTCGACTACCTTATGCAAATCGGGATGGAGAATATCGCGGCCCATGAACACGCGCTTCGCGATTATGCGAACGATCGCCTGCGCGGTTTGAATTGGCTGAAACTTCAGGGCAACCCTAAGGATAAAGCCGCGATTTTCTCGTTCACTTTGGACGGTGCAGCCCACGCGCATGACATCTCGACCGTGCTTGATAAAAAAGGCGTTGCGGTCCGTGCGGGCACCCACTGCGCCATGCCCTTGATGGAGCATATGGGCGTTGGCGCGACCTGCCGTGCATCCTTTGGCATGTATAACACCAAGGCCGAAGTCGACGTTCTCGTGGACGCGCTAGAGTTCTGTCACGAACTTTTCGGTTAAGATTGGCCAAGTGGCGATTTCGCATTGCGACCAGAAATCGCCACGGCTATAGAACGGCTTAGGCACCCGTAGCTCAGCTGGATAGAGCGCTGCCCTCCGAAGGCAGAGGCCACAGGTTCGAATCCTGTCGGGTGCGCCATTTTTCCGAAAAAATTTTGCGCCTTTTTGTCAAAAATCCTTGTAAATAAGGGGTTTTGTGTACAGTTTCGGGTTCGATCTTCTTTGGTACAAACTTTGGTACAAAGAGGAAGATGTGACTAGATTTGTATTCGATTACGGGATGTTTAGTGTGTCTGCAAAATATCTGAGTAAGCAAAACGGTAGCAACAACTATTACTATACCCGCAGAATACCTGCCGGCGTAGTCAGAGCATTAAAGGCTCAGAGCGGCTTTAAAGGGCCTGCAAAAATCAAAGAGGTCATCTCGACACGTACCGCTGATAGGCAGAAGGCTCTCAAGGAGGCTAGTCGTATCAATAGGTACCTTGAGGCTCAGTGGGCCGCTATTGAGGCTGGTGAGCCTACGATCGAGGTTATTAAGAGTTCTGAAGAGCTTTTCAAAACATATCACAATCAGCCTTTTGATCTTGGCGATTTCATCGAAGAGCGTCTTAGCGGCGAAGCTAAGAAAGAACTCTTTGATATAGCTTTGGCGGGTGGGAACCGCGAACGCGAAGATGACATCCTGGAGCAAAATCTCGATGATGTCACATGGCAGGCTTTGCAGCGTTCAAGAGGTATTGACCTGTGGTCTTTGTCTGCAATTCAGCAGGAGTACCTTGAGTTAAAAGGTTGGGCAAATAACCGTAAACAGAGGAACTCGGTAGACGGAGCCTTTGCAACATTTATTTCTGCACTGGGAGATATCTCGACCTCTGATGTAAGTCGATTGGACGTCCATCGGTTGGTGAAAAATCTAATAGAAGAGCAGGGGCTAAAGACCGCTACTGTAAAGCGTAAGCTAAGCGTTATCCGTGCGGCCATCAACTACGTCGGTCAGTTACGTGAAATCGAACTTCATAATCCGTTCAAGAATGTCGAAATCCCCAATCTGTTAGAAGATGCCAAAGACCGAGAAGATTTCACTAAAGAGCAGCAAGAAATGATCCGAACAAGGCTCACGACGACCAACGAGCCTAATGAGATAGACAATCTTATCGGGCTCCTTATGGATACAGGTATGAGGGTTGCAGAGGTGGTTGGTTTGCAGGCCGATGATATCGTCTTAGATGCTGAAGTGCCTCATATTCGACTTCATCGGAACTCAATGCGGCGTTTGAAGACTAAAAGTTCGAAGCGGCTTGTGCCCCTTGTCGGAGCCGCACTTTCCTCGGCACTACGTGTCAAAGGAAATTCTGATACTTTTGTTTTTCCCCGCTACGTTGATGAAGATAGTGGAACTCTAAAAAACGACACAGCGTCTGCGTCTGTTAATAAGCGTCTAAAGGTGTGGTTGGGCGAGGGGGCTCCTACTTGTCATAGCTTTAGGCATACTATGGCAACGCGCCTTAGAAATGTTGGGTGCCCCAAGGATGTTCGTGACGAGTTAGGTGGCTGGGCAAAGAGTATCAGTGACAACTACGGTAGCCCTACTGACCTACGGTTAAAGCGAGAATATCTTCAGAATTCTATCGATACCGTTCGACGCTGAGAGCTGGCTTGGTCCAGATATATCAAAGCCAGCATAGAGCATGAGGCTGACAGCCCTTTTCTTGATAATGACCAGAGATCGGGATTCAGCGTAGTCGGTCGAAAAAGTAGTCGCCTTTTGCAATCCTATTTTCAATGAAAAGACCCAATCGGATTAGCATAACGAATAAGCTTTGGTGCCTTGGCCTCGACAACTCCATCCGCACAGCGTCATGTTAATCACAGGCCGTACCAAAATACGCAAAAAGCACCTACTCGAGAACATAGCTGAGTGCTCTCAGCAGTGGCTTCTATCGAGTCACACCCTGACTGGTGTGAGCAGACGACTGAGCATTTTGTCGCTGTAGAGCTGAACACGTGATCTAGTGTGCTTGTGTCCTAAGACCTCTCCTCCACTCCCAAGCCTCGCATAGGCGGTCTCAATCCTTTCCATGAATGTCTCTTAACGGCGGATTAACGTGATCCGCCGAGCGTTGTCGTTGGCGCGTGAGAGGCATTCATCGAGCGGATTGCTCGACAACGAAAATCAACGAAAGACGGAGAAATCCCATGAATATTATGATGACTGGCAAAGAGTGCCCTGTCATTATCCACGACTATGGCTGTGGGTATGGCAAAACGACAATGATGATCGAAGGCTTCACTGATAATGAGCGTTACCTAGTAATCGTTCCTTACATCTCGGAGGTCACTTGGACTATTGACCGTGATATGATTGTGTTCACTGAGCAGGTTGCTGATTGGGAGGGTGAGGAATGACTGCGGTTCCCAATAAAAAGAAACCGAACTCAGTTGCCAAGAAGAAGTTCGGCAAGACCTATCCAATCGTTAATAGCCCAGAGACAACGCTTAAAGATTTCTGGCTACTTCCTTTGTCAAAGGTCACAAACCGAGATGGCTCTGTGATCTTTAAGCATGAGGCGGAGCTTGAATCTGGACACAAGCTAATTGTTGAAGCAAGTGCCCAACTCAAAATCGGTCACACAAAACTATTTGATGTGCTGATGGAGAGTCTATGGACGCACAGTTACTACGATAAGGCCGAGCTTCTGACTGTAGATATCGTATCTGAAGCAATCGGCGTTGCTTATGAAAAACTCGATGCCGATTTAAGGCGTAGTATCACTTGCGAAAAGTATGATGCTGAACGTCTGAGCGCGGTTAAGGCCCTTCTGAATAATGCTCAACTCGAACGTTTCGAGTCCAAAAAGCCAACGGCTGCAAAGATACGCCAGAAGCTTAAAGACTTCGTTGACGCAATGCTTGAAGTCAGTGCAGCCCGAAGCAAGAAAAGCAGTGTTCGTGATACTATCGTACTGGGCGTACGGGGCACATTGAACCGCGTGGGCCGTAATGATCATAGGAAAACCCAGCGAGAGCTATTGTTCGCGGAACTAAAAACTTTGCAGAACACCTTTGTCTGCGTCGAGAATGCCGAAGGCTCATGGTTTAGGTACGGATTGATCAAATCGGTAGCATACGATCAGGCATATGACCGCATTGCTGTGACGTTCACTGAGGAATACCTGAAGCACTTTGGGTCGAGTGAGTACAGTCTCAAGTTCCTGTCGTCACAAGCTCGAGATAAGCTCACTTCAACGATCTCTCTCGGCATGATGCGATACTTGCAGGTTGCAGGTGCTAGCCGTCAGCGAGATGGGACCTTCGGGGTGAAAACATCCGTGTCTCGCGATGAGTTGATCAAGGTGCTTTCGCTCGAAGGCTCTGTGCGCCCAGACAACGCAATCACTCGAGCTTTTAGGGACATCAAAAAAGCAGTTGGCATCAAGTACGATTACAACAGAGGGACACAACTCTATACCCTGAATAAATCAGCGTATAAGGTTGTAGACCTTCTTCCGGAGGGTTTTGTTGATCAGGACGAATACATCACGGACGACCAGAACAACTAAGGTAGGCCTTCGGGCCTTCCTCACATAGAAATTATCGCCGTGATTTGATGCGTTGGTGTCATAACTTGGTGCTAATACAACATAGATTGATTCATTTGTAACATTGATTGGTTCATGTGAATCATGAGTTGATTCAAATGCACTTGTATTAATCAATAAAATAAGGAATTTTTGAAGTCACCATATAGCTAACAGATAGATACATATATCTATCAAATAGCTTTCATGGCGCTACGCTGCCGCCCCCTTTGAGGGGGGGCGTCCGCTGCACCCTGGGAAAAAGAAGTCCCGAAAGCGAACCTAGAGCGCTGTGTGATCTTTGGCTGTATGTGATCTGCTCACGCAGTGAGCTTTAAGACGAATTCGCCTTTTTTAAAAAGTCGCGATGGGCCAAAGTATGCCGCCTAGCCTTTGGGTGGTCAGCTTAAACTCACCTACTGTGGTCAGGGCTCTCAGAACCCGATTACAGGTGCATTTCAGATTTTGCTGGAGGTTACTGCTGAAGCTTTCGATACCCCTCCCCGCGAGGCTGTGAATGGCCTTGCGAAGCTTAAAGCGATCGAATGGATGACGCTTCGGTTAAGCTGCTTAATGCAGGTAGGCCCGTACAGCCACGGAGGGCCCTGTGTGGCGACGGTTATGATTGTGCTGCCTTTGGGCGACTTGGTTCGTCATGGGCTCCAGCGAGCTTCTCCGCGGCTCTAAGGTGCTTGTGGCGAGGTGCGCGTATCCGCCGGGTTCCTATGCATCTATTTAGGTGGGGATTGCTGGCCGTGGCCATGCCTGCCTCTCAGAGCCTAATGTTGCTTCAGTTGTGGTTGGATGGTGATGTAAGCAGGCTATCGGGCAACCATCAGGGTTGGCGCATTATGTGTTGAGAGAGTAGCGTCCTATTTTTTTGCTGTTTGTTGAGTGGGTTTGCTAAGATTGCAGTAAGGTTTCATGTGCAAGCACATACTTTTGATGTAAAAAGCGGTGCGTATCTACTGTCCAATCCTAAAGCTAGCCTGTCAGGACTCCAAAGATCAGATATGCACGCACTGTGAAATTGGATCGGTCGAATGAGGCTGCTAATATTCTGATGATGTCGAAGAGGAACTGCAGATGTTTAGTTCTAAGCAGGTGATCGCGATTTTAGGAGCGGCGATATTGAACGTTATGGCGGGGGCAGCGCCTGCCGACGAAGTAGTGCTGTATTGTGCGGAACAGCACATGGCGGGCATGCAGAACCAGGATGGTAATTGGTCGGGATTTTATGGCGGTGAGGAGTTTGGTCGCCGTTATGCTATCAGGTTCAATGATGGCATGACTGAAGTATCTGGCGTACAAGGTTCGGATACGGTGCATCGCTGTGAGAGGTATTTTCCTAACAAAGCTCCAGACGTCGTTACCTGCGTAAACTCTCAAGTTGCTACAATGCACTTTAGTTATTCGACTGAAAGCAAGCGTTTTGTGCTGGCAATGCTTGGGCCCGGTGGATGGCTGGCAGAGGGTACCGAGCGCGGGGAGCAATATGATGATTACCTGCCAGAGCAAGTAATAATGGGTCAATGCCAATCCTTCTAATTTAAATCTGCTTGCTTTTAGTCTCAGAGTGGTAGTCTATGGTTGGGAGTGAAATTTAGACTTCTCAGTCGATAAATTTGAATAGGGCTTTGAACATGAGAACAGCGGCTCTCTTTGCATTTTCTGTAGTTTGCTTATCAACTTTAGCGGGCTGTAAGGATCAGGTCTATGGTATGGGGTTAGTGCCCCAAAACGTTACTGGTGACGAGCATCATGTGAGTGTTTTTAATGTTTGGAAGGCATCTGATGCACAGCCCCTAGCGGATAGATGGTGCCTGCAATACGACAAAAGGGCAGTCTTTTCGAGTTCGGCTCCGATCACAATGATTTTTGATTGTGTCTAACTTCGATTGTGATGGCGACATACTATTCACGTGCAAGGAAAAATGGGTCAATAAATGGATTATCAAATTATTTTGATCATTACTGTATTGGGCGCGATCATCGCAACGGTGCTTAACAATGATAAAAGGCGCGCAGTCCAAGAAATTAAGGATGCACATCGAAAAGAAAAAGAAGATGCCGCCCTCGCTCACCTTAGTCGTGAAGAGCGAGCCAAAAGAGATTTGGAGCTCAAGGGAAATATGCATGATTGGTTGGTTTTGGGGGTCATAGATGCGCAACAGCACAGCGATAAAGTAATTGAGATAAATAAAAAATATGGTCTAAAAGCGACTTTCACGGGGTATTAGTAATTCCTGATGTGAAATTGGTGGTGGTCTGGAGATTAAGTTAATGACGAGCAATAGGTTATTTGGTTTGAGTGGGCTTTTTGTGGCTTTTTTATTTCCAAGCTTTGCATTGTCTGAGGTTGTAGCTGGAGACTTTACCTGTAGAGTGAGGGATAATTTCGAAGTTGGTATTGGTTTTGATGGTCGAACATTTATTGAAAAGCGTGAAGTTGGCGAACAATTCGTAATCCACTATGAGATCAACCATTGGCCTATTATTCAAAAAGCTACCGTAACATTTGGGACGGATTTTTTTCATAATCACAGGGACATTCAGACAATTTTTGATGCGAAGGATTCGAATGATCTATCGGTTATGAATCCAGATGCAGAAGTACCTTTTGTTGTACTTAATCACGGGAAAGAATTTAGTGTGAGCATGATTGGCTGGCACATCCCTGAATTCACCATGATATTTAAAAACGGGGTTTGGTTGGGTGCATACTCATATAGCTTTAGTGGCCATTCGGGTGCATCAGCCATAACTACACTAAGTGTTTGTGATACCAACCCAGAAGATTACGAAGTTTTCGTTGATACTCTTTTAAGTTACGTGAATTGAATGCAATTTTCAGTCGCAGAAATTAGTCGAACTTCAAGTGACAGATTACCTCTGATGTTCCAAATTGGGTACTCGATTTGCACTAATTTAGTGAAAGAACTTCCAAATTTTGATCACTGTATCTGGAATGGCATCTGCAGCGTCATCTACCGTCAAACTCCTGAAATACCATTACGTGTTGAGCTAGCTTGCAATAATCATCAGGATGAAGCCACGACCTTTTTGTTTCTGAGGTAAGCCATGGCCTCGTTTGACCAGTTTATAGCATCTCTTGAGGAAGAGTTTGGTGAACAAGGCAAAGGGAAGCCCTTTGAGCTGTTTTGTAAGTGGTTCTTGGAGAATGACCCTGAATGGTCAGCTACGATTGATAAGGTCTGGTTGTGGGACGATTACCCAGAGAAGTGGCAACGTCAGGACCTTGGGACTGACTTAGTCTTCAGAGATAATGATGGGTTGATCTGGGCCGTCCAAGCCAAGTGCTATTCCGAGCATCGAACTACGACCAAAGGGGACCTGAACTCGTTCCTTGCCGATACTGGTCGCAAGGAGGTCGATAAGCGGCTCTGGATGCAAACCACCAACAAGATGGAAGCCAAGGCTTTGAAGACCATCAAAGGTCAGGACAAGCCTGTCACAGTATTCCAGCTTCATGACTTTCGTGACGCCCAGATTGTTTACCCAGAGAGCTTCTCGAATATTCACAAGGCTAAGGTCAAGGATAAGCCCAAACCCGACACGCATCAGTTAGAGGCCATTCAGGCTGTTCGGGAAGGCTTACAGGCCAATGACCGTGGTCAACTCATCATGGCCTGCGGCACGGGCAAGACCTTCACGACCCTATGGATCAAAGAAGCGCTGGGCGCTGAGACTACCCTCGTACTACTGCCATCGCTGAGCCTCTTGTCTCAGACAATGCGAGAGTGGGCTTGGGCCAAGAACCAGCACTTTGAAATTCTGAACGTCTGTTCGGACAAGTCTGTCGGGGCACGATCCAAAGACGCCGAAGATATGCTTGTTGCAGATGCGTCCTTCCCTGTAACATCAGACACCGAAGAGATCGGCAGGTTTCTTCAAAAAGCTGGCCCAAAGGTTCTCTTCTGCACCTACCAATCGTCAGAGCTCATAGCTCAGGTTCAGGCTGACATTTCTGTTCCAGCATTTGATCTGGCTATTGCGGACGAGGCTCATAGATGTGCAGGTAAGGCTGATGCAGGTTTTGCAACGATCTTGGATGGTGAAAAGATCAGAGCAGCCAAAAGGCTCTTCACGACAGCTACACCTCGCTACTTTGGCAAAGCCATCAAGGACGAGGCTAATGCTCGGTCCATCGATGTCATCGGAATGGACAACGAGGAAATCTTTGGTCCTGTCGTCCACAAGCTTAGCTTCGGAGAGGCAATCCAAAGGGAACTCCTAACTGACTACCAAGTGGTTATTGTTGGTGTCGATGAGCCGATGGTGAAGGAGTGGATCGACAACTATGAAATCGTTTCAGCTAACCCCGATAAACAGCACGATGCTCGGACTCTGGCAGCAAAGATCGGCTTAATCAAAGCAATCAAGGACTACGATCTAGAAAGGGTGATCTCGTTCCACAGCAATATCCGCAGGGCAAGAGACTTCTCTGAAGAGTTACCCGAGATTGTTGAGATGGTTGAGGCAGAGCATCGCCCAAGTGGTGAGTTTCTCTCGAACTATGTCTCTGGCGAAATGAAGGCTGGTGACAGGAAAGATAAGATCGAAAAGCTCAAGAAGCTGGAAGGCTTCGACAGAGGCATCCTCACCAATGCTCGTTGTCTAGCTGAGGGTGTCGACGTTCCGTCTCTTGACGGTGTCGCCTTCATTGATCCACGTGGCAGTCAGGTAGACATCATTCAGGCTGTTGGACGGGCAATCAGGAAGGTCCGAGGGGCAATAGTCCAAAAGAAGGGTACCATCGTTATACCAGTCTTCATTGAGGATGGTGACAACGCAGAAGCCTCCATTGAGGCAAGCAACTTCAAACCTGTTTGGGATATCCTAAAGGCTCTTCGTTCCCATGACGAAGAATTAGCGGTAGTGCTCGATGCTTATCGGACCAACATGGCTAAGAATGCCAGTCAGTCGAAGGAAAACATCAGTGACAAGGTAATCTTCGACCTCCCACACTGTGTGAGAGCAGAGTTTGCAGGAGCTTTGAGGACTGTTCTGGTCGAAGCTACCACCGCTTCATGGGAGTTCTGGTTTGGGCTGTTGGAGCAGTTCAAACTAGAGAAAGGCCACTGCCGAGTTCCTAAACGCTTTAAACTAGGGGGGGGCAATCTTGGGTTTTGGGTGGCAACTCAAAGGCAAGCAGGGGGCGACCTGTCTCCTGACCGGATGAAGAGATTGGATGACATAGGCTTTGTCTGGGACGCAGTATCCGATGCATGGGACGAGGGTTTCACTAAGCTGGTTCAGTTCAAAGAACGGGAAGGTCACTGCAGAGTTCCCCAACGTTTTAAGCTAGATGGGTTCAATCTTGGGACTTGGGTGAGCAATAAGAGAGCCACACAATGCAAGCTGTCCTCTGAACACAGGCATAGACTGGATGGCATAGGGTTCGTTTGGGACCCCAATGCCGACCGATGGGAAGAAGGCTTCAGCAAACTGCTTCAGTTCAAAGAACTTGTAGGCCATTGCAGAGTTCCCCAACGTTTTAAGCTAGATGGGTTCAATCTTGGGCCTTGGGTTGGTACTCAAAGGACTATTCAAGACAAACTGCCCCCTGATCGGAAGAAGAGATTAAATGACTTAGGTTTCATCTGGGATGTAATTACCGAACAGTGGGAAGAAGGTTTTAGAAAGCTGCTTCAGTTCAAAGAGCGGGAAGGCCATTGCAGGGTGCCTGATGGTTATAACCCAGATGGATATAACCTTGGGAATTGGATTACGGTTCAAAGGCGGATTGAAGACAAACTGCCCCTCGATCGCAAGACGAGATTGGATGAATTAGGCTTCGTCTGGGACCCTCTATCCGAACAGTGGGCAGAAGGCTTCAGCAAACTGCTTCAGTTCAAAGAGCAGGAGGGTCACTGCAAAGTTCCGCAAGGCTTTGGCATGGATGGGTTCAACCTTGGGACTTGGGTATCCAATCAAAGGAGCAAAAAGGACCGCTTGTCCCCTGACCGGAAGCGGAGACTAGATGAGATTGGCTTTGTCTGGGATACCTCAAACCGTTGAACTCCAGCCATTGTAACCCCTTACAACACAGATCAGGCTGACCATTTCGTCTTTTAATGGCGCTTTTTGACAGCGTAAACAAGCAACCAAGTCTGTATGTCACCATCCTAAGTGAAGAGGGTTTGGCTGTGTTCGCCTCAGACTGCCATGCCATTGCACGGGCCAACGCCTGCTTGGCAGGTACCTTCAGCATCGTCATCGCCACCACCCTGCATGTCAAAGACTATATCAGTTCGGTTGCCAATAACTGCAATCATGGATCGCTGTAGGAAACTACTTCTACCCATTCACCTTCTTCGATGCGCAGTTCTCTTAGAAGCGGCACAATCGACTGAAACGTCTCCCAGTATTCATTCCATGTAGCCATGGCGAAGCAAGTATCGGCCCCAGCCATGCTCTCACCTGCGGCACCCTCATATGATGTTCCGTGCAGGGGGACCAATTAACCACATTAAGGGAAGTCCTGCCATCATTCTTCCTCCTTAGGTAGGCTCTCAGCGGCCACAGTTCTTGTAGTCTTGAGCGAGGCATTTGGATGCGAGAGCTTGTGCCTCCGCGATTTGAGCAGGAGTCATTTTGACTGCAATTAGTGTATCTCGCTGAGCCGCGGCGTCTGGGAATCCACCTGCAGCGGCCAAGTTACTCCACATGTGCGCGATAACGTAATCCTGCGGTACGCCGTCACCTGTTAGGTACATTGAGCTGAGAAGCCCTTGAGCATTCATATGGCCTTGCTCTGCTGCCAACCTTAGCCAGCGGGCTGCTTCCGCAGGATTTTTCGATACGCCCCGCCCTAAAATGTACATCCCGCCGAGATAGAATTGGGCTATGCTATTCCCTTGCTCTGCGGCTTGTTGATACCAATGCAGCGCCTGTGAATAATCTTGCGGAACAGCTTGTCCCTCATAGTAAAGAGCGCCGAGGTCGAATTGGGCGCTCATTTCGCCTTGCTCTGCAGCCATTTGATACCAGTGAAAAGCCTCGGCGTAATCTTGTGATACTCCATTTCCCTTTCGATACATCTCCCCAAGGGCGGCTTGCGCTCTCATGTCTCCCAACTCGGCCAACGGATAAAATTCCGCGAATGCCGCCTCAAAATCCCCGCGGGAATAAGCCAGCAAGGCCCTGTCGTAATCTTGCGACAATGCATTGCTTCCAATGCTAGCTGTAAAAGTAGAAGCTAAGAGAAGAGTCTTCATGCTGATCATGTTGTTGGTTACGCTTCCTGCCAAAATTTAAGGTTCAAATTCCTAAATCCGATTTAGGCTTGAATGGATAGGTTTCGCCGGGGAACTCTATAATATGCATCTTGACGATGTCTTTCTCAAACTCGTTTAGGCAAGTAAGAAAACAATGTCCGCTCCTCCGAGCGAGAACTTCGAGAACTCTATAACGCCATATGGTAAGTTTTCAAACCTTAGCTGGCTTTACCGCAGTCGGAATACTCCGAACGGCTTGATATCATCATGCAATCTTCAGGGCTGTCATCGGACGATAAATAGACGTCGAGGCGGTCGAGGTTTGTGGTCAAGATGGGCTCACTTTCAATAGTCGGACATATTAAGAAAAAGACAGAGTAATTGGCCAGGAAATTCTCCGGCCGCGTACATTGAGAGCGGACAAATCTACAATGAAACGCCCCTATGAAGGAGAACCTCGGGTGAATGGAGATAGGCGGGCGCAGTACGACTAGAAGGCTGAAATATCACCTTTGCAGAAAGCCCCCAAATGAAGGGGCTGCAAGCCATTTCTCTCCCGAGAGTACGCCCTTTGTGTATCCCTCGTCTTCAGCCAATATTTATGAGTGCACAACAGCCAAGTTGATCCCTCAGGCGGCACTACGATTGCGTAACGTTGGGCTGCAAAAAAATATTTAAAAAATCTGAAGGGGAATTCATCGAGAGGTGAATGGCGGTTTCCCCCATGCCCCCCCGCCAATAGTGATTAGTTGATGGAATACTTGCAGTTTCGCACCTTCAAATAAAGCCTTGGTGTGGGTGAGGGGAGGTGCGTGAGAAGTTCCGATCTACTTCGTAAATAATAGCTCTCATCATAGACCGAACTTTGGTACGAACTTTGGTACAAAATGAAGGTAGTGGTGGACTTGATGTTTTGGTTATAACCTTTTAAATAAGGTGTGCATTCGCTTGCGAGTGCAGGGAGTTCGAATCCTGTCGGGTGCGCCATTTACCTCTGAATATCGAACTCTGGCGGCGCGAGGGTGAAGCCTTCGAACTGGAACGCGGGCGATACCGTGCAGCCGACGAGCGTCCAATCACCAGTCGTTTTCGCGGCCTGCCAGTGATCTTTGGGCACGATGATTTGCGGGGCTTCGCCATTGAGCAGATCAGGCCCGAGGATGTGATCAACGGCTGGTCCATCATCATCCGCAGCCATCGACAGAATGATCGGGGCACCCGCGTAATAGTGCCAAATCTCGACCGCATCGACCTTGTGCCAATGACTGCTTTCGCCTGATTTGAGCAGGAAATAGATGCAAGTCCCCGCAGGGCGGCCTTCACCGTCCGCAATCCACGTTTGGCGGTAATACCCGCCTTCGGGATGTGGCTGCAGATCAAGGTGCGCAATGATATCGTCGGCTGTCATGCACTTAGCCTAAGACGCAACCAAACGTCCTACAACGAAAAAGCCCCGCACAAGGCGGGGCTTCTCAATCAGTTTTCGACCTGATTACTTCAGGATCGAACGACCTGCGTATTGAGCGGTCGCACCCAGCATTTCCTCAATACGGATCAGCTGGTTGTATTTTGCCAGACGGTCAGAGCGCGACAGCGAACCCGTTTTGATCTGACCGCAGTTGGTTGCAACTGCGAGGTCAGCGATGGTCGCGTCCTCGGTTTCGCCCGAACGGTGCGACATGACGTTAGTGTAACGTGCACGATGCGCCATATCGACGGCCTTCAGGGTTTCTGTCAGCGAACCGATTTGGTTCACTTTCACCAGCATGGAGTTCGCAACGCCCTGAGCGATGCCATCTGCCAGACGGGCAGGGTTCGTCACAAAGAGGTCGTCGCCAACCAGCTGTACCTTGTCGCCGAGCTTTTCAGTCAGCAGTTTCCAGCCAGCCCAGTCGTCTTCTGCCATGCCATCTTCGATCGAGATGATCGGGTAGTCAGCGCAGAGAGCGGCGAGGTAGTCAGCGTTTTCTTCAGAGGTCAGCGATTTGCCTTCGCCCTTCATCTCGTATTTGCCATCGACGAAGTATTCGGTCGATGCGCAGTCGAGAGCGAGGTAGATGTCTTCGCCAGCTTTGTAGCCCGCTTTTTCAATCGCGGTCAGGATGAAATCGAGAGCCTTACGGGTCGATTCCAGCGCAGGTGCGAAGCCACCTTCGTCGCCGATACCAGTGTTGTAACCAGCAGCAGAGAGTTCTTTTTTCAGGGTGTGGAACACCTCAGAACCCATGCGGATCGCTTCTTTCACGTTCGCTGCCGAAACTGGCATGATCATGAATTCTTGGATGTCGATTGGGTTGTCTGCGTGCTCGCCACCGTTGATGATGTTCATCATTGGAACAGGCAGAACGCGTGCGGAGGTGCCGCCAACGTAACGGAACAGCGGCTGACCTGTGTATTCTGCCGCAGCTTTGGCAACAGCGAGCGATACGCCGAGGATCGCGTTTGCGCCCAGACGACCTTTGTTCGGGGTGCCGTCGAGTTCGATCATCGCTTCGTCGATCTCAACTTGCTCCAGAACATCGTAACCGACGAGGGTTTCTGCGATTTCGCCGTTGACTGCAGCAACCGCTTCGAGAACGCCTTTGCCCATGTAACGGGATTTGTCGCCGTCACGCTTTTCTACGGCTTCATGTGCGCCGGTCGATGCGCCCGAAGGAACCGCAGCGCGGCCCATGGTGCCATCCTCAAGGATGACGTCGACTTCGACAGTCGGGTTGCCGCGGCTATCAAGGATTTCGCGGGCGTGGATGTCGATGATTGTGCTCATGAAGACAGGTCCTGTGCTGAAATGTCGTTATTTTCGTCCGCTCTATAACCGTCAACTTGACGAAGGGGAAGCGGAACGAGAGCGGGATTCGCGGTAGAACGTATAAATCCCCGATGTAATGACAATAAGAACGCCTAAGAGCATGACGCCATTGATCGAGTCACCTTCGTCAAACACGATCAGACCAACGGCCAGCGCAAAGACAATTCGTGTGTAACGGAACGGTGCGATCACCGCCATATCACCAAGCCGCGAGGCCATGATCAAAAGATAATACGCGCCCGTGCCGATCAGAACGCCCGCAACGATGTAGACCCATTGCAGTGCCGTCGGACGGACGAAGCTCTCGCCGGAATAGAGCAGAATGGCCCAGCCCAATGGCACGATTGTCAAAAATCCCCATGCGGCAAGCTGGAGCGAATGCAGGTGTCCCTTAAGCGCCCGTGTGGTCACATCGCGCATCGCCATGCCGAGAACACCGATAAACGCTAGGATCAGCAGCGGATCGTAGTTCGAACTCCCTGGCTGGATCACGAGGAGAACCCCGAGAAAGCCCACGCCAATCGCGGTCCAACGCCGCCAGCCAACCTTTTGACCGAGGAACAGCGCAGCCCCCATCGTCACAAACAAGGGCAGGGCCTGCATGACCGAAGAGGTCGCCGCCAATGCGCCACTTGTGAACGCTAGAACGTATGCACCCGTGCCGATGAACTCGCCAATGTTGCGGATCACCACGCCTTTTTCGATCAGTTTGGGCGAGAGCAGGCGAATCCCCTTGGGCAACATGAACGCCCAATAGGCCATCGTGCCGAGTGCGCCGAGGATGATTAGAACCTGACCGGTCGGCATGCCGTTCTCGCTGGCCAGCTTGATAAACATATCCTCAAGCGCAAAGCCTGCCATTGCGATGGTCATCAATATCGCGCCGCGGATGTTTTCCATGGTCTAGCCCCAAATATGTTCGCGCAATCGACTTAGCTGGAAATTTGATCAAACGGAATAGAGTGTCGCAACTTAACCACGAAAAAGGGCGGCCCACTGGACCGCCCCGTTATTCGGTTCTGTCAGATCGTTTAACCGATCGTCACCAGCGCATGGCGTTTCTTACCCGCCGAGAGCTTGAGCGGCTCTGCCAGATCAGCCGCGCTGAACATACGACCCGCATCCGAGCAAGGCTCGTCATTAACGCGCAAGCCACCTTCAGAGATCAGGCGCTTGCCGTCCTTACCCGTTTTGGCGAGGCCCGAGCGGACAACGAGTTGCGCTAGCGAAATACCATCGGCCACTTCTCCCGCGTCGAGCGTCAGCGTGGGCAGATCATCACCCACGCCACCTTTTTCGAACACTTCGCGCGCGGTGGCCTCAGCCGCAGCCGCAGCTTCGGCACCGTGTAGAAGGGTTGTGACCTCGTTTGCGAGGATGATCTTCGCCGCGTTGATCTCGGACCCTTCAAGAGCGCCAAGACGTTCGCACTCTTCGACTGGAAGTTCAGTGTAGAGCTTCAGGAAACGACCCGTGTCGGCGTCGGTGGTGTTGCGCCAGAACTGCCAGAATTCGTAGGGCGATTTCATATCGGCGTTCAGCCAGACCGCACCATCCTGCGATTTGCCCATCTTCTTGCCGTCCGAGGTGGTCAGAAGCGGCGAGGTCAGGCCAAAGATTTGTTCGTCCACAACGCGGCGCGTCAGGTCGATACCGTTGACGATGTTGCCCCACTGGTCCGATCCGCCCATCTGCAACAGACAGCCATAACGGCGGTTCAGTTCGAGGAAGTCGTAAGCCTGAAGGATCATGTAGTTGAATTCGAGGAACGACAGCGATTGTTCACGGTCGAGGCGCGATTTCACCGATTCAAACGACAGCATTCGGTTGACCGAGAAGTGGCGACCGATATCGCGCAGGAACTCGAGGTAGTTCAAACCGTCGAGCCACTCTGCGTTGTTGAGCATCAGCGCTTTGTTCGGGGCGTCCGTGTCGTAGTCGATGTAGGCCGCGAACACCTTCTTGATGCCTGCTATGTTGTCGTTGATCTGGTCTTCGGTCAGCAACGGGCGTTCGTCCGCACGGAACGACGGGTCGCCCACCTTTGTCGTGCCGCCGCCCATCAGGGTGATCGGCTGGTGACCGGTCTTTTGCAGCCAACGCAGCATCATGATCTGGATCAGCGATCCGACGTGCAGCGACTTCGCCGTTGCGTCAAAGCCGATATAGGCCGGAACCACGCCCTTGCTCAGTGCCTCATCGAGGCCTTGATAATCCGTGCAGTCCGAAAGGAAGCCGCGTTGCATCATGACAGCCATGAAATCGGATTTGGGATGGTAGGTCATCGTCTTGTCCTTGGTTTTCGTTCGCGGCACTCTATAAGCGGCTCAACGGGTGAGGGAAAGCGTATGTTGAAGTCTGGGGTAATTCGGGCGCTTGGTGCGATGTCTGGGACATCGTTAGACGGCGTAGATGCGGCTGTTTTGGTGACAGATGGCGTCACGATCACCGAATTCGGCCCGTCCGATTTCCGTCCCTATTCCAAAGAGGAATCATCGGTGCTCCGCGCGGCCTTGGGGAAATGGGGTGGCGCAGAGGTCGAAGCGGCCGCCGAAGTCATCGAAACAGCCCATGCGCAAATCCTGTCAGGGTTCGAAGATGTCGACCTGATTGGCTTCCACGGCCAGACCGTCGCCCATGACCCCGCCAACCGTGGCACGCTCCAAATCGGGGACGGCGCACTGCTGGCCGAAGTGCTCGAACGACCTGTCGTCTGGGACTTCCGCAGCAACGATGTGAAACTGGGCGGGCAGGGTGCGCCACTCGCCCCGTTCTACCACTTCGCCCTCGCGAAATTCATCGGCGCCACCGCGCCCGTCGCGTTCCTGAACCTCGGCGGCGTAGGCAACATCACGTGGGTCGATCCGACAAAAGCAAAGCCAGAGGACGCAGGCGCGCTGATCGCCTTTGACACTGGCCCCGCCAACGCGCCAATCAACGATCTGATGGTCAAACGCTTGCGCGTGGATCGGGATGAAAACGGTGACCTCGCTGCCGAAGGTAACGTGGATGAAGACATCCTGAACCGCTTCCTCGACCACCGCTATTTCTACAAAATCCCGCCCAAATCCCTAGACCGCGATGATTTCGCAGCTTTGGCGACTGAGGTCGAAGCCCTATCCGACGCCGACGCCGCAGCGACCCTAACTGCCTGCGCTGCGATGGCTGTCGTCAAAGGGATGGAACACTGTCCCTCGGTCCCCGCGAAATTGCTCGTCACAGGGGGCGGGAGGCACAATGCAACCCTCATGGCGATGCTCTCCGCTGGCCTCGATTGCGAGGTTGCGCCTGTCGAGGATGCCGGCCTCGATGGGGATATGCTAGAGGCCCAAGCCTTTGCCTTTCTCGCCGTCCGCTTGGCCCGTGGTTTGCCGACCTCTTGTCCTTCGACGACAGGCGTTGGTGCGGCCGTGGGGGGCGGCACGGTCAGCCATCCCCTGCGCTGATCTATAGACAGCCCCGTATTCCAGTGCTAACGATAGCCTCATGAAGAGCAACGCAATCATTATCAACTGCATTATTACCTGCTGACAAACGTCACGCGGGCCGCTCTTTCACGTTTCATTCGGATCAGTAAGTTGCTAAGCCCGCAGGCGAAAACCCTGTGTGAGAGGCCGTATGACCACGATCAAACTCCATAACTCGAAGACCCGCAAAAAAGAGGTCTTTGAACCGATCGACCCGCAGAACGTGCGCATGTATGTCTGCGGCCCGACCGTTTATGACCGCGCTCACCTTGGGAACGCGCGGCCAGTACTGGTGTTTGATATTCTCTACCGTCTTCTTCGCCATGTTTATGGTCCAGATGCAGTGACTTACGTGCGGAACTTCACTGACGTTGATGACAAAATCAACGCCCGTGCCGCCCGCGATAATCGCTCGATCCGTGACATCACCGATGAAACGATCGCGTGGTATCATGACGATATGGATGCACTCGGCGCGATGCGTCCGAACCATGAACCCCGTGCGACCGAATGGATCGGCGCGATGGTGTCGATGATCGAGGACCTGATCGCCAAAGGTCATGCCTACGAAAAAGAAGGCCACGTGCTTTTCCGCGTGCGGTCCTACGAAAACTACGGCGCCCTGTCGGGTCGTTCGGTTGACGACATGATCGCCGGCGCCCGGGTCGAGGTCGCACCGTTCAAAGAAGACCCGATGGATTTCGTCCTCTGGAAACCCTCGGACGCTCAAACACCTGGTTGGGACAGCCCTTGGGGATATGGTCGCCCTGGCTGGCACATCGAATGTTCCGCCATGTCCTATGAACTCTTGGGCGCATCGTTCGATATCCACGGCGGCGGCAACGACCTCCAGTTCCCGCACCACGAAAACGAAATCGCCCAAAGCTGCTGCGCCCACCCCGAAGGTGGCTTTGCGAACGTCTGGCTGCACAACGAAATGCTTCAGGTTGAGGGCAAGAAGATGTCCAAATCCTTGGGCAACTTCTTTACCGTCCGCGACCTCTTGGATCAGGGCATCCCGGGAGAGGTCGTGCGCCTCGTGATGCTCGGCACCCACTATGGCAAACCGATGGACTGGACCGAAAAGAAACGGTCCGAGGCAGAGGCGACACTGCGAAATTGGCGCGGGCTGGTCGCTGGGGTTGACGCGGGTGCCGTGGATCAAGAATTGATCGACACGCTGGCCGATGACCTGAATACCGCGGGTGCCATCGCGCGCCTCTACGTTCTGGCAAAAGGCGATGCTTCGGTCTTCAAAGCTTCGGCAGAGTTCATGGGCTTCCTCACCGATGCCCTCGGCGATTGGGCCAAGGTTGATGATGTTGATCTGTCCGCCCTTGCTGACAAACTCGCCGCTCTGCGCACGGCAGCAATGGAAACCAAAGATTTCAGCGCTGTTGATGCGATAAAAAACGCACTAATGGAGGCGGGCGTTGAGGTCCGCATGTCCAAAGCTGGAGTGGAACTTCTGCCCGCCGCAGGGTTCGATGCCGCGAAACTGGAGGGTCTATAATGACCAAAGAACGTCTTTACCTTTTCGACACCACACTGCGCGACGGTCAACAGACCCAAGGCGTGCAGTTCTCAACGGGTGAAAAGCAAAAGATTGCGGCCGCTCTGGATAAGCTCGGCATCGACTACATCGAAGGCGGCTGGCCGGGTGCGAACCCGACCGATAGCGATTTCTTTGACGCGGTGCCTGCGCTGGCGAACGCGACGATGACGGCCTTTGGGATGACCAAACGGGCAGGGCGTTCGGCTGAAAATGACGATGTTCTAGCGGCGGTGATGAACGCGAATACGCCTGCAGTGTGCCTTGTCGGTAAGACGCATGATTTCCATGTGACCACCGCGCTTGGCATCACGTATCAAGAAAACACTGAAAACGTCCGCGCCTCGATCGCGCATATCGTGGCCTCGGGCCGCGAGGCGTTGTTCGATGCAGAGCACTTCTTTGACGGCTACAAGTCGAACCCAGAGTATGCGCTCGAAGTGGTAAAGGCCGCGTTTGACGCGGGCGCTCGTTGGATCGTGCTCTGCGACACCAACGGCGGCACCCTGCCGTCCGAGGTGAAGGCGATCGTTGGCAAAGTGATCGAGGCGGGCATCCCAGGGTCCCACATCGGTATCCATTGCCATGATGACACGGGCCACGCTGTCGCGAACTCTCTCGCGGCAGTGGATGCGGGGGCGCGTCAAATTCAGGGCACGCTGAACGGTCTGGGCGAACGCTGCGGCAACGCGAACCTGACGACGATCATCCCGACGCTCTTGCTCAAAGAACCGTATAAATCGACGCTCGACACGGGCATCACGACCGAGGCTTTGGCGGGGATGCGTAAACTCTCGCGTCTGCTCGACGATATCCTGAACCGCGTGCCTGCGAAACAGGCGCCTTACGTTGGGGCCTCGGCCTTTGCGCATAAGGCGGGCCTTCATGCGAGCGCGATCCTCAAGGATCCATCGACTTACGAACACATCGACCCCGCTTTGGTCGGCAACAGCCGCATCATCCCGATGTCGAACCAAGCAGGCCAGTCGAACCTCCGCCGCCGTTTGGCAGAGGCTGGGTTTGAGGTGGACGACAAAGATCCCGCTCTGCCGCGTCTCCTCGAAGAGATCAAAGAGCGCGAGTCCCGTGGCTATTCCTACGACACCGCTCAGGCATCGTTCGAACTGCTGGCCCGTGAAACACTGTTCCAACCGCGTCCGTTCTTTGACGTGGACCGTTACCGCGTGATCACCGAACGCCGCCGTAATGCAAAGGGCGAAGTGATCAGCGTGTCCGAGGCCGTCGTCTCCGTCTGGATCGGCACACAACGCGTGACGTCCTTCTACGAGAACGAACATGCGGACCAACTCACTGACGCTGGTCCTGTGAACGCGCTGTCGATGGCGTTGGCCAAAGACCTCGGTCCGTATCAGTCCTTGATCGAGGATATGGAGCTGGTCGACTTTAAGGTCCGTATCACAAATGGCGGCACCGAGGCTGTGACCCGCGTGATCATCGACAGCGAAGACAGCACAGGCCGTCGTTGGTCCACCGTTGGCGTGTCCGCGAACATAATCGATGCGTCCTTTGATGCGCTCCTCGATGCGGTGAACTGGAAACTCGTCCAAGACGGAGCCGAACCCGTATGACCCTGAACGCCTGCGCTGAACTGGTTCGTCAGGGCGACCCTGATCGTTTTCTCGCGACAATGGCCGCCCCACCAGAGGCGCGGGCGAAACTCTTTCCGCTCTATGCCTTTAACCTAGAGGTCGCAAAGGCCCCATGGGTGACGCGCGAACCGATGATTGCGCAGATGCGGCTGCAATGGTGGCAGGACATCGTGACCGAAGTGGTCGAGGGCAAACCGCCCCGTGCGCATGAAGTGGCGGGTCCTTTTGCAGAGGTCGTGAAATCCGCTGCTCTGCCGCCGTCTGTGATCTCGACCATGATCAATGCGCGGTATTGGGACATCAACGGCGACCTCTTCGAAAACGAAGAGGCCGTGATCGCTCATATCGACCGTGGTGCAGGGAGCCTGACCGTACTGGCGGCTTTGGCGCTGGGTGCGGATGCTGAGAAAGAAGAAGCCATCCGCGAGGCCGCTATCGCCTCTGGCATCGCCAACTGGCTATTGGCCGTTCCCGCGATCAAGGCCGCGGGGCGCAAACCTTTGGCCCATGAAACACTGGCCGAGGTAAAGAACCTCGCCGACTACGGCCTTCGGATGCTTGCAAATCACCGCAGCACCGACTTTGGCCCCGCAGTTCCAGCCTTGCGCGCTGGATGGCGCGCCAAGGCGATCCTCTCAGCCGCTATTGCTGATCCACAATCGGTCCCCGACGGACGCCTGACCACGTCAGAGTTCCGCCGCAAGGGTTCGCTCATGCTGAAACAGCTAACGGGCCGTTGGTGATCAGAGGTCTTTTGGACGCAGCGCCAACCAGATCAGCGATCCACCGGCAAGCGCGAGGAATGGCACCATCGCCACGTTGACAGCCGTCCAGCCGTCAATCGGCGACCCGCCCGAACAGTTCATCAGACCGCCCGACGCCAGCGACGCCACCGTCACGCCGCCAAAGACCAACAGGTCGTTCAGCCCCTGAATGACACCGCGTTCATGCGGCTCGTGCGCCTGTGCCAACATCGTTGTTGCGCCGATAAAGCCAAAGTTCCAACCTACACCCAAGAGGATCAAACCGGCGTAAAAGCTCAACAGCGACGGCGACGACGCCTCATCAGCGAGCTGCACACCAGCGAGTGCCGCGATCCCAGCAAAGGCGAGGATCACAAGGCCCGTCGCCATGATCGTTTTTACGCCAAAGCGTGCAATCAGGTGACCGGTAAAGAACGACGGAATGAACATCGCCAGAACGTGCGCGGTGACGATATCGTTTGAACTATCAACGCCGTAGCCGCAGCCCACAACCGCCAGTGGGGTCGAGGTCATCACAAGGTTCATCAGCGCATAGCTGACCATACCAACGATGATTGCCACGATGATCGGCGGATGTGCGAGCAGCGCTTTACGTGTCCGCGCAATTGGCGCATCCAGAACTTTCGGCGCCGACTTGCTGCCTTTTGGCAAGTCGAGCGCGAGGAAAAGGAACAGACCAAACAGGTTGATCGCCACGATCGCGAGGTAACTGCCAAGGAACGGAATGACCGGATTGATGTCACCGACCACTTTGTTCAACTGTGGCCCAACGATTGCGGAAATCAGACCACCCGCCATCACATAAGAAATCGCCTTGGGCTTGAACGTGTCAGTCGCTGTGTCTGTCGCGGCAAAGCGGTAGAAGCCCTGCGCCGACATATAGATACCCGTGATATAGGACCCCAAGAGGAACAACGGGAAGTTCGCGAAATAGAGGCCAGCCGCCGAAATCATCGCGCCCAGCATCCCCGCAAAAGCACCGAGCATGAACCCAAACTGACGCCCGTTGCGCTGCATTAGCGGCGACAGCCACGGTGCAGTGGTCATTGACCCGAACACGATCATCGAAATCGGCAATGTCGCCCAGCAAGGGTTCGACGCCAATTGTTTGCCCGCAAGACCGCCAATGGCAAAGATCATCGGCATTTGTGCGCCCAAAATCGCTTGGGCCACCACCAGCACTGCTACGTTGCGTTTCGCGCGGCGGTCGTCGGTATAGATCGTATCCATGGGAAGTCCTAAATTCGTTACCGCCTTTGTGACGGCCTTAACACATGGCGTCAATCACATGTGCAAACGATCCATAGGCGCGGCCGAGCCGCAGTCCCATCGCGGGCAGGTCGTTGCCCTCGGCATCTTGGGCAGTAAACAACGCGTCACCTTCCGCGTTTATCGTGGTCGCATAGTGGAACTCATGCGCGGCCCAATGCCCTGCGAATGGACCCTGTGTGCCCGTCACTGTCCGATACCCCAGATGCAGTTTTCGTTGTGCAAACGATGTTTCCAATCGCAACAGCCCAGCCATCTCGTGTCGCGTTCCATCGGCATCAATCAGACCGTCACCCATGACCATATAGCCACCACATTCTCCATAAATATCAGTGGTTAATGCGGTGCCCTTTAGGTTCTGGATAAACCCTGATCCGACAATCTGACCCGCGTAAAGCTCTGGATAGCCACCAGGTAGATAAACCAGATCAGCCTCTGGGATCGGATCCCCATTGAGCGGTGAAAATGGAATGACTTCAGCCCCATTGCGTCGCCAATCTGCAATCATATGCGGATAGGAAAAGGCAAACGCGCGGTCTTGGGCCAGTGCAATACGCTGCGCGGGTGCTGTGAGGCCAGCGTGGGTGCCTGTCGCAACTGGGCGCAACAACTGCCGCAGCGTGTCAATGTCCACATGACGACGGACAAGAGCGGCAGCACTGTCCAAAAACGCATCTAAATCTTCGCGCTCGTCCGCTTGAACTAGACCAAGGTGACGGGACGGCTGAACGATCTGCGCATCACGTGGAACGGCCCCAAGAACGGGAATGCCTGTCGCGCTAAGTGCGCGGCGTAGAATGCCCTCGTGTCGCGGCGATCCGACTTTGTTCAGGATCACGCCCGCAACGGTCACGTCCGACGCAAAGCCCGCAAAGCCAGCGACCAGTGCTGCGATCGAACCCGCCATCCGCGCCGCATCAACCACCAAAACGACCGAGAGGCCCAGCGCACGGGCCAAATCCGCGCTTGACCCACGGTCATCAGGCGGTGCGCCGTCAAAGAGGCCCATCGCGCCCTCGACAATGAGCGGCCCATCACCAGCGGCGAGCGACCGAATACGATCAGGCGTCATCGCCCAAGCGTCCAAGTTTACACAGGGTTGTCCGCTGGCAACCGCATGAAATCGAGGGTCAATGTAATCAGGGCCAGATTTCGCACCGCGTACGTTCAGCCCGTCTTGGGCCATGGCGCGCAAAAGGCCCAAGGTGATCGTCGTCTTGCCCGATCCCGAAGCGGGTGCAGCAATGACGATCCCTGTCATGCGCTCTCTGCCGGACGACCACGCCCAAGGGGATCGAGGTTGCGCGGTTCAATGCCCTCAGCAAGGCTCTGCCAATCTAGAACCTGACGCATGAGGACCGAACGGCCCACGCAAATAATCGCAGGTGGTTCTAGCCCAGCGGCCGCGATGTCGGCCTCTAGGGTGCCCAAGGTGGACTCCAAAACCTGCTGGTTCGGCGTTGTAGCATTGGTCACGACAGCAACAGGTTCCGACAGCGGACGACCTGCATCAATCAGGCTACCTGCGATCAGGGCGATATGCTTCATCCCCATGTAGATCACGAGGACTTGCGACCCTTTGCTGATCGCCGCCCAATCGAGCGACTGTGGCGTTTCACCCGACTGGTCGTGCCCCGTGACAAAGGTCACCGATTGGTTCACGTCGCGGTGGGTGACAGGAATGCCTGCGTATGCCAAACCGCCGATACCTGCCGAAATGCCGGGGATAATCCGCACCGGAACGCCATGCTGGATCAGGGTTTGCGCTTCTTCGCCACCGCGGCCAAAGACAAACGGATCGCCGCCCTTGAGACGCAGAACCTTTTTGCCCTCTTTCGCCATATCGACGAGCTGGAGCGAGATGTCGCGCTGCTTTGCCGACGGTTTGCCGCCGCGCTTGCCCGCGTAGATATGTTCCGCATTCGGGGCGAGCGCGAGGATCGCCTCATCCACGAGCGCGTCATAGATCACCACATCCGCTTGTTGGAGGCCGTTCACAGCATGCAAAGTCAGCAGCCCAGGGTCACCAGGGCCAGCACCACAGAGCCATACCCAACCGGGTTTCAAAACGGGCCATGTCTGGCCGGAAAAGGGAAGCGAGTCGATCATGGGGTGGTTATGCCCCGTAAGCGGACCTGAATAAAGGCGACAAACGACGCAGTTTGCTGGATTGGCGGCACGGATAACCCGTTCTATAGTCACGCCATGACGCGTAAACCTGACACTCCTTTGCGCCGTGGCTGGACCACGGGCGCTTGTGCCACCGCCGCCACCAAGGCGGCGTTGCTGCGTTTGTGGGGCGGGGCGTGGCCTGAAACGGTCTCAATCACTTTGCCCAAGGGCGAAACACCTGTGTTCGAACTGGCCTATATGGACGCGGGCGAGGGCTATGCCGAAGCTGGAATCATCAAAGATGCAGGCGACGACCCTGACGTGACCCACGGTGCCTTGATCCGTGCGCGGGTCGAACGGTCGACGGGGGGCGTCACGTTCCATGCGGGCGTCGGTGTCGGGATGGTGACAAAAGCGGGATTGCCGATCCCTGTGGGTGAGCCTGCTATCAACCCCGTGCCGCGTGGCTTAATGGATGAGGTTGTCGCGGAATTGGCCAGCGAATTTGGCCAATCCCCCGATATTGCGATCACGATCACCGTGCCCAACGGGGCAGAGCTTGCGCAGAAAACATGGAACCCGCGTTTGGGGATCAAGGGTGGTTTGTCGATCCTTGGTACGACAGGCGTGGTGCGTCCGTTCTCTTGTGCGGCGTGGATCGCGTCGATCCACCGTGGGGTCGATGTGGCGCGGGCAGGGAACACGACCCATGTTGCGGGCTGCACAGGTGCGACGTCAGAGCGGATCGTGCAGGGGCTCTATGGTCTGCCCGATCACGCGATGCTCGACATGGGGGATTTCGCGGGTGGTCTGCTGAAATACATGCGTCAACATCCCGTGCCGCGCCTGACGATCGGTGGCGGCATCGGTAAGCTGGCAAAGCTGGCGCAGGGGGCGATGGACCTCCATTCTGGGCGGTCGCAGGTGGATTTCGACATGCTTGCCGATTGGATGGGTCACGACAGGTTGCGCGGTGCGAATACCGTCCTTGAGGCTTATGAGATTTGCGGCGCGCCTCTGGCCGACCTTATTGCCGTCAAAGCCCGTGAACAGGCGTTGTCGGTGGTGCGCGATGCGGGTATCGACATCGACGTTGTGGTCATCGACCGCGCAGGCAAGATTTTGACGAGGACAGGCGCGTGATCCTTTTATTGGCTGGTACGACAGAAGCCCGCAAAATGGCATGGCTGCTCCATGACTACGGGATCAAAGCGGTTGCCTCTCTAGCAGGTGAAACCGCATCCCCCACGGCCTATCCGATCGCAACCCGTATCGGTGGGTTCGGCGGTGAGGATGGCTTTATCCAGTATCTCGACGAGAACGGTATCACCGCGGTCATCGACGCCACGCACCCCTTTGCCACTGCGATCACCGAACGAACGGCGCGTGTCTGTGCCCAGCGCGGATTGCCCTATATCCAACTGATCCGCGCCGAGTGGGAGCCTGAGCCAGAGGATAAATGGATCATGGTTCCCGACATGGCGAGCGTGTCTGCTGTCGTCCCCGATGGCACGCGTGTCTTTGCTGCCGTGGGTCGCAAAGGTGCGGCAGAGTTGAACCTACCGAATTGTCACCTCGTGATCCGCACCGTTGATCCGCAGCCTGCTGAAGATGGCGTGACCTATATCACGGGCCGTCCGCCATTCCCCGAGGCGGATGAGGTGGATCTGCTCAAACAGCATGAGATCGACATCGTAGTTGCCAAAAACGCAGGCGGCATGACCGAAGGCAAACTCCTCGCTGCGCGGCAATTGGGAATACCTGTTGTCATGGTTCAGCGCCCGCCGATGGCGGATGCCTTGCGGCGTGAACGGGTTCAAGATGTCTTGGACTGGGTCATGGACCTATGATCGGGCGGATCATCGAAACCGATGATTGCATCCTCGAAGGGATCGCGTGGTTGTCAGCCGCCCATCCCGAATTCAAAGCTGCCTATGAACTGACTGGACCATTGCCTCTGCGTCGTACCAATGACGGGTTTGATCGGCTTTTGTCTGCGATTGTCAGCCAGCAGGTAAGCGTCGCAGCCGCCAGTGCGATCTGGTCACGGGTTGAGGCGGCGGGCATGACTGACCCAGAGAATGTCCTAAACGCCACTGAGGACGACCTTCGCGCCTTGGGCATGAGTCGCCAAAAAGTGCGTTATGCAAAGGCACTTGCGGGGGCTGGAATTGACTTTAACAATTTGCGGCAACTCCCTGATTTAGAAATCATTAAGGAGTTGACAGCTGTCAACGGAATAGGTGTTTGGACGGCTGAGATTTACGCAATGTTCGCGTTGGGTCGGGCGGATGTATTCGCCCCCGGTGATCTGGCTCTGCAAGAGGCCGCGCGGATGTTGTTCAACCTCGACGCCCGACCGACAGAGCGGGCACTGCGGAAAATGGCCGAAGACTGGAGCCCGTGGCGTGCCGTTGCGGCTCGGCTCTTGTGGGCCTACTACAAGGTAGCGAAAGACAGGGAAGGTATCCTATGACACGTGCTCTTCAGGCGGACCGGCGCGAACCGGTATCGGGCGATCTGCGCTCAGCTGTTGTGTTCCTGCATGGCTACGGTGCCAATGGGGCCGACCTTTTGGGGCTGGCTGATGTGCTGGGCGAACACCTTCCCGACACGATGTTCATTGCCCCCGATGCGCCCGAAGCTTGCGCAGGTGCGCCGATGGGGTTCCAGTGGTTCCCGATCCCGTGGATCGACGGGTCGAGCGAAGAGGAATCGCGTCAGGGTCTTGATCGTGCGTCTGACGATCTGAACGCGTTCTTGGACGGTGTGATGGTTGATTACGATCTTCTGCCTGAACAGGTTATGATCTTTGGCTTTTCCCAAGGCACGATGATGTCGCTGCACGTGGCACCTCGTCGTGAAGATGCCGTCGCGGGGATCTGTGCGTTCTCGGGTCGTCTGCTCGAACCAGAGTTGCTCGCCGACGAACTGTCCTGCCGCCCGCCAGTTCTATTGGTCCATGGCGACCAAGACGATGTCGTCCCCGTGCAATCGCTGCCCCAAGCCGCAGAGGCGCTTCAGGCCGCTGGATGGAAAGAGGTCTATGCGCACATCATGAAGGGCACAGGCCACGGCATCGCGCCTGATGGACTTTCGGTCGCCCTCGCGTTCATGCGTGAGCGGTTGGGCTACTGATCAAAGTCAGGGCAAATTGCCTAAAGTCGCGTCACTCGGCTGTTACATCCCTGCGGTTATCTGCGGGCACGCGTTGACGATATCGTGAGGCTTGATCCGTTTGGGCTACGATATATAGTTAATGCTATGCTGGGGCGGGTTGCTCCCGCTCTGGTGCCTAGAGCAGACAGAGTAGTGGAGATATGCTCCGATGGATGGCGATTTTAGGATAAATTTTGTTAGAGATCAGGCTGGGCCGCGGTCGCATCCCGCGCTCGTGCTGAACGCGGACTATCGACCGTTGTCGTATTACCCGCTTTCGCTTTGGCCTTGGCAAGAAGCGGTCAAGGCGGTCTTTCTCGATAGGGTGGATATCGTTGCCACCTACGATGAAGTGGTCCGCAGCCCATCGACAGAGTTCTTGATCCCGTCGGTTGTCGTCCTCAAAGATTATGTCAAACCTCAAAAGCGCGTGGCCTTCACGCGCTTTAATCTTTTCTTGAGGGACGAATTTCAGTGCCAATACTGCGGTGGGCATGGTGATCTAACGTTCGACCATGTCGTGCCACGGGCGCGGGGCGGGATCACCAGTTGGGAAAATGTGGTGGCGGCTTGTTCGCCCTGTAACCTCGCCAAAGGGTCAAAAAGCCTTCGGCAGGCGGGGATGCATCTGCGTAAACCGCCACGCCAGCCCAGCGCCGAGGAATTGCGAAACCTTGGGCGCAAATTCCGACCGAACCACCTGCATGAAAGCTGGTTGGATTACCTCTATTGGGACACCGAATTGGACGCATAAGCCGAGGAAGGTTTCATTTCCGTGCTAAGCCGCTAGACTTTATCCGTAGAGAATTGTAAGTCGCGAGCGTTAACGCTAACATAGCTAGCGTGATGTGATCTACGAGAGAGAAGCGGAGAACAGCATGGTATCGCGTGTCATTCCGGTCGAACCCTTCGACCTAGTGATTTTTGGGGGCACGGGCGATCTGGCCCGCCGTAAAATCCTGCCTGGCTTGTTCCGCCGTTATCTGTCGGGGCAAATGACCCCTGAATCGCGGATCATTGGTGCTGCGCGCTCTGAGATGGATGCCGAAGGGTTCCGCCAGCTTGTGGCAGACGCGATCCAAGAATTCGGCGGTGCCGAGAAGTCTGAAAAGAAAGCGATCGCAGAGTTCCTTGCGCGTCTCGACTATGTTGCGATTGATGCCAAAGGCGAGGGCGGTTGGGCGCAGCTTGCTGGTCTGATGCGGGACGGCGTTGTGCGCGCGTTCTATTTCTCTGTCGCACCGAGCCTGTTTGGCGATCTCGCAGAACGTCTGCACCTGCATGGCATTGCAAACCGCGAAAGCCGTATCGTTGTTGAGAAACCGTTCGGTCGCGATCTGGCGTCTGCCAAGGCGTTGAACGCGGTTCTTGCGACGCATTTCGACGAAACACAGATTTACCGCATCGACCACTATCTGGGCAAAGAAACCGTTCAGAACCTCATGGCTGTCCGCTTTGGTAACGTGCTGTTTGAGCCGCTGTGGAACAACCACTACGTCGATCACATCCAGATCACCGTGGCGGAAACCGTGGGTGTTGGCGGGCGCGGTGCATACTACGATAAATCGGGTGCAATGCGCGATATGGTGCAAAACCACCTGATGCAGCTTTTGTGCCTGATCGCGATGGAACCACCGAGCAAGTTTGAGGCCGATGAGGTCCGCAACGAAAAGCTCAAGGTTATCCGTGCCTTGCAGAACGTGGATCACCACCACATTGTGCGCGGTCAGTATGATGCCGATGGCAGCAGCCCGTCCTATCGTGACGACGCGGAAAACCCGCGTTCGTTCACCGAGAGCTTTATCGCGATGCGCTGCCATATCAACAACTGGCGTTGGGCTGGCGTGCCGTTCTACCTGCGCACTGGTAAAAAGATGAAAGCGCGGTCGTCCGAGATCGCCGTGGTGTTCAAAGACCTTGGTCACTCGATTTTTGAAGGGGACGAAGCGCGTCACCGCAACATCCTCGCCATCCGTTTGCAGCCGAACGAAGGCATCGACCTGCAAGTGACGATCAAGGAACCGGGTCCGGGGGGTATGCGTCTGATCGACGTGCCGCTGGATATGACGTTCTCTGAGGCCCTAGGTGATGATGCAGAGGATGTGACCGATGCTTACGAGCGTCTGATCATGGACGTGATCCGTGGCAACCAGACCCTGTTCATGCGTGGCGACGAGGTCGAGGCGGCTTGGGCTTGGACTGATCCGTTGATCAATGATTGGGAACGTCGCAACGATGTGCCTAAGCTTTACGATCAAGGCTCTGCTGGTCCAGATGATGCCCTCATGCTGATGCATCGTGACGGTCGTCGCTGGCGCGATATCAAAGGTTAAGCAAACGACGGCGGGCTGGTCCCGCCGTTGATCTGAAAGGACAAAACGATGGATTTCATCGAATACGCCGACGCGGAACTTATGATGATGAATCTGGCGGATAAGATCGCCAGCGAATTACGCGAAACGCTCCAGCATGATGAGTTTGCGACCTTGGCTGTTCCGGGTGGCACGACCCCTGGTCCGATTTTTGACTCGCTTTGTGCGGTTGATCTGGATTGGGCGCGGGTCAATGTGATGCTGACCGATGAACGCTGGGTGCCTGAAACCTCTGAACGGTCGAATACCCGCTTGATCAAGGAACGCCTGCTGATCAATCACGCTGCCGCCGCGACTTACCTGCCGTTGTTCAAAGAAGGCGGTTCGGCTGAGGAAAAACTGCCCGAATTGTCGGCTGTGATCGCGCCAAAGCTGCCGATTTCGGTCTGTGTGTTGGGTATGGGCGCGGACATGCATACGGCGTCGATCTTCCCTGAGGCGGATCGTCTGGCGGATGCGCTGCATGGCACCGATATCCTTTATCCGATGCGGGCACCCGGTGCGCCTGAGCCGCGGATCACACTCTCTGCGCATGTCCTGAAAGACGCAATGCGCCGTCATATCGTAATCAAAGGTGCCGACAAACGTGAGGCACTGGAAAAGGCTCGTCATCTGAGCGCGGATGACGCCCCTGTCGCCGCTGTTCTGTCGGGCGCAACTGTTCACTGGGCTGAAGCATGACCATTTTTGACGACCTGAAATCCCACTACGCGTCTATCAAAGACCGCCGTATCGAGAGCATGTTGGACGCACGTCGCGCCGATGATTTCTCGTCGCAGGCAGGGGATATGCTGTTCGATTACTCGAAGACCAATATCGACACCGATGCGCGGGACATGCTGATCGGTCTGTTGGAGACAACAGGCGTTGCCGCACGGCGCGATGCGATGTTTGCAGGCGAAAAGATCAACGAGACCGAAGGGCGCGCGGTGCTGCATACGGCGCTGCGGAACCTCGACGGTGGTGCGGTGAAGGTCGATGGCGAGGATGTGATCCCCGCCGTTCGCGACACACTCGCACGGATGGAGGCATTTGCGTCAGATGTCCGCGAAGGCCGTTACACAGGGCAGGGTGGCAAGATCACGGATGTGATCAACATCGGCATCGGTGGATCTGACTTGGGCCCTGCGATGGCGTATCGTGCGCTGGCGCCTTACGCTGATGGCCCGCGGTGCCATTTCGTATCGAACGTTGACCCTGCGGATATTGCGCAAATTCTGCGGTCTTGCGATCCCGCGACGACATTGGTGATCGTCGCGTCCAAGACCTTTACCACGATTGAAACCATGACCAACGCCCGCACTGCAAAGGCGTGGATGAGCGAACAGGTCACGGACCCTGCGGCGCAATTCGCGGCTCTGTCAACGGCGATGGATAAGACAGCGGCCTTTGGCATTCCTGCGTCCCGCGTGTTTGGGTTCGAGGATTGGGTCGGTGGTCGTTATTCCATGTGGGGGCCGATTGGCCTGTCGCTGATGATCGCCATTGGCGCGGATGCGTTCCGGGCGTTCTTGCGCGGTGGTCAGGCGATGGACACCCACTTCCGCGCTGCAAAGTGGGAAGAAAACCTGCCTGCATTGCTGGCTCTGGTTGGGATTTGGCACAATCAGATTTGCGGGTTCGCAACCCGTGCAGTGCTGCCCTATGACAACAACCTTGCGCGTCTGCCTGCCTACCTCCAGCAGCTCGAGATGGAGAGCAACGGCAAAGGCGTCAGCATGGATGGCGCTGACCTGCCGTTTGAAAGCGGTCCTGTTGTTTGGGGTGAGCCCGGCACCAACGGTCAGCACGCGTTCTATCAGTTGATCCACCAAGGCACGCGGGTGATCCCCTGCGAATTCCTCGTTGCTGCGACGGGTCATGATGAAGGGCTGCACCATCAGCACCAGTTGTTGGTGGCGAATTGTCTTGCCCAGTCTGAGGCCCTGATGAAGGGTCGGACGCTGGATGAGGCGCGCGCAAAGAACGCGGATAAATTCGAGGGCGCAGAACTGGAACGCCAAGCGGCCCACCGTGTGTTTACGGGGAACCGCCCGTCCGTGACGATTGCCTATCCAAAGCTGGATCCATTCATGCTCGGCCAGATTATCGCGCTGTATGAACACCGCGTGTTTGTTGAAGGCGTGGTTCTGGGCATCAACTCTTACGACCAGTGGGGAGTTGAGTTGGGTAAGGAGCTTGCCACCGCGCTTCAGCCGATTGTGGAGGGCAAAGCGGATGCCACGTCCAAAGATGGATCGACGGCGCAGCTCGTTGGGTTCTTGCGGACCAACGGCCTATAATAAAAAGGGCCGCTGCGACCTTAATCGCAGCGGCCCCATCGTAGTCCCTGGGAGGGATTACATTGCAGGCAGCATCACCGCGTCGATCACGTGGATCACGCCGTTCGACTGCTTCACATCCGCAATCGTGACAGTCGCAACGTTGCCGTTTTCATCGGTCAACGACATGACGCCGTCAGCGTAGCTTGCCTTGAGAACGCAACCGCCGAGGGTCGGCACGTCATGCACGCCGCCGTCATCGTCGATCATGCCCATCATTGCGTCCGACATGACTTCTTTGCCGACCACATGGCAGGTCAGGATTTTTACCAGCTGATCTTTGTTTTCAGGCTGGAGGAGCGTTTCAACAGTGCCCTCTGGCAGGGCGGCGAAGGCGTCATTCACTGGTGCAAATACGGTGAACGGGCCGTCACCTGCGAGGGTATCAACGAGGCCTGCAGCCTGAACTGCAGCAACTAGCGTGGTGTGATCCGCCGAGTTCACCGCGTTTTCTACGATGTTCATAGTCGGGAACATTTCAGCGCCACCCACCATCGGGTTCGCAGCCGAATGGCCATCAGCAAAGCTAGCAATAGGAGCAGCGAAAAGCGTTGCGGTGAGTGCGGTTACAGAAAGAATGTTTTTCATGATGTCCTCTACATCGGGGTTAAGATGTGAGGGATACGGGGCGGAGGCGGTTTTGGTTCTCGCGTTTTGTTCACAAGTACTAAACATAAACGTGTGTGATTTGTGTTTGCTAAAACCAAAGGGCGACCTACCGGCCGCCCTTTTAAATTCCGTATGTGTGATGTGGATTACATCAGTTGCAGCAGCAAGTAGGGCAACCCAAGCATCCCTGCGGTGGTCAGCACAATTGACAGAAACAGGCCTTTAAACATCGTCATCCTCCATAGTGTTTGGAGGGAGATAGGGGGTTAAAATCCCTATTCAAGATACGAAATTAAAGAGAATTTGGAGCGGGTAGCGGGAATCGAACCCGCACGTTCAGCTTGGGAAGCTGACAGGCTACCACTACATCATACCCGCAGCCCTGCGCGACGAAGTAGTCGCGAGGTCAGCCAGCGTCAAGGGGCATTTAGCCCCTCCGACGACGGCGTCCGCCAGCCTCTCCGCCACTGCTGGCCGTGTTAAAGGACACGTCGGGCAGGTCGACAATCGACAGCAAGTTCGGGAACGGATCCGTCGCGTGCGGGATTGCGTTCGCGTTGACGAAGTGTTCTTGGAACTTTGGCTCGATCGCGGTTTCGATCTTGGTGATCTCGCGCACGGTGTGTTCGATGCTGGACCGCGCAGCCTTGGAACAAAGCGCGATACGTGCACCTGTGCCAGCGGCGTTGCCAGCGGAGGACACTTTATCCAGCGGCACGTCAGGGATCATGCCAAGAACCATCGCGTGTTTCGCACTGATATGCGCACCAAAGGCACCAGCGAGCACCACACGATCCACGGTATCGACGCCCATTTCATCCATCAGCAACCGTGCTCCCGCATAGAGCGCGGATTTGGCGAGCTGGATGGCGCGGATGTCGCCTTGGGTCACGGTGATGCGCGGGCCGCCGTCGGCGCTGGCGTCATGGATCAGGTAGCTGTTGGTGCGGCCCGTGGCCTCGCAGCGTGGGGTTCCTGTCTGTTCTGCGCTGCCGATCAGACCTTTGGGGTCCAAGAGGCCCGCGATGCGGAGTTCAGCGACGGCCTCAATGATACCCGAGCCACAGATGCCCGTGATGCCAGAGCCAGCGGTCGCCTCGGCAAAGCCTTCCTCGTCCGACCAGAGGTCGCAGCCGATGACACGGAAGCGGGGCTCTTTGGTGACGGGGTCAATTTCGATCCGTTCGATAGCACCCGGCGCTGCGCGTTGACCGCTGCTGATCTGTGCGCCCTCAAATGCGGGGCCAGTGGGCGACGAACAGGCGAGAACCCGTTCGGTATTGCCAAGAAGGATTTCCGCGTTGGTGCCCACGTCGACGATGAGCGCGAGGTCTTTGGACTTTTGCGGTTCCTCAGACAAGGCGACCGCGGCGCAGTCCGCACCGACGTGGCCAGCGATACATGGCAGGATGTAAACGCGGCCTGCAGCATTTAACGCCGTAAGGTCCAGATCGCGGGCGTCGAGTGTCATGCTCTCTGCCGTAGCGAGGGCGAAGGGCGCCTGACCCAGTTCAACAGGATCGATGCCCAGCAAGAGGTGGTGCATTACGGGGTTACAAACGAACACGGTTTCCATGATCCGCGCCGCGTCAATCTGCGCCTCAGATGCGAGTTCGGAGGCCAGCGTATTGATCGCCTCACGTACGACGGTCGTCATTTCCACATCGCCGCCCTTGTTCATCATCGAATAGGACACGCGGGACATGAGGTCTTCGCCAAAGCGGATTTGCGGGTTCATGATGCCCGACGATCCGATCACAGCACCTGTTTTCAGGTCGCACAAATGCGCCGCGATGGTGGTCGAACCGAGGTCGATGGCGAGGCCAAAGATCGGCGTTTCATCAAAGCCCGGGAAGATATCGATAAGGCGATGTTTGCCACCGTGGTGATCGCGGTTCAGGGCAACGGTTGCCTTGAACGCGCCTTTGCGCAGGACGGGCTGAAGTTTGCGCAACACGCTGAGGGGGGCCGAGATACCGTCGATGTCCCATTGTTCGCGCAGCGCGGTTTCCAGACGTTCGAGGTCGCCCGACGGGTCGTGCATATCTGCTTCGGCCACTTCGACGTAGTAAAGCGCGGTTGCGGGGTCCATCACGATGTCACGGTCGGTGGCGGCTTTGCGCACGACCTGACGGTGGACTTGGCTCTCTGGTGGGACGTCGATGACCACATCAGACTGGATGCAGGCCTGACAGCCCAAGCGACGACCCGTTTTCAGGCCGCGCACACGGTCGTAGCGCTCTTCGACCGCGTTGAATTCGGTGAGCGCATCATCCGCGACGGTCACGCCATGTTTCGAAAACTCGCCATAGGACGGTTGGATTTGGCATTTAGAGCAAATGCCACGGCCACCGCAGACAGAGTCCAGATCAACACCCAACTGACGTGCAGCCGTCAGAACGGGGGTGCCGACCGGAAAACGGCCGCGTTTGCCAGAGGGTGTGAAAATCACAAGAGGATCGGTCATGGTGTGGTCCTGTTCGCTATCGCAAAAGGTATAGCCCGATTGGGTCCAGTAAAAAGCCGGATCGCGTCATTTGGCGCACCGGAAACGGCATTTGTCCAAAGGTCAAAGCCCAACCATCGCACGGATATCGTCGGGCGTCGCACCTTCGGCACGGAATTTCGAAATTGCCTTAGCGTCTGTGCGTTTGGCGAGGCGTTTGCCATCGGCGTCACGGATCAGATCGTGGTGATGATAGAGCGGGGTGGGCAGGTCCAGAAGGGCTTGGAGCAGGCGGTGAATAACGGTCGCTTCAATGAGGTCTGCACCGCGCACGGCTTCGGTCACGTTTTGGGCGGCGTCATCGACAACGACGGACAGGTGGTAAGCCGCCATGCCTGTGTCTTTGCGAAAAAGGACGATATCGCCCACGTTTTCGATAAGGTGTTGTGCGGAAAGTGCGTGATTACCGGTCTCGAACGGACCTGTTTCGGTGTAAAACAGGTGCGATACGTCGCCGAGGTGGGCAATCGCGGCCGCCATGTTCAGGCGGATCGCGTCGTTTGAGGATGCCTCGGACATGGATTTGGAGCGACAGGTGCCCGGATAGACGATGCCGTCAGGTCCTATTGGCACGCCTTCTTGCGGGGCGGAAAAGGCGGATTGGATGTCCTTGCGGGTGCAAGAACAGGGATACAGCAGTCCTAGGTTTTGAAGGCGGTCACGGGCCGCATCGTATAGGGGGATGCGATCCGTCACTCGCGCAATCGGTTCGGGCCACGAGAGGCCAAGCCAGTGCAGGTCCTCATAGATCAAAGCCTCCCATTCGGGACGGCAGCGAGTGGTGTCGCCATCCTCGATCCGAAGGAGAAATTGCCCGCCGTTGGCCTGCGCGCGGTCCCACGCGATCAGCGCAGAAAAGGCGTGACCCAGATGCAGCGGACCTGTTGGGCTCGGTGCGAAGCGGGTCACGTAGTTCATTAGCTTTGCGCCGCAAGCCATTGATTGAAATCTTCTTTGGCGCGATCCGTGTAGCCTTTGTAGCGCTCTTTGCGACCCTTACGGCCACCGCGCATCCCGTCGAGCGGCGGGAACAGGCCGAAGTTCACGTTCATCGGCTGGAAGGTTTTTGCCTCGGCCCCGCCAGAGATATGGGTCACAAGTGCCCCCATCGCAGTTGTGTTCGGGATTGGATCGACGCTGCGGCCTTGGATTTCGGCAGCGGCCAAACGGCCCGCCAAAAGACCCATCGCGGCGCTTTCAACGTAGCCTTCAACGCCCGTGATTTGACCCGCGAAACGGATGTTCGGTCGGGATTTCAAGCGCATTTCAGCATCAAGAAGCGTGGGCGAGTTGATAAAGGTATTACGGTGAATACCCCCAAGTCGCGCGAATTCAGCATTCTCCAGACCGGGGATCATGGTAAACACTTCTTTTTGCGCGCCGTATTTCATTTTGGTCTGGAAGCCGACGATATTATACAACGTTCCCAATGCGTTATCGCGGCGAAGTTGAACCACGGCATAGGGTTTGTTGTCCGGGTCGTTGGCGTTGGTGAGGCCCACGGGCTTCATCGGACCAAAGCGGAGGGTTTCACGACCACGTTCCGCCATCACCTCAATCGGGAGGCAGCCGTCGAAATAACCCGCGGTTTCGCCTTCGTGGAATTCGGTTTTATCCGCGGCCAAAAGCGCGTCGATGAAGGCCTCATATTGGTCTTTGGTCATCGGGCAATTGAGGTAGGCGGTGCGCTCTTCCTCGGTTTCGCCTTTGTCGTAGCGGGACTGCATCCATGCCACATCCATATTCACGCTGTCGAAATAGACGATGGGCGCGATGGCATCAAAGAAGGCGAGCGCTTCAGCGCCTGTCTCTGCCTGAATGGCTTTGCCTAGGCCCTCGGACGTGAGCGGGCCTGTTGCGATGATCCAATGACCGTCGGAAGGAAGCTCTGTAATCTCTTCATAAGACACAGAAATATTCGGGTGCGCCATCAGTGCGGCAGTCACGCTTTCGGCAAAGGGATCACGGTCAACGGCCAGCGCGCCGCCTGCAGGGAGACGGTGTTTCGCGGCCATTTCCATAATGATCCCGCCCGCCTGACGCATTTCCCAATGCAAAAGACCCACGGCGTTTTGTTCGTGATCATCTGAACGGAACGAGTTCGAACAGACCATCTCGGCGAGGTTGCCCGTGCGATGCGCAAAGGTTTCGACCTTGGGACGCATTTCGTGGATAACCACTTGAACGCCTGCGTTTGCAGCCTGCCAAGCAGCCTCTGATCCGGCCATTCCGCCGCCGATAATATGAAGTGTCTGTGTCATGGTCGGGGATTTAGCTGTGGTGGGGGCAAAAGAAAAGGGCCGCGAGATGCGGCCCTGTCCTTATTCTTCGGTTGCCGGTGTTTCGGCTTCGCCCGTATCTGGGGCTTCTTCTTCGGCCTCTTCGATGCGGGCCACGGAAACGACCGTTTCGTCGGCTCGGGTGTTGAACACCTTTACGCCGCCAGCAGAACGTGAGCGGAAGCTGATGCCCTCGACAGGGACGCGGATCGATTGGCCAGTCGAGGTGACGAGCATGATCTGGTTGTCCATGTCGATTGGGAAGCAGGACACAATCTCGCCGCCGCGCATCTGTTTTTCAAACGCTGTGACACCCATGCCGCCACGTCCGCGCACAGGGTAATCGTGGGACGAGGTGATCTTACCAATGCCTTTGGCGGTGATGGTCAGGATCAGGTTTTCTGCCGCCGACATCTCTGCATAGCGTTCGGTGGACAGTTCGCCTGCTGGAACGTCATCCTCATCCGTCGCGTCATCCTCTGTCACGCCAGCCATAGCGCGGCGCATTTTGAGGTAAGCGGCGCGTTCTTGCGGATCAGCCTCAAAGTGGCGGATGACCGACATCGACACTACACGATCGTCGCCATTCAGACGAATACCGCGTACACCAGTGGAGGCACGCGAGTTAAACACGCGAACGTCCGTCGATGGGAAGCGGATCGCACGGCCAGAGTTGGTGACGAGCATAACGTCGTCATCCTCAGATGCGATGCGTGCGTTCACCAGTTCAACGCCATCAGGCAGTTTCATTGCGATTTTACCGTTACGCATAACGTTGGTGAAATCGGAGAGACGGTTACGGCGCACATCACCTGCGGAGGTCGCAAAGACGATTTGCAGGTTGTCCCATTCTTCATCCGGACGGTCGACGGGCATGATCGCCGCGATCGAGACGCCTTGCGGAATTGGCAGAATGTTGATGATCGCTTTGCCCTTGGCAGTGCGGCCACCTGCGGGCAGGCGCCACGTCTTGAGCTTGTAGACCATACCATCGGTCGTGAAGAACAAGAGCTGCGTGTGGGTGTTGGCCACAAAGAGGGTGGTGACCACGTCCTCTTCTTTGGTTTGCATACCCGACAGGCCTTTGCCGCCGCGACGCTGCGACCGGAATTCGGCGAGAGGGGTGCGTTTGATGTAGCCACCCGAAGTTACGGTCACGACCATATCCTCGCGTTCGATCAGATCCTCGTCGTCCATATCGGCGGCCCATTCGACGATCTCTGTGCGGCGCGGAACCGCAAAGAGTTCACGCACTTCGCGTAGTTCGTCGGAAATGATGCCCATGATCCGTTCGCGAGAGGCGAGGATTTCGAGGTATTCTTTGATCTTCTTCGCCAGCTCTTGCAGTTCGTCGGTGACCTCTTGGACACCGATTTGTGTCAGACGCTGGAGACGCAGTTCGAGGATTGCACGGGCCTGAGCCTCGGAGAGGTTATAGGTGCCGTCGTCGTTCACAGGGTGAAGCGGATCGTCGATCAGTTTCAGGTATTCGATGATCGAGCCAGCGGGCCAGCGACGAGTCATCAGTTTTTCGCGTGCATCCGCTGCGTCAGCAGAGGCGCGGATGGTTGCAACAACTTCGTCTACGTTGGTCACGGCAACTGCCAGACCACAGAGGATGTGCGAACGGTCACGTGCCTTGCGCAGTTCAAATGCGGTGCGGCGGGCGACGACTTCTTCGCGGAAGGTCACGAAGGCCGAAAGGAAGCCGTAAAGCGTCAGGGTTTCAGGCTTACCACCGTTCAGCGCGAGCATGTTGCAGCCAAAGCTGACTTGCATCGGGGTGAAGCGGAACAGCTGGTTCAGCACGACCTCGGCAGTGGCATCGCGTTTGAGTTCGACAACAACGCGAACGCCGTTACGGTCGGATTCGTCCTGAACGTGGGCGATGCCTTCGATCTTTTTGTCGCGGGCACACTCGGCGATCTTTTCGATCATCGACGCTTTGTTCACCTGATAGGGGATTTCGTCGACGACGATGGCCCAACGATCTTTGCGGATTTCTTCGACGTGGGTTTTGGCGCGGAGCACAACAGAACCACGCCCCTCAAGATACGCTTTGCGCGCACCAGAGCGGCCCATCATGACGCCGCCCGTAGGGAAGTCAGGACCCGGAACGTATTCGATCAGGTCAGCCGACGACAAATCGGGATTGTCGATCAGAGCAAGGGTGGCATCCACAACTTCGCCAAGGTTATGCGGCGGAATGTTGGTCGCCATACCCACCGCGATACCGCCCGCGCCGTTGACCAGCATGTTCGGGAAGCGCGACGGAAGAACGGTCGGCTCTTTATCTTTGCCGTCGTAGTTGTCGACAAAATCAACGGTGTCTTTGTCGATGTCAGCCAGCATATAGGCAGCTGGTTTATCCATGCGCACTTCGGTGTAGCGCATCGCCGCGGCACGGTCGCCGTCCATCGAACCAAAGTTACCCTGACCATCGAGCAAGGGCAGCGACATAGAGAAGTCCTGCGCCATGCGGACCAAGGCGTCATAGATCGCAGAGTCGCCGTGCGGGTGATATTTACCCATCACATCGCCCACTGGACGCGCCGATTTGCGGTAGGGTTTATCGTGCCCGTTGTTGGTCTCGTGCATCGCGAAAAGGATGCGACGGTGCACGGGTTTTAGACCGTCCCGAAGGTCGGGAATGGCACGGCTCACGATCACGCTCATCGCGTAATCGAGATACGAGGTCTTCATCTCGTCGATGATAGAAATCTGCGGTCCGTCGTGGTGCATACGCACGATCGCGGTTTCTTCTTCGTTTTCAGGGGTTTCCGGAGTATCGGTCACGTTGTCCGCCTGTCTGCCTGTTGGCTTCTATATCTTGTTTGGGTTCTTATACCGCAGTCAGGATATAGGGTGCAATGGCGGAAGGCGGAAAACGTCACCTGATTGGAAATACGGCCTATTTTGCCCGTTGTAGCATACCGAAAAGGTCGCGGGGATCGTCAGGGTCGGCCAACATATCGATGTTCGTATAATAAGGCGTTCCTGCGATAGCGCGGTGGACGTAACGCAGGGCGCTGAAATCCTCGATCGCAAAGCCGACGCTGTCAAATAACGTGATTTGATCGGCGCTGGTGCGGCCTGCCGCGGTCCCTGACATGACTTTCCAGAGTTCGGTCACGGGGTGATCCGCGTCGAGTTGCTGAATTTCGCCTTCGACCCGTGTTTGCGGCGGGTATTCCACAAAGATCGATGACCGATGCAGGATCGCGGAAGCCAATTCCGTCTTGCCGGGGCAATCGCCGCCGATGGCGTTGATGTGCACACCTGGGCCGACCATGTTGTCCGACAGGATCGTCGCGTATTGTTTGTCCGCGGTGCAGGTCGTCAGGATCTGTGCGCCCTCAATCGCCGCTTCGGCGCTGGTGCAAGGCGTCACGTTGAGGCCCGACGCCGCGAGGTTACGGGCGCATTTGGCGGTGGCGTTCGCGTCTTTGTCATAGAGACGCACGTCGGTGATGCCGCAGATTGCCTTGAATGCGATGCACTGAAATTCCGACTGCGCACCATTGCCGATCATGGCCATCGTCGTCGCACCTTTGGGCGCGAGGTGTTTGGCGGCGAGGGCTGACATTGCTGCCGTCCGTAGCGCGGTGAGCAAAGTCATTTCAGTGAGTAAAACTGGATAACCTGTCGCCACATCGGCCAAGATACCAAAGGCGGTGACCGTTTGGAGGCCTTCGCTCGTGTTCTTTGGGTGGCCGTTGACGTATTTGAACCCGTAATTTTCGTGGTCAGCGGCGGGCATGAGTTCAATCACACCAACATCAGAGTGGGACGCCACGCGCGGGGTTTTGTCGAATTCTTCCCAACGTTTGAAATCGCTTTCGATCTCGTCCGCGAGGTCACGCAGGATAGTCTCGAGGCCGATATGATGGACCAGTCCCATCATGTGGTCGACGGAGACAAACGGCACGAGGGCTTTGTCAGAGGGAAGGGTCATGCATAGCTCCGTGTAGGTCGGTCAAAGACGCGGCGACCAAGGAGAGAGGCCGTCAGGTCCACCATGAGGGACGCGGTTTTGCCGCGATCGTCGAGGAATGGGTTGAGTTCAACGAGGTCAAGCGAACAGACCGCGCCGCTGTCGCAGAGCATCTCCATCACGAGGTGCGCTTCGCGGACGGTTGCGCCGCCGGGGACGGTTGTGCCGACTGCAGGGGCGACCGAAGGGTCAAGGAAATCAACGTCGAGCGAAACGTGAAGGATGCCGTTCGCGGCTGCGACCTTATCAAGGAAAGATTGCAGCGGTTTGACGATGCCGACCTCGTCGATGGTGCGCATATCAACCAGCGTCGCGTCCGTGTCCGAGAGTGCATCATGTTCGGCAGGATCAACGGACCGCAGGCCAATCATGCAAAGGCGATCTGCGGGAATGGGAGCGGCAAGCGGCGGGAAATCTTCAAAGCCCTCACGGCCCGACACATAGCCCAACGGAGTGCCGTGTAGGTTGCCCGTCGTTGTGGTGTTGGGCGTGTGGTAATCGGTATGCGCGTCGAGCCAGAGCACGAAAAGAGGGCGCCCAATCTCCTGCGCATACTCCGCCATGCCCGCAACAGAACCGAGCGACAGCGCGTGGTCGCCACCTAAAAACACAGGCATCCCGTTTGGCGCATGGTCAACTGCCGCTTTGGCCAAGGTCCGTGTCCAGCCGACCGTTTCGTCGAGCTTGTAAACCTCGGGGTTTGAATGCGCGGGCAGGGGTCGCGTATCGGGCGTCAGGTTCCCGATGTCTGTCACGCTATGGCCGAGTTCAGTGATCGCTTCGGCAATGCCAGCGGTGCGAAAGGCGTCAGGCCCCATAAGGCAACCCCGACGGCGTTTGCCGCAGTCGACTGGTGCCCCGATTAAGATAAGGTGTTTCTGTGTCATAGGCCAAATATCCTTGCGAAATGGGGATGACAGAAGCGATCAAAATGTGCGAAATGAGCCAGCACTGATCAAATTGGAAAGCTAAGATGGACGAACTGGATCAACGCCTCATTGTCGCATTGAAACGTGACGCGCGTGCGAGCCTGTCCGAACTGGCTGCTGATTTGAACGTCACGCGCACGACGATCCGGTCACGGCTCGCGCGGCTTCAGGACAGCGGGGAAATCGTAGGCTTTACCGTGTTGACCCGCAACGACGTAGCGAAGAGCCCTGTGCGTGGTTTGATGATGTTAGAGATTGAGGGGCGCGGGACAGAGCGGATCATGTCCCGACTTTCTGCCATGCCAGAGGTAATGGCGGTTCATTCAACCAACGGTCAGTGGGATCTTATCGCTGAGATCGGGACGATGACCCTCGAAAAATTCGACGAAGTGCTGTTTGCCATTCGCCGTTTGGACGGGATCACGAGCAGTGAAACGAACCTACTGCTTTCAACCCGCCGTGGGGCGCGACGCTAGGACTGCTTTGATCCAGATGACCGCGAGGATGAAGGAAATAATCGCGTTCCAGCCTGGCATTGAAATACCCAAAAGCTCCCAGCTGATCTGATCGCACATCACGAGCTTTGGCCCGCTATCAACCGCGAGAAGGTCGTTGACGTTCATGCCTGAAAGGCCAGACCCCGTGCAAGAGGCTGGGCCATCCCAGTATTTGTGCTCAACGCCGAAGTGGTAAACGCCAATTGCACCAGTCGTCAGCGCGGCGAGTGCACCGAGTCCCGGCAAGAGGCGACCTTGGATCATCAGTGCGAGAAGGCCGATAACAACAGCAGCCGCATGGGGCCAACGTTGCCAGATGCACATTGCGCATGGCGGCAGGGCCATCAGCCGTTGAAACACGACCATCGCACCAAAGAGCATCGCGGCCGAACCGCCAGCCGCCAAAAGAACGTAGGTTTTGCGCGATGTGGTCATAGGTATTTCACCAGATAGAAGCCGCCGAACAAAAGAACGCAGCAGATTGCAAAGACGAGGCCGAGGCGTTTTTCGATAAAGTCACGGATCGGTTCGCCGAATTTCCACAACAGGCCTGCAACGATAAAGAAGCGCAGCGCGCGTGCCACGATGGCCGAGAGGATAAACGGGATCAGTGCGAATTGCAGCACGCCCGACGCGATTGTGATGACCTTGAACGGGAAGGGGGTCACACCTGCGACGAGGACGGCCCAGATACCAAAGCTGTCGAACTTGGCCTTGAACACTTCAAACTCGGCGCCTTTGCCGTAGAAATCGAGGATCGGTTTGCCGATGACGTCAAAGAGGCCGTAGCCGATATAATAGCCGAGCAGTGCACCAAGGACCGAGGCAATGGTCGCAACAGCTGCAATAAGGAACGCGCGGTTCGGGCGCGCCATGATCATCGGGATCATCAGGACATCTGGCGGAATTGGAAAAACGGACGATTCAATGAACGAAAGAAACGCTAGAACCCAGAGTGCATGCGGGTGATCCGCCAGCGACATGGTCCAAGAATAAAGTTTGCGAAGCATATGCGCCGTGCCTGTGTTGTTTTGCGCTTTAGGCCATGCAGGACCATCGGCGTCAAGCTTGCAGACGAACACGTTTTTGTTCAGAAACGCATGAGTTGAGTTGCGACAGGCGGGTGCATCATGAAATGGCAAGGACGGCGACAGAGTAAGAACATTGTTGATCGGCGTCGCGGCGGAGCCACGGGTGCCGTCGGTGGTGTGGGGGTTGTCGTGGTTCTATTGATCGGATGGGCGCTGGGTGTGGATGTCACGCCGCTCTTGTCAGAGCTCGAAGGGCAGGGTGGGACAACACAACTTTCGGCCGCCGATGAACGTGCGGCTGAGTTTGTTGCCGTGGCTCTTGCGGACACCGAAGAGATTTGGGCCGATATTTTGCCCGATCAGGCAGGGCAACAGTATGCAGAACCTGCCTTGGTTCTGTTTTCGGGCGCAACGCAGTCTGCTTGTGGTGGGGCTTCGGCGGCGACGGGGCCGTTTTATTGTCCCGCGGACAAACAGATTTATCTCGATACGGATTTCTTTGTGACGATGGAGCGGCAGTTGGGCGCGGGCGGTGATTTCGCTGCTGCCTATGTCGTCGCGCACGAGGTCGCACATTCTGTCCAGGATCAGCTAGGCATCTTGGGCGAAGCAAATCGAGTTCGTGCGCAGGTGAGCGAGGCGCAAAGCAATGCCATCTCTGTTCGGATTGAGCTTCAAGCGGATTGCTATTCGGGGATCTGGGCGCGTGCCGCGTCTCGAACATTGGGTACCGTTGAACGGGGTGATTTGGATGAGGCACTGAATGCGGCGCGGCAAATCGGCGACGATACATTGCAGCGCAATGCAGGGCGGAGCGTGCAGCCGCATACCTTTACGCACGGGACGTCGGATCAACGCGAACGTTGGTTCGAAAAGGGGTATCAGAGCGGCGACATGCGCCAATGCGATACATTTTCAGTTCAGCGACTTTGAGCGTTGACGACCCTGAAACAGCAGGATAAACGACCGCCACTGGCCGGTGTGGCGGAATGGTAGACGCAGGGGATTCAAAATCCCCCGACCCTAGGTCGTAAGAGTTCGAGTCTCTTCACCGGCACCAGTATTCTCTTAACAACACGATCTACCTTGCACCTGATGCGCTGTCGCGCGGCGGGTTCTTTTGTGCCGTTTGGCATGGTGTTTGCATCCGCTCTGACCACTTACGAATCAAATTCACCAAAGGGTGATTTTTTATATCCTTTCGAGAAGCTTTTTGGCCTCGATTCTTCAAAATATGCCGCCAATTAGAGCAAAATGTTCAAAATGTTTCTGTTTGGGAAACGAAGGGGCGACTTTGTCAGGATTTTTTTCGTGCTCAAATGAGGAAACTTTGTGTCGGGTTGGTTGATCACCAAGTCGAACCAATTTTCCACTATAGCGTTAGTTGGCTGGGCACCTTCTGATTTAAAATAAAGGAAAAATTCAGAATTTGGATTTTGGCGCTGTTGCGGTGAGATAAACAATAGCGTGTTTTTATGCGGCATCTTTCACGCATAAGGACGCAGAAACGCCACAGGTCTTTCTGTTAGGTTAAGGCGTTCATTACATTTTTCTCTTTGTTTGACCTATCCAATCGAATATCCAGTAATAGCCTAACTGGGGGGGGCAAATGACCGATTGGTGCGGTCATGGTGAGTGTCGGTTGCCGACATGAGCCGAATTGTGTCTGCGAAAGGGTTTTCCTTTTTGCCGATTTTTGGATCAACGCGCTTGAGGTGACTCTAGCGTGCGAGGTCCGAGTGTGTGCCCCTTGCAGGGGAGTGCACCGGAACTCGCATTTCCGGTCGGTTTTACCGATCGGGTGGGCAAATGGAGTTATAAGGTATGTCACTGTTCCTGCTGGATTGGACAAAGTGTCTTTTTGGTTCGACAAACACATTTACGGGTAGCTGGGGCAGCCTTGACTGCTACACCTCGTCAACATCAGGCTGCCATACGGTGTCGTATAACAACGACGACTGTTTGAAGCTCGATAACCACTATTCGGGTAACACTTACGACTTCGGTTTTGGGTGCGATGTTCAGGACGTCAGCTTTAACCTCTACGACATCAGCCTGAGCAAGTGTGGCACAGGCAACCTCTGTGACGTGGTATTTAAGAACGCTCTCGGTGAGATTGTTGAAGCGAAATATGAATGGATCAACAACTGCGTGTGCGTAACCTGCGCCGAGCCGATTGAAACGATCAAAATCTGCTACGATCCGAGCTGGCTCAATTATTGTGACCTGAAAATCGGTACTATCAGCTGCGCCCCCGTGCCCACCGAGGATGGCGTTGTTGAAGGCACTGCAGGCGATGATCTGATCGACGTAGCCTACGTTGGTGATCCTGACGGCGACAAAATCGACAATAACGATGCGATCTTGGCTGGTGAGACAGGCAATGACGACATTGTTGTTGCAGGTGACGGCGACGACACCGTGATCGCGGCTGATGGCAATGACGAAGTTTACGGCGGCGCTGGAAATGACGACCTCTACGGTGGTGCTGGCAACGACGTTCTGATTGGCGATCGTGAGAGCGCTGTTTACGGTTCGCCAAGCACGACAACGACTGTCCGCGAAAGCTTTAACTGGTCGCAGGCGCCCGATCCGCATGACAACACGTCGATCGATAATGACGATGATCTGAACACATTTACCCAGAACACAGGTTCGGTAAATGTGACCTTCTCGACCATTGCGACGGTGTATAGCCCTGACACGAACTTTGCGACCGATCAGCAAAAGGTTCACTCGATCGACAGCGGTACTGAAACGGTTAACGCTTATTCCTCGCTGGAATCTGAGTTGAACGCGAAGGGCGAAAGCGCGACCTACCAGTGGAGCTTTGACACCTCGGTCGAGAATATCTCGTTCCGTATCAACGACGTCGATTTTGACTCGACCGTTCAGGTTTATGCCTATGACGCCAACGGTGTTGCAGTTCCTGTCGATATCTCGGCTGGTGGCGGTGTAACGCTCAAGAACCTCGATGGCGTTGCTGGCTATGAAACTGGCGTCTCAAACGGTGGCGGCTCTGCCGATACTGACCCGTATTATTCGATGCTGGTGAATGTTGCTGGCCCTGTAACCAAGTTGGTCGTGAAGCACCTACAGGACGGCTACGACAATGCGGGCGTGAACATCACCGACTTGTTCTATGACGTAACGGTCAGCACCGACGATGGCGTTCCTGGTGACGATTTCATCGACGGCGGTGCTGGTGATGACATCATTGAAGGCAATGAAGGGAACGATACCCTTATCGGTGGTTCTGGCGACGACATGATCCACGGTGGTAGTGGCGACGACACCATTCAGGGTGACGGCGATAGCACAGGCAACGTGAGCCCCCAACCAGCTGTTTTGGATTGGAGCGATTTCGGTAGCACAGGTGCGACCGTTGCTAACGGCGCAACCCAAGATCTGGGCGGCGTCACTGTAACCTTTGGTTTTGATCCAGCGGTATCGGGTGCGACTGCGACTGTTTCGGGTGCTGCTCAATACGTCGAAACTGGCGAGAACTTTGACAATCACTCTGGTCTGCAGCTTTACGGTCCGACCACGGGTCACGCTGGTGATACCTCGACTGTTACGCTTGATTTCGCATCGAACACAGGCGGTTACTCTGACGAAGTTCAGAACGTAGCGTTCCGTATCAACGATATCGATGTCGGTACATCCTCCGATCCTCACCAAGATATCCTGACCATCCACGCCTATGACGCGAACGGCGTTGAGGTTCCTGTGACCTTTGTGGCCGAAGGTGGTCAGACGATCTCTGGCAACACGATTACCGCGCATGATCTGGACAACGGCACGATCAACACGGGCACTGCGAAAGGCTCTGTCCTGATCCAAATCGCGGATCCTGTGGCCCGCATCGTGATCGACTACGGTAACGGCGCGACCACGGACCAAGCGGTCACGATCACCGATATGTCGCTGGAAACCATTTTGGCGGATGACGATGCTGGTAATGACTACCTTGACGGTGGCGACGGCAACGACTTGATCGAAGGCAATGAAGGCGATGACCGTCTCATCGGCGGCGACGGCAATGACACTCTTTTGGGGGGCGACGGCAACGACATCATCGACGACGTGCGCGGCACCGACAATGACGGCAACGGCGATGACTACGCTGACGGCGGCGCAGGCAACGATGAAGTTTGGACTGGCAAAGGCAACGATACGCTTCTGGGTGGTGATGGCGACGATACCCTGGGCGGTGAAGCTGGCGACGACATCCTTGATGGTGGAGAAGGTGCGGATATCATCCTTGGCGGTGATGATGCTGACGTTATCTATGGTGGCGCTGGCGACTACGTCGACGGCGGCGCTGGTGGCAACGACTTCGATGTTCTCGACCTGACGGGTAAAGGCCCGTTCTACCTCGAGAATGTGACACCTGACAGCAACGGCAACGGCACCAACGGTACCGTCGTCTTTGTTGACGCCAACGGCGTACCGACGGGTGAAACCCTGAACTACGTCGAAATCGAACAGATCATCGGTGATGAGTTCAATCGCGCTCCGGAAGCCAATGATGACTCGATTACCACGGATGAAGATACAGCCGTGACCATCAATGTGCTGGCAAACGATACGGACCCAGATGGCGACACGCTGACCATCACCGAAGCCACGGTTCCTGCTGAGCAGGGCTCGGTCGAGATTGTGAACGGCCAGCTGGTGTTCACTCCTGCCGATGATTTCAACGGTGAAGCGACGATCAGCTACACGGTCACCGATCCAGACGGCAACACGGACACTGCCAATGTTGTGGTCACCGTTAACCCTGTTGATGACGCACCAGAAGCTAACGACGACACCGCGACCACCGATGAGGACACCGCTGTCACCATCGACGTGCTCGACAACGACAGCGATCCGGACAACCAGCCGCTGACGATTACTGAGGCGACGGTTCCTGCTGAGCAGGGCTCGGTCGAGATCGTGAACGGTCAACTGGTGTTCACCCCTGCCGATGACTTCAACGGCGAGGCAACGATCAGCTACACGGTCACCGATCCCGATGGGAACACGGACACCGCCAATGTTGTGGTCACTGTTAACCCTGTTGACGATGCGCCGGAAGCGTTGGACGACACGGCGACCACCGATGAGGACACCGCTGTCACCATCGACGTGCTCGACAACGACAGCGATCCGGACAACCAGCCGCTGACCATCACCGAAGCCACGGTTCCTGCCGAGCAGGGCTCGGTCGAGATTGTGAACGGCCAGCTGGTGTTCACCCCTGCCGATGACTTCAACGGCGAGGCAACGATCAGCTACACGGTCACCGATCCCGATGGGAACACGGACACCGCCAATGTTGTGGTCACTGTTAACCCTGTTGACGATGCACCGGAAGCTAACGACGACATCGCAACCACCGATGAGGACACAGCTGTCACCATCGACGTGCTCGACAACGATAGCGATCCGGACAACCAGCCGCTGACGATTACGGAAGCCACGGTGCCTGCTGAGCAGGGCTCGGTCGAGATTGTGAACGGTCAACTGGTGTTCACCCCTGCCGATGACTTCAACGGCGAGGCGACGATCAGCTACACGGTCTCTGATCCAGACGGCAACACGGACACAGCGAATGTTGTGGTCACCGTTAACCCTGTCGACGATGCACCGGAAGCGTTGGACGACACGGCGACCACCGATGAGGACACCGCTGTCACCATCGACGTGCTCGACAACGACAGCGATCCGGACAACCAGCCGCTGACGATTACAGAAGCCACGGTTCCTGCCGAGCAGGGCACGGTTGAGATCGTGAACGGTCAACTGGTGTTCACACCTGCCGATGACTTCAACGGCGAGGCAACGATCAGCTACACGGTCTCTGATCCAGACGGCAACACGGACACTGCCAATGTTGTGGTCACCGTTAACCCTGTTGATGACGCACCAGAAGCTAACGACGACACCGCGACCACCGATGAGGACACCGCTGTCACCATCGACGTGCTCGACAACGACAGCGATCCAGACAACCAGCCGCTGACGATTACTGAGGCGACGGTTCCGGCAGAGTAGGGCTCGGTCGAGATTGTGAACGGTCAACTGGTGTTCACACCTGCCGATGACTTCAACGGCGAGGCAACGATCAGCTACACGGTCGCGGATCCAGACGGCAACACGGACACCGCCAATGTAGTTGTGACGGTGAACCCTGTTGACGATGCACCAGAAGCGTTGGACGACACCGCGACCACCGATGAGGACACCGCTGTCACCATCGACGTGCTCGACAACGACAGCGATCCAGACAACCAGCCGCTGACGATTACTGAGGCGACGGTTCCTGCTGAGCAGGGCTCGGTCGAGATCGTGAACGGTCAACTGGTGTTCACCCCGGCGCCTGACTTCAACGGCGAGGCGACGATCAGCTACACGGTCACCGATCCCGATGGCAACACGGACACAGCGAATGTTGTGGTCACCGTTAACCCTGTTGATGACGCACCGGAAGCGGTGGACGACACCGCGACCACCGATGAGGACACAGCTGTCACCATCGACGTGCTCGACAACGACAGCGATCCAGACAACCAGCCGCTGACGATTACAGAAGCCACGGTTCCGGCCGAGCAGGGCTCGGTCGAGATCGTGAACGGTCAGCTGGTGTTCACCCCGGCGCCGGACTTCAACGGCGAGGCGACGATCAGCTACACGGTCACCGATCCCGATGGGAACACGGACACAGCGGTTGTGAATGTTGATGTTCTGCCGGTGAATGACCTCGTTGCGGTGGATGACGTTGCGCAGACGGACGAAGATACGCCTGTAACCATCGACGTTGTGGCCAACGACCAGAACCCAGATGGCGGTGCGCCTACTGTGATTGGTGCAACTGTCCCTGCAGCCCAAGGCACTGTGGCGATTGTTGGTAATAAGCTGGTCTTTACACCTGCAACGAACTTCTTTGGTGAGGCGACGATCGACTACACCATCGAGGACGAAGAGGGTGCGGTCGATGTGGCTAAAGTCACGGTCACTGTAAACAGCGTTCTTGAGGCACCGATTGCGGTTGATGATGTTGAAACGACTGACTTTGAAACGGCAGTCACCATTGACGTTCTGGAAAACGACAGCGATCCAGATGGCACTGTCCTAACGGTGACAAATGCATCTGTCCCTGACGTTCATGGCAGCGTCGCAATCGTTGACAATAAGGTTGTCTTTACACCTGCAGCTGGCTTCGAAGGTGAGGCGACAATCAGCTATACCATCGAAGATGCGGATGGTCTGACCGCTGATGCTGTTGTCACTGTGACGGTGAATGATACGCCTCCGCCGCCTCCGCCAGTTCCAGATGGAACGGTCGAAGGGACCTCGGGCGACGATATCATTGACGACAACTATGCGGACGATCCGAATGGTGACTTCGTTGACAATGATGACGCGATCCTGCCGGGTGACACTGGTAATGACGACCTGATCTATGGCTACGAGGGTGATGACACCATCCTCTCGGGCGATGGAGATGACGAAGTCTATGGCGGCGTCGGCAATGATACGATCCTAGATGATAGTGGTTCGGATACAGTCTTTGGTGAAGATGGTGACGATATCATCAACACCGCAGGTGGTCAGCAAAGCCCCGATACGGCCTATCCAGGTGTCTATGCGGCTGATAGCGATCCATTCGATGATCGGGATACCGTTTATGGCGGAGCTGGCAACGACACGATCACCACGGGCGATGACAATGACACCATTTATGGTGGCACTGGCAATGACACGATTGACGGTGGCGTCGATGACGACCTGATCTACGGTGAGGATGGCAACGATACCATCATCGGCAGCGAAGGCGATGACCAGATCCTCGGCGGTGACGGCGACGACCTGATCTACGGTGGTTTGACGACTGATGTCCTCGACCTTCCTGATGATCTGGATGGCGACGGTGATAGCAACGACCTCGGTGAAGACCTTGTTACCAATAACAACAAGGACATCATTTCGGGCGGTGCTGGCAACGACACCATCTACGGCGGCGATGACGATGACCTGATCAGCGGTGGCGCTGGCAACGACTTCGTTGATGGCGGTATTGATGACGACGTCATTCACGGCAACGCTGGTGATGACACGCTGCAAGGTGGCCAAGGTGACGACCTCATCTTTGGTGGGGACGATGATGACATCATCATCGGTGGCCCGGGCGAAGACATCATGCAGGGTGGCTTCGGGAATGACACCTTCTACGGCGGCAACGGTGGCGACATTGTTGTCGGTGGCGAAGACGCTGATGGTCTAGATGTTGACGTGCTGAACCTGACCGGCAGCGGTGTCGATCATATCGTCTACAACAGCAACGATCCTGAAGCTGGGACTGTGTTCTTCAACGATGGGTCCGTGATGACCTTCTCGGAAATCGAGAATGTTATTCCGTGCTTCACACCAGGTACGTTGATCGCGACACCGCGTGGCCAGGTTCCTGTGGAACAGCTCCATGTTGGTGACAAGATCATCACCCGCGACAATGGCATCCAAGAGATTGCTTGGTTGGGTCAGAAAGAGATGCCGGGCAAGCAGCTGATTGCGAACCCGCACCTCAAGCCGATCCTGATCAAGGCAGGCGCTTTGGGTAACGGTCTGCCGGAACGTGATATGCTTGTGTCGCCGAACCACCGTGTTCTGGTCGCCTCTGACCTCACGCAACTCTACTTTGAAGAGCGTGAAGTTCTGGCTGCGGCGAAACACTTGGTCGGTAGCGGGGGTATCCATCAGGTTGATGTGACCAACACGACTTACATTCACTTCATGTTTGAACGTCATGAAGTGGTGCTGTCGGATGGCGCGTGGACAGAGAGCTTCCAGCCGGGTGATTACAGCCTCAAAGGTATCGGCAACAGCCAACGGAACGAGATTTTCGAACTCTTCCCAGAGCTGAAAGAGAAAGCGGGCATTCAGGATTATCAATCCGCTCGTCGTGCGCTGAAAAAACACGAGGCCAAACTTCTGGTCCGTTAAGACGTGCAGCTGACCGGAAGGGGGCTACTTTTCCGGTCGCAAGTCTGAAGGTGGGTCAGACAGCCATCCCGATGATCTTGGGCGACACCCTCGTGGCCCGAGACATCGGGATGTTGCGTTTCAGCGGCCTGTTTCTGCGCGAAATTCGGCCCAGTCCTCGGGCGTGTCGAGGTCGCGTCGGGCGCGTTGATCGGGCAGGGGAATGAGGTGCATTCGGTCGCGATATGGGCGCACGATGCAGTTGCCACCTTGATCGCCGCTAATCGTAGCAAAATTTTCGCGCAACGAGCCGTCGAAAAGGATCGGATGACCGGGTTGCAGGTCTTCGGTTGCGCCGCGCCAAATGAGGGCATCGGGGGCAATGGTTGGACCCGCTAGAACAGCGGCCATATCTGTGGTTTCAATTTCAACCAAATCAGGCAGAACCATGAGCAAATGGGACCACTCCGGCATTTGCGCGACTGCTCCACGCATGGAACCTGACATTCCCTCGGATGCTTCGGGGACGATGAGATGGTTCACGGGCAGGTCCGCGATGAGCGCCAGACGCGGGTGGTCTGCCGATGACAGGGCGACGTAGACGGGAAGGCCAAGCCCGAGCGCGCGTTCACACTGAAGCCGCAACAAGGGCACGCCATCGACAAGCTCGCACAGTTTATCACCGCCGCGCATCCGCGACGACTGCCCAGCAGCGAGGATCAGGACGACAGTGCCAACGGAGGGTGCCGGCGCTGTCATGATTTTACGGAAGGATGCGGGTGTATTTGGTGCCTTCAAGCGTGGCGCCAACGCGGAACCCCGCCTGAGCGAACACGACCGCAATCACGGGTGACAGCGAAGTCGTCGTCTGAGCGCGCAGTGTATCGCCCTGATCGTTCAGCGCGTATTCGATGTCCGCACCTGCGGCCCAACCCGTAGAGGAACGGAACTCCATCAGCGCTTCTTCGGTCATGAAGAACAGGACGTGGCTATATTGCTGACCGCCAAGCTGGAGGCCCGCGCTTGCCGATGCGGCAGAGTAGTAATCGACGGTGGATTGGCTGATCCGCAGGGCACCACGACCGAACGATCCACCTAGGCCAAAGCCAACTTCGGTGACGAGCGGCATAACCAGCATACCAGCGGCTTTCATCGAAAGATCGCGGGTCGCAGGGTAGGTGCTATACATATACGACAGCGTGCTATCGACGCGCGCGTCAATTGTCGCGGCGGCATTTGTGCCAACACCGTTGGAACAGGCGGCGACAGTCGTTGCCAAAGAGCCTAGCGCAAAATTGCGACGGGTAAGAAGGGTCATTGCTCGTGCCTCTATCTGGGGGCGGCTTATGCCGCTCTATCACGCGAACTATAGGCGCGATTTTCGCTCCTGTCATCCACTACATAAGGTGTGCGCGGGTGTCAGCCGTTTAAGAGCCGCGCCGCCTCGGGGGCGAAATACGTCAGGATGCCGTCGCAGCCTGCGCGTTTAAAGCACAGGAGGCTTTCGAGCATGACTTTTTCCCCATCGAGCCAACCGTTTTGAACGGCCGCTTGGATCATCGCGTATTCGCCTGAAACTTGATAGGCATAGGTCGGCACGCCAAAGCTGTCTTTCACACGACGACAGATGTCGAGGTAGGGCATTCCCGGTTTCACCATAACCATATCCGCGCCTTCCATTAGGTCGCGTTCAACAAGTCGCAGCGCCTCATCACTGTTGCCCGGATCCATTTGGTAGGTCTTTTTATCGCCCTTTAGCGCGCCCGATGCACCAACGGCATCTCGGAACGGACCATAGAAACCCGACGCGTATTTGGCGGTGTAGGACAGGATCGCAACGTTCTGATGGCCTTCGCTCTCTAGCGCTGATCGCATTGCGCCGATGCGGCCATCCATCATGTCGGACGGGCCGAGGATATCCGCACCAGCTTCTGCCTGAGCCAGTGCCATTTTCACCAATGCCTCTACCGTTTCATCATTGATGATCTCGCCATCGACCACATAACCGTCGTGCCCATTGATGTTATATGGATCGAGCGCGATGTCCGTCATGATTGCCATTTCGGGAACGGCATCTTTGATCGCGCGAATTGCTGTGTTCGTCAGGTTGTCGGGTGACCACGCCATCGCGCAATCTTCGGTCCGATGTTCCATCGAGGTGTAGGGAAACAGGCACATCGCGGGGATACCCAAGTCGTGCGCTTCTTTGGCCGCCTTTACCACGCGGTCGATCGTTTTACGGGTCACACCTGGCATCGACGCGATTGAGGTTTCATCGTCGCGGCCTTCCATGAGGAAGACGGGCCAGATGAAATCGTCTGTGGTCAGCGTGTTTTCACGAACCAAAGCGCGAATGGCAGGGGATTTACGAACGCGGCGCAAACGAGCGGCAGGGTATTGGGCGACGGTGGGTTTCATAGCGGGCCTTTCATGTCACACACGATGGGTGCCACGGAAATTTCATGACGACAAGTCTAGGCTTTGCCGCAGGTGAAGTTTAGGTTGGCGCAAAACAAAGATCAGGCACGACAGTGAACTGGACCCAGACGGTATTTGAAGTCATCGATTTGCGCTCTTTCTCGAACCTTTGGTTCTGGATTGCGCTCGCTGTGCTGTGGTCGACGACCAGCCATTGGGTGATTGGTGTTCCCTTTGACCTTATTCAACGTGCCGCCCGCGAGGGTGGAGAGCCGTTTGCAGACCTTCAAGCTATTGTTCGGGTCAACGTGAATCGTCTTTTGTATATCTCTCATCAATCCGGGCTATGGCTTACGGGCTTTATGTGCTTTGTGCTGACGGGGCTGTTTTTGTTGGCGTTCGTTTACCATATCGAATTCGCAGAAGCGCTGTTCCTCCTCGGGTTTCCGTTGTCATTGGTTGGACTTTTGTCGATCAATACGGCGATGCTGATTAGGTCCGAGGGCATGGAGCCTGAGGTGCTGTTTCGCCGTTTGCGACGTCACCGCACCTATGTGCAATTCATCGGTATGTTCTCAATCTTTGTGACTGCGACTTACGGGATGTATCAGAACCTTGGCGGTGCCTACGGGTTCTGAGTTGACTTTACCCCGTGGCGGGGTAGGTCTCGCGCATGAAATCACAATCCCACATTACCGTTTGCGGCGCCCCCGAAGGGTTTGACGCGAAATTGATCCTTGATGAAGTCGGAAAATCCGGCGCTCCCGTGCTCCACATCGCACGGGATGATCGTCGATTGACCGAAATGCAGGCGGCCTTGGCGTTTTACGCGCCTGAGGTGCCTGTAGTCGTGTTCCCTGCGTGGGATTGTTTGCCTTATGACCGTGTGTCACCGAACGCTGATATTTGTGCGGCCCGTATGGCGACCTTGGCGGCATTGGCGCATGGAATGCCAAAGCAGTTCGTTCTGCTGACGACGCTCAATGCAGCGACACAACGTGTCCCTGCGCGGGGGCTGCTGAAAGAGGCGTCCTTTACGGCGCGGGTGAATAGCCGCATCGATGAGGCTGCGTTAAAACAGTATTTGGTCCGCATGGGATTTACCCAATCGCCGACGGTGATGGAGCCTGGCGACTATGCGGTTCGGGGCGGGATCATTGATATCTTCCCTCCAGGTGAAGCGGGTCCTGTACGACTGGACCTCTTTGGTGACGTTCTCGACAGTGCGCGACGGTTTGATCCAGCGAGCCAGAGGACAACGGAAAAGCTCGATGTCGTAGAACTCGCGCCTGTCTCAGAGGTGATCCTCGATGAGGCAGCGATCACGCGTTTTCGTCAGAACTACCGTATCGAATTTGGCGCGGCTGGCACTGACGATCCGCTGTATGAGGCGATCAGTGCGGGGCGCAAACATGCGGGCGCGGAACATTGGCTCGGGTTTTTCCACGACCACCTCGAGACGCTGTTTGATTACGTCCCAACCGCAACGGTGACGATTGACGATCAGGTCACGCCAACGCGGCTCGCCCGATGGACGATGATCGAAGACGCCTATGACACGCGGATGTTTGCCCTGAAACAAAAGGGGCGGATGGACAGCGTTTATAAGCCAGCACCGCCCGCCTTGATGTATATGGACGATCCCACATGGGATGCCGTCATCGCGGATCGTCGTGTGCTGCAATTTACGCCGCTCAAACAATCGACTGGTCTGGGTGTGATCGACGCAGGCGGTCGTATTGGTCGCGATTTCGCACCTGAGCGCCAGCAGGAAAACGTAAACCTTTTCAAAGCTCTGATGCTGCACGTTAAGGCGCGGGCGTCTGAAGGGCCTGTTGTTGTTGCCTCCTATTCCGAGGGTGCGCGCGAACGTCTGATGGGGCTTTTGGAGGATGAGGGCGCTGGCGAAGTGATCCCCGTGCAGAACTTCTCTCGCGTTGGGAAATCAGGTCTACACCTCGCCATATGGCCCCTTGAAAAAGGATTTGAAACCAAAGGCCTGACGGTCATTTCAGAACAGGATGTTCTGGGTGATCGCCTCATTCGCCAGACCAAGAAAAAGCGTAAAGCTGAGAATTTCCTGACCGAAACGCAGAGCCTGACACCCGGTGATCTGGTCGTGCACGTTGATCACGGTGTCGGACGATACAAGGGGCTTGAGGTCGTTCAAGCCTTGGGCGCCGCGCATGAGTGTATTCTCCTTGAATATGCCGAAGGATCAAAGCTTTACCTGCCTGTTGAGAACATCGAACTGCTGTCCAAATTTGGGCACGAAGATGGTCTCTTAGATCGTCTGGGCGGTGGTGCATGGCAGGCGAAGAAAGCCCGCATGAAAGAGCGTATTCGCCAGATGGCGGAACGTTTGATCCGCGTAGCGGCCGAACGTGAGTTGCGCAAAGCGCCTGTTCTGTCACCACCCGATGGCATGTGGGATCAGTTCCTTGCGCGTTTCCCCTATGCAGAAACCGAGGATCAGCTACAAGCGATTTCCGATGTGCTAGAGGATCTAGATTCAGGTCGTCCGATGGATCGTTTGATCTGCGGCGATGTGGGTTTTGGCAAGACCGAGGTTGCAATCCGCGCCGCCTTTGTTGCGGCGATGTCGGGTGTTCAGGTGGCGGTGATTGCGCCGACGACTCTGCTTGCGCGTCAGCACTATAAGAACTTCGCCGAACGGTTCCGTGGCTTCCCGATCAACGTCGCGCCTCTGTCGCGGTTTGTCAGTGCTGGGAATGCGGCGAAAACCCGTGAGGGCATGGCGAACGGGCAGGTCGATATTGTTGTCGGAACCCATGCGCTGCTGGCGAAAGGCGTGAAATTCAACAACATCGGCCTCCTGATCATCGACGAAGAGCAGCACTTTGGCGTTCAGCATAAGGAACGTCTGAAACAATTGCGCTCTGATATTCACGTTCTCACGCTGACCGCGACGCCGATCCCACGGACGCTGCAATTGTCGCTCTCTGGGGTGCGCGATCTGTCGATCATCGGCACGCCACCCATCGACCGTTTGGCAATCCGTACTTATGTCAGCGAGTTTGACACCATCACGATCCGCGAGGCGCTCTTGCGCGAGCATTATCGTGGTGGCCAGTCGTTCTTTGTTGTGCCGCGTCTGTCTGATCTGCCTGAAATGGAGGATTGGCTCAAACGCGAAGTGCCAGAAGTGTCGTTCGTCGTTGCACACGGTCAAATGGCGGCGGGTGAGCTCGATGATCGTATGAACGCGTTCTACGACGGGAAATACGACGTGCTGTTGGCAACAACGATTGTCGAGAGCGGGTTGGATATTCCGACAGCGAACACTATGATCGTGCATCGTGCTGATATGTTTGGTCTGGCACAGCTCTATCAAATCCGAGGGCGTGTTGGTCGATCGAAGACCCGAGCCTATGCCTATCTGACGACGAAGCCGCGTGCGAAACTGACGCCTCAGGCTGAAAAGCGTCTTCGAGTACTAGGGAGCCTCGATACCCTCGGGGCTGGATTTACCCTTGCGTCGCAAGACCTTGATATCCGTGGTGCAGGTAATCTGCTCGGTGAAGAGCAGTCGGGCCACATCAATGAGGTCGGGTACGAGTTGTATCAGCAAATGCTGGAAGACGAGATTGCGCGGATCAAGTCTGGCGCGATTGGTCTGTCGGATGATGATGGACAGTGGGCGCCTCAGATCAACCTTGGCGTTTCTGTATTGATCCCAGAGACTTATGTGGCTGACCTTGATGTGCGTCTTGGTCTCTATCGTCGCTTGTCTGCGCTGACCAAGAAGGTCGAACTCGAAGGGTTCGCGGCTGAACTGATCGACCGTTTCGGTCCGTTGCCGAAAGAGGTGAACACCCTGATGCTCATCGTGCGGATCAAAGCGATGTGCAAACGCGCGGGTATTAGCCAGCTAGACGGTGGACCGAAGGGTGCTACCATTCGGTTCCACAACGATAAATTCGCATCACCTAAAGGGTTGGTCGAATTTATTCAGGCGCAAAAAGGCATGGCGAAGGTCAAAGACAACAAGATCGTCGTTGGCCGCGAGTGGAAAACTGAAGCGGACAAGATCAAAGGGGCCTTTGCAATTGCCAAAGACCTTGCTGAAAAAGTTGCTGAGGATAAAAAAAGTAAGCAGGCGTAACGCGTTACGCCTGCCTTTTTATGCATCTGTTGCGATCATCTCTTTGATGTCAGCGATGACTTTCGACCACAGGTCGGTCGGTTGTGCGCCCGCGATAGCGTGTTGGCCGCCGACGATATAGGTCGGCACCGAACGGACACCCATTTCGCGGCTGTGCGCCTCGCGGTTAAGAATACTTTCCACATCTGAGTCCGACTTCAAAAGTCGTGCAATAACAGCCGCGTCCAGTCCGATGCTATCAGCGATATCGCAAAGGACCTCGGCGCTACCGATGTCTCGACCTTCGGTCCAGTAGGCCTTCAGCAGGGCAGACATGGCTGCCGTTTGACGGCCTTCGATCCCTGCCCAGAACACGAGGCGATGTGCGTCCAAGGTGTTCGGCGTGGTTTTCATGTCATCGAAATTGAACGTCACGCCAGCTTGATCCGCGTGTTTCTGCAGTTCGACATGAGCCGCGACTGCAGCGTCCTTGCTGCCAAAGATCCCTTCGAGGTACGCGGCGCGATCGACGCCGCCCTTGGGCAGTGCGGGGTTCAGCTGGAACGGGTGCCATTCAACGGTAAAGGGATGGTCTGGCGCTTGTTCTAGGGCACGGTCCAGATAGGCCTTGCCAATATAGCACCACGGGCATGACGGATCGGCGAAAATATCAAGCTTGACCATGTGTGGCCTCCCAATCGGCGCGCAAGTTGCGGCGCAGTAGTTTGTTGTTTGCGCCACGCGGTAACACAGAGACACGCACAAAGATACGAGGGCATTTATAGCGAGCAATTCGCGAGGCCGCAAAAGCCGCGAGCGCGTCAGTGTCGATCTCTTTGGCGCTGGTGTAAAAAGCGGCGATCACGGTTGTGTCGGCTTTGACGGTGACTTCGCTCGCGGCGACCTCGTGGATGTCGGGGTGCGTGGCGAGGGCTTCTTCGACTTCGACAGGCGAGACGCGATAGCCGCCTGCGTTCATCATATCGTCCGCGCGGCCCTCATATGTGATGGCGCCATCCTCTGACATTCGACCAACATCGCCCGTGAGGAACCAATCGCCGACAAATCGCGCTGCGGTTTCTTCGGGTTGATCGAGGTAGCCGATCATCAACCCGAGATCGGATTTGTGAACTGCGATGGTGCCTGCCGTGCCGATAGGCGCAGGGCCGTTTTCATCGATCAAAGCGATCCGTCGACCTGTCTGAGGGAAACCGAGTGTTCCAGTGGGCGCAGGGCGCGACGGGGAACTCGATAGGAACGTCGAACATTCGGACATGCCGTAAGCTTCGTAGAGTTTGGAGCCTGTCGCGGCGGTCCACGCCTTACGAAGGCTTTCGGGCAGTTTTTCGCCCGCGGAAAACCCGTGTCTGAGGGTCGACATGGCAGGAATCTCAGAGCGCAACATTTGACGATACACACCCGGTGCTGCGGCGATTAGTGTTGCCTTATGTGCTGTGATGAGCGCGGGGAGGTCCGTAGGTTTCGTCCCGTTTGCCGGGATGAGGGCCGTTGCACCAGCTGCCCAAGGGTCCATGAGCCCCGTGCCCAGCGTATAGGTCCAGTTGAATGCGCCTGCGTGCATCAGGCGGTCTGTCGGACGCAAATCATACCAGCCCGTCCACATCATTTGACGCGCCCAGACTGCGCGGTGGGCGTGAACGACGGCACGAGGTTTTCCAGAGGTGCCAGAGGTGTAGATGATATAGGCGGGTCGATCAGACGGTCCGAAATCAAACGGCGCAGGGGCGAGGCTGTGAAACGCCTCCAGTTCTGACGCCATCAGGATAGGAGCGGAGTGATCGGGGAGGGCGATCCCGTCATCGGCAACGATGAGGGCTGGGTCAATCTCTTTTGCGATCTTGCCGATCTCTGTCGCGGTGAGCTGCGAGGAGGTCGGGACAGGAATGAGCCCGACGGCAATGGACGCCAGATAGCAAATCGGGAACTCGGGCGTATTGCCCAAGCGCATCAAAACGCGGTCACCAACGGTCAATCCTTTGGCCAGAAGTCCAGCCGCGACGCCACGGATTGCGGTTTCTAGATCCGCAAAAGTCCATTCCTCGGATGTGTTTTCGCTGATCACAGAGAGGGCGACCTTGTCGGGCGTTGCACGGCCAGCCTGCAGGACGTGGTCGGCCATATTGAACGGCTCAGGACAGGCAGTGAAAGGGCTGGTGTCGATTTCGCTAATCATGTGACATCGCTAGAAGGGCTTTGAGGTCATTGCAAGCATATCAATCAAAGCCGTATACAGACGCCATGACAAAAAACGACAATACGAGCCTCATCCGCATTGCCCGCGAAAGCGGCGAAACTGAATCGGCACTGCCTCTCGATTTAGGGGTGCGGGTTCGTGAGTTGCGCAAAGAACGGGATTGGACGCTTGAGCAAGCGGCCCAACAGGCGGGGCTTGCGCGGTCGACCTTGTCAAAGATTGAAAACGGGCAAATGTCACCGACCTATGACGCACTTAAAAAGCTCGCTGTCGGGTTGGGAATTTCCGTGCCTCAGTTGTTCACGCCGCCCAGTCGGACTCAGGTCAATGGCCGCATGGTCATGACACGTGGTGGCGAAGGTGGTGCGCATATCACCGCAACCTATGAACATGAGATGCTGGCGGATCAGTTGACCAAAAAGCAAATGCTGCCGTATCGCGCTCGTGTCCGAGCACGCAGCATGGATGAGTTCGACGGTTGGGTGCGCCACGATGGCGAAGAGTTTTTGTATGTGCTGACGGGCACGGTCAAACTATTCACCGAATTTTACGAGCCTGTTGAGATGAAACGCGGCGATAGCGCCTACTACGATGCGTCAATGGGGCATAACGTTGTGTCGACCAGCCCCGAAGATGCATTGATCCTTTGGGTCACTTCGCTCGCCTAATGAAAAGGGCCGGCGAGCCGGCCCGAATTTCAGCTTAGAACCACGTTTGAACCGTGCGTGCACCGCCTGCGATATCTTCGCCGACGCCTGCAACCGTGTTGCAGCCAGCGAGAGCCAGAAGCGTCGCAGCGACTAGGACGGCCTTAGTCTTCATGCCACCAGACATCCGGTTGCCAGCCTGGCCAGTCGCCAAAGATGGGCATTTCTGCGGGGTAGTGGAGGTCTTTGTCATGCGCAATCCGTGTGATGTTCCATTGGTAGATCGGTAGGACGTATCGCCCCGAAGTGAGGACGCGGTCAAGTGCCCGTACTGCCGCTACAAAATCGTCTTGGCTCTCTGAGGTCAAGAGATGCCCGATTAAGGCGTCTACAGCTTCGGACTTTACGCCCATGAGGTTACGCCCGCCTTGGGTGTCAGCATATTCAGAGCCGTAGTAGGCGTATTGTTCGTTGCCAGGCGAGAGTGACAGGCCACGTCGGTAATAGGTCACATCGAAATCATAGGTGCCGTTGCGTTCTGCAAACTGGGCGCTGTCGACGTTTGTCACTTTGGCCTGAACCCCGACCCGCTGGAGGGCTTGGACATACATATCGGCGATGGCTTCGATTTCGCTTGCGCCTGTTTGGATCAGGATTTCGAATTCAAAGGCCTGACCGTCAGCATCGCGTAGAACGCCGTCAGCACCGGGCGTCCAACCAGCTTCTTCGAACATGGCGAGAGCTGCGCGCACTCCACGACGGTTAAACTCACTGCCATCACTTACGGGCAGTTCGTATCCGTCAATCGCACCAGGCAGGAGGCTATCTGCGAAGGGTTCTAGGAACTCACGAACGCGGCCCTCAGCGGGACCATTTCTCATCCCGAGCGGCGAGTTTGAATAATAAGAGGTAATGCGCGGCTGGCTGCCACCTGTCATCGCCTCGTTGATGAATTCAAAGTTGAACACCTGCAGCATCGCATCACGCACGCGCCAATCGTCGAACGGGGCGCGGCGGGTGTTCATCACAAAGCCTGTCATCCCAGAAGGACGTTCGTGTGTCAGGACGGCCTTTACCACGTCGCCGTCTTGAACGCGGGGGAAGTCGTATTGGGTGTCCCAGCGGGCCTCGTTGAATTCACGGGTGAAGTTGACTTCGCCTGTTTTGAACGCCTCAAACGCTGGGGTTTCGTCGCCGAAGAATTCAATGCGCAGAGTGTCAAAGTTCGCTGTGCCACGGCGGAACGGGACATCCTTGCCCCAATAATCAGGGTTTCGGGTCAATTCGACGTAACGGCCCATCTCATAATCGGTGATCACGTAAGGCGATGATGTGATCGGGATCATGTCTGGCCCATCGTTGGCAAAATCGACGCCTTCGAACTGGGCCTTTTGCAAGATCGGACGCAGACCCGCGAGTAGGGCGAGTTCGCGGTCTTCGGTATTGAAGGTCAGGCGGACGGTGCGGTCACCCTTTGCTTCAATGCTCTCGACCTTTGACCAGAAGCCACGGTAGCGACCATTGCCGACCGTGCCGAGCGTTTCAAAGGACCATATCACATCGTCAACAGTGACAGGACTTCCGTCCGAGAATGCAGCCTCTGGACGCAAGGTGAACTCGACCCATTCGCGGTTCGGCCCTGTCTCAATGCTTTCGGCCAGAAGTCCGTAAAGAGAGAAAGGTTCATCCAAAGACCGCCCCATCAGGCTTTCACCCGCGAGGTAGCTGATCTGCCAAGGAACCTTGCCGCTGTCGGTATAGGGATTGAGGCTGTCAAAGCTGCCGACCTCGGCAGTGATCATAGCGCCACCCTTTGGCGCATCTGTATTGGCATAGGGAAGGGAGATGAAGCCATCCGCCAATGCAGGTTCCCCATACATCGAAATGCCATGCATTGGTTCTGCAAACGCAAAGGTGGAGGCGAACAAAAGCGGAAGCGCGGTCAGCGACTGGCGCAAGTTCCTGAAAAACACTGGTCTCATTTCGATAACAATCCCCCGTTGGCCTGTATTGTTTGAATCAAACCGTATCTAGGGTTCTGATCCTTTTCAAACTTTTAGCTTGGATAGTGGCAATGGATTGCTTATAAAGAAGACACTGCTCGATAGGTTTCTTGCCTGTATGAAACCTGCCTCAATGACTTAACGCCGGCCTTGTGCCGGCGTTTTTTTCTTGGGCTTTCCCGCAAATGTGATCCTGCGTGACCCTCTTAGGAATCGGTTCCCATTTGGGGCGATTCTTTTGCGTTTGGCTGGAAGATTCGTTGAATTATTTTGCAGTTGCAGCATTATGGTGCCCAACGAGTAATCGAATAGGGGACTATCTATGTCACTCAAAGGTAAGACCGCCGTCGTCACAGGTTCAAACTCTGGTATCGGTCTGGGCGTTGCGCGCGAACTCGCCAAGGCGGGTGCGGACATTGTTTTGAACTCGTTTACGGACCGTCCTGAGGATCACGACCTTGCGGCCTCTATGGCGGCGGAGTTCGGGGTGTCCGTGCGATACATACAGGCAGACATGTCCAAAGGCGAAGACTGTCGTGCCCTGATCGAAAAAGCAGGCGTCTGCGATATCCTAGTGAACAACGCGGGTATTCAATATGTGTCACCGATTGATGAGTTCCCAGTTGAGAAATGGGATGCGATCATTGCGATCAATATGAATTCTGCATTCCACACAACGGCTGCTGCATTGCCGATGATGCGTCAGGCGGGTTGGGGGCGCGTGGTGAACATCGCGTCTGCGCATGGCCTGACCGCATCGCCCTTTAAGTCGGCCTATGTTGCCGCCAAACACGGTGTAGTCGGTATGACCAAGGTGATCGCTCTCGAGACCGCGCAAGAAGACATCACATGTAATGCCATTTGCCCAGGCTACGTACTGACGCCGTTGGTCGAACAGCAAATCCCAGCGACGGCGAAGGAATACAACCTGACCGAAGAAGAAGCGGTGGCTCAGGTTATTCTCTCGCGCCAGCCATCTAAACAGTTTGCGACCACGGAACAAATCGGCGGGACGGCTGTGTTCCTGTGTTCGGATGCTGCGGCCCAAATCACTGGCACGACAATTAGCGTCGATGGCGGCTGGACTGCGCTGTAAGTGAACGATTGGCGCCCATTGGGGCGCCAGTTGACCCCCCGACGGGACATTTGTCGGGAAAGTTTCTGTACTAGAGCGGCTTATTTTTCGCTGCTTGCTGCATCATTGGGGAATTATGACCTATAAAATCAATCTTGCCCTGCAGGGCGGGGGCGCTCATGGCGCTTTTACGTGGGGTGTGTTGGATCGTTTGCTCGACGAGAGCGACGTTGAGGTCGCGGCAATTTCAGGCACATCCGCGGGAGCACTAAACGGAGCTGCGTTTAAAGCTGGCTTTGTGAATGGTGGCCGAGAAGGCGCTCGTGAGAGCCTAAATTGGGTGTGGCGTCAGGTTGGGGCTGTCACGGACACAAACCTTGCTAAATGGATTGCGCCCTTTGCGCCTGCGACTGAACTTTACACCCAAGCGTTGACCTATTCTCCTGCCTATTTTTGGTGGGATACTGCGGCGCGTGCTTTGTCGCCATATGCCTTTGGCGGAGTGATTAAGAACCCGCTGGAACGCGTTATTCGTGAATTGGAATGGGACGCCGTGTGTGCGTCCGACGGGCCTGAGCTGCATGTGTGTGCGACGAACGTGAGGACGGGCAAAATCAGAGTGTTCAAGGACGATGAGGTGACGACGAAGGCAATCCTCGCGTCGGCATGTTTGCCCACCTTGTTCGAGGCCGTTGAAATCGATGATCCACAAACAGGCAAGACAGAAGCCTATTGGGACGGCGGATATACGGGGAATCCTGCTCTTTTTCCGCTATTTCCCAACCACTTGCCAGACGACATTGTGATCGTGAACATCAACCCATTGTATCGCGATACGGTGCCGCAAGACAGCCAATCCATTCAGAACCGTATCAATGAAATCAGCTTTAACACCTCGCTCTTGCGCGAGTTGCGGGCGATCAATTTTGTAAAACGGTTGATTGCGGACGGCTCGGTCAAAAAGGGTCGGATGAAAGACGTGAACGTTCATCTGATCGAAGACGATGCCTTGATGACGGAACTTAGCGTTGCGACCAAGATGATCGCGATGCCTGTCATCCTGTCACGCCTAAAAGAAGCTGGACGTCTGGCGATGGATGACTTCTTGCGCAATCACAAACACACCATCGGAAAATCGAGCAGTTTCGACTTGGCGGGTATGTTTGATTAAGGTTTTTCCGTTGGTTTCGTGTCCGAGGGGATGACCTTTTTATCGTTCGGATACACGAGGCCTGCAGAGATCACTAATTTGGCGGCATCTTCGACCGACATGTCGAGGTAGGTGATATCCGATTCAGGCACGAACAACAGGAACCCTGATGTGGGGTTTGGTGTGGTCGGCAAGAATACCGTCATGATCTTGTCGTCGCTTTTCACCTTTGTTGCGATTTCACCTTTGGCTTTGATCGAGATGAAGCCGACAGCCCAAATGCCTTTGCGCGGGTATTCGATCATACAGGCGCGATCAAAGCTGGTTTCAGTTTGGGCAAAAACGGTTTCAGCGAGCTGTTTCGCGCCATTGTAGATCGAGCGTACGACGGGCATCCGCGATACAAGCCCTTCGCCCCAGCTGATAAAGCTGCGGCCAATCAGGCCTTTTGCGACCCAGCCGGTGAGGATCGTGACTATAAAGAAAAGCACGACACCGAGGCCACGGACGTTAATCGTGATGTGGTCAGGGCTTAGTGGATTTGGGTCACCGAACCAACGGTTGATCAGTGCTTCTGGATGGTAGGATCCAGGGACAAACGGCCAAACAAAACCATCAACCCAGCCCACGACCGTCCAGATGAGCCAAGCGGTCAAACCGATCGGGGCGATCACAACGAGACCCGCAAGGAAATTGTTGCGTAGGCCGCTGATCATGGAGTGGCGGCGCTTGGGTGGTTCGATGTGGGAGAATTCGTTCACGATTAAGCCGATCGGTTAAGTCAGTGTGATAAGTAGGGTCTGGGCGAATGCTCTGCAATCGCCCAAACACTCGAATACCTCACTTATGTGTCAGTTCGTGCAGAGCTGCTGCAATTTTGGCCGCCAAACGCGCATTATTTTGCACGAGTGCGATGTTAGCGGTCAGGCTGCGGCCTTCGGTCATTTGATACATCCGATCAAGGAGGAACGGCGTGACCTCTTTGGCGGTGATGCCTTGAGCCTCGGCTTCCTTCAGCGCAGCCTCGATCACCGGTGCGAGTTCGGAGGCAGCAATTTCAGCCTCAACTGGGATTGGGTTGGCGACGAGTTGTCCACCTGGCAGGTCGAGTAGGCCGCGCATTTGGTGTGCGCGGGCAATATCTTCGGCGCTGTCCATACGCAGTGGTGCGGGAATGCCTGAGGTACGGGACCAAAATGCTGGCAGTTCGTCTTGACCATAGGCAATCACGGGGACGCCATAGGTTTCCAAGACCTCAAAGGTTTTCGGCAGGTCGAGAATGGCTTTGGCGCCAGCAGCCACAACGGTCACGGGCGTCTGGGCGAGTTCGGGCAAGTCAGCCGAGATGTCAAAGGTTTGATCGGCACCGCGGTGTACGCCACCGATCCCGCCCGTTGCAAAAACACTGATGCCTGCGTGGTGGGCAGCGATCATCGTCGCGGCAACTGTCGTCGCACCCGTGCCACCAGACGCGAGGCATGCGGCAATGTCGGCGCGGCTGAGTTTGGCGACGCCGTCAGCTTGACCAAACATCTCGAGCTGCGCGTCATCCAGGCCGATGCAAAGAACCCCGTCGATCACCGCGATTGTGGCTGGCGCTGCGCCGTTTTCGCGGACCTCGGCCTCTACCAGTCGGGCGGTTTCGACGTTTTGCGGATAGGGCATGCCTTGGCTGATGATCGTGCTCTCGAGCGCTACAATCGGCGTGCCGAGCTTCATGGCCTCAGAGACTTCGGGGGAAAAGGACATGGGGATCATCGAGGGAGTTCTCCTGAAACGTAAGTTGCGGCGGCGGAAAGGGCGCGATGTAGCGCCTCTTCACGGTCTGCGCCAGCGTGTTCGGCAGCGATATGCGCGGCCATAAATGTATCGCCAGCACCCGTCACACGGGTAACGAGCACTTGAGGCGGGGTTTGTGTAAGGACGCTATCGCCAGTGGCCTCGGATGCGGATTTTCCGCCATCGGTCACAAGAACCCGTTTCGCACCGCGTGCGATTAGACCTCTGGCGCCGTCTTCGGAGGTTTCAAAGGTTTGACGACATAAGAGGCCAGCCTCTTCGAGGTTCACGTAAAGCGTGGCTGATGGATGGCCGAGGAGCGCCAAGAGGCGATCGGCCTTGCCGGGGCTTGCGGGGGCAACACGGAGGTCTGCAGCAGCAAAAAGCGGCGAGACGGCGATATCCCGCAGCAGGTCTACCGTCAGGTTGCCGTCGAGGGCGACAGGTCCAGCGTAGGGGGCCTCTGCGGTTCCAAGTGCGCCGTTCGACAACGGTCGAAGAATTTTTTCGCCTGCTTGTTCCAAGGAATGCGCATCGGCAATCGCAGCGATCAGGCCGTTCGCACCTTCGATAGCCATATAGGTGTCGGTCGGCAAATCCTCGGAGCGATAGACGTGATCGGTCAGGATGCCCATCCGCTGACATTCGCCAACCAGTTCTTCGCCTTCGTTATCGCGGCCAATGGCGGTGAGTAGGGTGGGTGTCATCCCAAAACGGGTGAGCGTCATCGCGATATTCATCGCAACGCCGCCAGGAATACGAGTGATGCGGCCCGGGACGTCTGACCCGACGCGCATGACCACTGAGGACCGTCCGATCACGTCCCAGAGGACCGACCCGATGCATAAGATGTCAGCTTTGGTTTTCATACGCCTGTCATGACGCGGCTACGCTGCCGCTGCAAGCTATTCTGGAACCGCAAAGGTGAGGTTGGCCCAGAGCGTTTCATAAACGGCCTCGGTCTGATCATCTTCGGACGGTTCTCGGATCACAACGGCATCCAGCATGTAAGCGTGACCCGCAGTGACGGGCAGGGTTACAATCCCTTGGTCATCGGTGCGGAGCCGCTCAATCGTCACGGTGCCATCTGGTGCTTTGTCAAAAACTTCAACCTGCTCGTTGGCGCGGACATCGTTGTGGTAGAACAGCTGAGCGGCAAAGCCGTTAGACAGATCATCAGTGTAAGGGTTCATGAGGGCGACGACTTCGGTCTCTAGCCCCACACGTCGATCCGTTCCCGCTGCGTCTGCGACGCCGACGAGTGACTTGGAAAACCGTATGTAGGTTTCTTTGAAGTTGGTGTCGGGGATACCGCGGGCATCGTGATCGGCCCGTTCAATCCCCAGATCTTTGTGTTCGACAAATCGGGCGAACTTTTCCCAGTTTTCGTAATTCAACAGCGTGGGCGTAGACTGATACACGAGAATTTGGAGCCCATCAGTTGGTGCATCCATGGCAAGGGCAGGGCGGTCGCCAGCGCGGCCGGCTACTTCGGTTTCGAGGTCAAGGCTAATCACTTCAAACCGTTCGAAACGTTGGGGAAGGTAGACCAAATTGGGGCCTTCAAAGTTTTGTCCGTTGACAATATTCGCTTCAATTCTACCCTGACTACTCACCTGATAGGCGAGCGGTTCGAGCCAAAGCTCGTGGGACAACGCTGGAGTTGCCAGCAAGAGCAGAGCGAGTGAGGCAATACGCATGATCAAATCCTTAATAGGCCTAGTAAAGGTGATCTTTGCTGGTGTTCTGTCAACTCTCGTTTCGGTGATGATCGAAGCACCGACCGCCCAAGCACACGAGGTTCAACCCGCTGTTGCGGACTTGGCCTTCGTTGATGGGCGGATCGAACTGACTTTGGAGATGAACCTAGAGGGTGTTCTGGCTGGCATCGACCTCGGTTCCGTTCTTGATACGAACGAAGCGCCAGAGGCGGCACGGTATGATGCTCTGCATGCTTTGTCGGGCGCGGATCTAGAGAGTGAATTCGCGGCCGCGTGGCCAGAGTTTTCGGAAGGCATTGGTCTTTCCGTAGATGGGGCATCTGTGCCTCTAGAGTTGGCCGCTGTAGCTGCCCCTGAGGTCGAAAATCCAGACGTTCCTCGTCTATCGACAGTGAAGATTTTTGCCGATGTTGGGGTAGGGGCGAATGAGGCCACTTTTGAATGGGCGTCGAATTACGGGACGATTGTTCTGCGTCAAATCGGAGTGGACGAACCCTACACGGGATACCTCGTTGGCGGCGAAAATTCTGGACCGATCCCTCTTGGCGGTGGTGGTGCTTTGCCGATTTGGCAAACCTTTGTCAGCTACATTCCAACAGGCTTTGCCCACATCGTGCCGATGGGCTTGGATCATATCCTATTCGTGCTCGGCCTGTTTTTCCTCTCGACCCGCATGAGGCCGCTTCTGTGGCAGGTGTCCGCATTTACGGCGGCACATACGATTACGCTTGCTTTGGCGTCGTTGGGTTATGTTGCTGTGCCCGGATCAATTGTTGAACCGCTGATCGCGGCGTCGATTGCATATGTGGCGATTGAAAACATCTTTATGAAAGGTCAGTTGACGCCGTGGCGACCTTTCCTGATCTTTGGGTTCGGGTTATTGCATGGCCTCGGCTTTGCGTCTGTGCTTGAGGAATTTGGTCTGCCGCAACATGGTTTTGTTGCTGCTCTGATCGGATTTAATATTGGCGTCGAACTGGGCCAGTTGTTCGTCATCGCCGTAGCCTTCCTCGCGGTCGGTCTGTGGTTCGGGAATAAGCCGTGGTATCGCCGTGTGATCGCAGTTCCAGCGTCAGCTGCGATTGCGATGATGGGGATTTGGTGGGTGATTGAGCGCACCATTCTATAACATTTGTAAAACGGGTTGCGTCTTGGGTGAGCGTGGTATAGACGCGCACCACTTCAACTCCGCAGGCGGGGGCGGGTGCTGTGGGGAGAAATCCCATATCATCCTCCGGTTGGACGAATGTCTGATCCCCCGCTGAGGCTAAACCGGTAAGGAATAACGACATGGCTCTTCCAGAGTTCACCATGCGTCAGCTGCTTGAAGCTGGCGTTCACTTCGGCCACCAGAAACAGCGCTGGAACCCGAAGATGCAGAAATACATCTACGGTTCGCGCAACGGCATCCACATTTTCGACCTAACTCAGACTGTTCCGATGCTGGACCAAGCTCTGAACGTCATCCGTGACACCGTTGCCAAAGGCGGCCGCGTTCTCTTTGTTGGCACCAAGCGTCAGGCTCAGAAGCCTGTTGCTGAAGCTGCAGAGAAATGCGCTCAGTACTACATGAACCACCGTTGGCTCGGCGGCACTCTGACCAACTGGCAGACTGTTTCGCAGTCGATCAACCGTCTGAAAGCAATCGACGAATCCGCAGAGCGCGGCTTTGAAGGCCTGACCAAGAAAGAGCGTCTGAACGCTGAACGCGAGCAGGCGAAACTGCAAGCGTCGCTCGGCGGTATCCGCGAAATGGGCGGCATTCCGGACCTGATGGTCGTTATCGACGTAAACAAAGAAGACCTGGCTATCCTCGAAGCAAACAAACTGGGTATTCCGGTTGTTGGCATCGTTGACACCAACTCTTCGCCAGATGGCGTTGACTACGTTGTTCCGGGCAACGACGACGCTGCACGCGCTATCGCTCTCTACTGCGATCTGGCTGCACGCGCTGCTCTGGACGGCATGTCCGCTCAGATGGCTAAAGCTGGCTTTGACCTCGGCGCCGTTGAAGAAATGGCTGAAGAAGTTCTGGCTGATGAAGCTGCTGCAGCTGCGGCTGCTGCAAACTAATCGCGGCACTGTCGCAATATCGTTACCGGGCGCTTGCTATCTCGGCGCCCGGACACCCAAATTTGCAGGAGATGTGAAATGGCTATCACCGCAGCTATGGTGAAAGAACTGCGCGAGTCGACCGGCGCAGGCATGATGGACGCTAAAAAAGCGTTGACCGAAACTGATGGCGACATGGAAGCAGCCGTAGACTGGCTCCGCACCAAAGGCCTCGCGAAAGCCGCGAAAAAAGCTGACCGTACTGCTGCTGAAGGCCTCGTTGCTGTTGCAGTAGCTGGCGGCAAAGGCGTTGCGATCGAAGTTAACTCTGAGACCGACTTCGTTGCTAAAAACGCAGAATTCCAAGGCATGGTTACCGCAATCGCGGGTGCTGCTCTGACCGTTTCTGACGTTGATGCGCTCAAAGCAGCTGAAATCAAGGGCAAATCCGTTGAGTCGACTGTTACCGACGCAATCGCGAAAATTGGTGAGAACTTGACCCTGCGCCGCATGGCTGTAATCGAAGGCGCTTCTGTTGTGACCTACGTTCACAACGCTGCTGCGGACGGCATGGGCAAAATCGGTGTTCTGGTTGCTCTTTCGGGCGAGAACGAAGCATTCGGTAAGCAAGTTGCAATGCACATCGCTGCAGCGTCGCCTGCTGCACTCAGCGAAGCGGACATGGATCCGGCTCTCGTTGAAAAAGAGCGCTCTGTTCAGATCGAAATCGCACGTGAATCCGGCAAGCCGGACGCAGTGATCGAGAAGATGATCGTTGGCCGTATGGCTAAATTTGTTGCTGAATCGACACTGCTGGGCCAAGCGTTCGTTGTGAACCCTGACCTGACCGTCGAAGCCGCCGCTAAAGAAGCTGGCGTTGAAGTTACTGGCTTCATCCGCATGGCTGTTGGCGAAGGCATCGAAAAAGAAGTTAGCGACTTCGCAGCTGAAGTTGCTGCAATGAACAAATAATTCTGCTTTAGCAGTTTTAGGGAAGGGGCCTGCCAATTTTGGCGGGCCTTTTTCGTTTTAGCCCCTGAGACTAAAACAAAAAAGCGGCGCGACATCGGGAGAACGTCGCGCCGCAAAATCATGCAGATATCAGGATGGGATGGACACCCACATGCTTTTTATGAGCTGGACCATCAAGGCAAACCTTAACACCCCAGCAACCGGTTAAACCGGAACGATACGGTTATCCTGACAATTAACAGGGGTTCCGCATCGCTTTGTCCCAGGCCCAAGGCCACCACTCACGGACAATTGTAGGTAACCGTAAAAGTTTAGAGGCGAAAAGTACGGTAAACCTGACCTTTAACTTAGTATCAGTCGTATACTTTGCGCGTTTAGGTTGTTTTAGGGGTCTATCACAAACATTTGGTTGAAAAATGCAGCCTTTAGAACGGCTTGTGCGGTGGTGTCGACGTCGAGATTGTCGCGTGCTAGGCGCAAATGTTTCTCAACTGTTGCCGCCGTAAGGCCCATAATCTGTGCAATATCTTGGGTCGTTTTTCCGTCACCGACCCATTCGAGAACCTCGCGCTGACGTTTTGTCAGAGGTCGCGCATGGGAGTAGGGTAGGGTCATTAACTTGAGATAAGCTACATTGTTAATGAGAACGATTTTGCGGCCATGTTCGGCCCAAATTCGATCCACATCAGCTTGGCTTAGGCCTTTGCGTCCAGTCAGCGCAATGGCGCCTTTGGTCCGAGCGGAAATGGAACTGAAACTGATCGTGTAGCCAGCGACAACATCCATCGATCGATTAAACTCTAACGCTGCGATTTCTGCGGCGCTCAGTTCGCCTGCAGCGATCCGATCATGGAGCCAAGACCAGCTACAGGCGCCTTCATTTTCCAGCGCCCAGCGAACCATCGGAGCGTTGAAATACAAACCTTCATCGATGAAGTGCCGCATGTATTCTGGCGACTGATTGGTCAGCAGAACCCAGTCGAGTGGATCGCCCAAAGAATGTTCGGTCCGATACCGCGTGTACCCAAAAATCAAACGATCAAAGCCGTATCCCGCCATGGCTTCAGTCATCAAGCTCCAAAGAACGTCAACGCGCGGAGCGTTCGTGATTTCTTCGAGGAGACGAATAAAGTTCATTATATGGACGTTCTGATGTGATCTTTGTCGCTAAAGTAGATATCATTGTAAGATGACCTGTCCAAGACTTACTTCTTGACACATATATTAGCATAATACTGATTATGCACCTTTTATGCTGACGCAAATGACACTTCTAGATTTTGAAAAGCATGGTCTCTTTTTCATGCCCTACAGCTCAATCAGAGATGTAAGTATCTGATCTTAAGTGTTTATAAATTCCTTTGATATCCTCTCGTGCAAGATTTCATTGGGAGTTGATCCTCTGTTTAGCTACCCTCGTCCCGATCAAATACGCGACGGGAGGCGCTGAATTTCATGAGCACTACGACCTTTGACTATGTCGTTGTTGGCGCTGGGACAGCTGGATGTCTTCTTGCGAACCGTCTTTCTGCTAACCCAAAGAACCGTGTTCTACTCCTCGAAGCTGGTAAAAAAGACAATTACCCGTGGATACATATTCCTGTCGGCTATCTATATTGCATCGGTAACCCTCGGACGGATTGGCTTTTTAATACCGAAGCCGAAGCTGGTTTGAACGGTCGGTCGTTGCGGTATCCGCGCGGTAAGACGCTCGGCGGATGTTCGTCGATCAACGGTATGATCTACATGCGCGGTCAAGCACGCGACTACGACAATTGGGCGGACCTTACGGGTGATGACGATTGGTCGTGGGAAAACACCCTGCCCGCTTTCAAGGCTCATGAAAATCACTACAAATTGGACGATGACGCAGATCCTGCAGATGGCGACAATGGGCGTTTTTCCGATTTGCACGGTCATGGTGGTGAATGGCGTATCGAAAAACAGCGATTGAGATGGGATATCCTCGATAGTTTTGCTGAAGCTGCTGAACAATCTGGTGTGCGCCGCACCGAAGATTTTAACACTGGTGACAATGAAGGTGTTGGATATTTCGAAGTAAATCAACGCTCTGGCTGGCGTTGGAATAGTTCCAAGGCGTTTCTGCGGCCAGCGTCTAAGCGACCAAATCTAGCCATTTGGACTGAGGCTCAGGTCGAGAAACTCACCTTTGAGACCGATGCTAATGGTCAGTTGAAATGCACCGGCGCGGTTGTGAACCGCAAAGGTGCTCAGGTGACTGTCGCTGCTAATAAAGAAGTCGTTTTGTCCGCTGGCGCAATCGGTTCGCCGCAAATTCTGATGTTGTCAGGTGTCGGCCCCGCCGAAGAACTAACCGCGAATGGCATACCTGTTGTTGCCAATGTTCAAGGTGTCGGTCGCAACCTCCAAGATCACCTTCAAATCCGTACCGTGTTCAAAATAGAAGGCGCTAAGACGCTGAATACGCTTGCGAATAGTTTGATTGGCAAGGCGATGTTCGGGCTGGAATATGCGCTAAAACGCACTGGCCCAATGAGCATGTCGCCGTCTCAACTTGGGGCGTTCACGCGGTCCGATGCATCCCGCACCCATGCCAACTTGCAGTATCATGTGCAACCGCTGAGCCTCGATGCATTTGGTGATCCGTTGCACGATTTTCCAGCCTTCACGGCGAGTGTCTGTAACCTTAACCCGACCTCGACAGGCAGCGTTACGCTTCGATCTGCTAACCCGTTTGACGCGCCGAAAATTGCGCCCAACTACCTCTCAACTGAAGAGGACCGTTTGGTCGCAGCAGAGAGTATTCGTCAGGTCCGTAATATCGTGGCGCAGCCTGCTTTGGCCAAATACAAACCCGTCGAATGGAAACCGGGTCCTCAGTTCCAAACGGACGAGGAATTGGCCCGCCTTGCTGGTGACATCGCCAGCACGATTTTCCATCCTGTTGGCACCACCAAAATGGGACGCGCGGACGATGATATGGCGGTTGTTGATAGCCGTTTGCACGTCAAAGGTATCAAGGGCTTACGCGTTGCAGATGCGGGCGTGATGCCAAAGATCACGTCGGGCAATACGAATTCGCCAACGCTGATGATTGCTGAAAAAGCGGCGGGATATATCCTTGCCGATGCACACTAACACCCCCTTTTCAGGATTTCGGAAATGACCATCCCTTCCCGTGACACGCTCCCTCTCGCCGGAGTTAAAGTCATTGATTTTGGACAATATATCGCTGGCCCCGCGGTTGCGATGATCCTTGGCGATCTGGGGGCTACGGTGGTGCATATCGACCCGCCCGGTGGTCCGATGTGGCAGAGCCCCGCGAACGCGACCCTGAACCGCAACAAGATGATCGTAACGATCGATCTGAAGTCTGCCGAGGGTGTCGAACAGGCCAAAGCGCTGATCGCGGAAGCTGATATCGTGGTCGAAAATTTCCGTCCGGGGAAACTGGCGAACCTCGGCATTGATTTCGCGGAATTGCGCCAGTCACAGCCTGACCTGATCACCGTGTCGATTCCCGGTTTTGCGTCAGCGGACGAAGAACGTCGTGAGTTGCGCGCTTACGAAAGCGTCATAGCGGCGAGTTCGGGCGTGTTTACGGATATGGGGCTGAACCGTGTTCTGATGGGCGTGAACCCTTCGTTCTCTCCCCTACCCCTCGCCTCGTCCTACGGTGCGATGATGGCGGCCTCTGCTGCGGTTTTGGCGCTTCAGGCACGGGAACGTACGGGGTTGGGTGATCAGATCGAGGTGCCGTTGGCGAGCGCGGTTATGGAAGGCCTGTGCTACAACTCGATCAAGATCGACGGTTTGCCCGAACGCTATATCACTCAGCGCGAACAAGAGATCACCCGTCGTCGGACCGAAGGCCTGCCGATGAATGTGACCTATGAAGAGCTGCAGGAGCTCCTTGACCCATTCTACCGCAGCTACCTCTGCAAGGACGGTCGGATGTTCTATGTCGTCTGTCCGAGCCATAAGACCCACGCGAAACGGTGTCTGCAGACGCTGGGTATCTATGACGATCTTGTCGCCGAAGGCCTTCAGGAAGAAGACGATACCTACAAGCCCACCAGCGAATGGTCGTCCGACGTGTCACTGGGTGTTTATCCGCTCCCGAAATTCTGGGCGGATAAGATCGCGGCTAAGATGAAAGAAGTGTTCATCACGCGAACCGCCAAAGAGTGGGAACGCATTTTTGGTCGCAACAAATTCCCCGGTGCGCCGCAACGCTGGTTGCAGGAATGGATCAATGACGACCACGCGGAAACCTCTGGGCTTATGATCGACGTTGAGGATCCTGAATACGGAATGATGATCCAACCTGGACCTGTCGTCTGGTTAGAGGAAAGCGGTGAAGCCGCGCTCTATCCGATCCCACGCCGTTGGGTCGATGTAAGCAGTGCCCTTGCCCAGTTAAAGAAACAACGCACCAAACTGCCGCGTGTGACCGATCCGAACGATCGGTCTGGCTGGCTCGAAGGTGTCCGCGTTCTCGACCTTTGCAACGTGATCGCAGGCCCGCATTCGGTGAGCTATCTGGCACGGTTTGGCGCTGAGGTGATCAAGCTTGATCCATCGAAGCCTATGTACGACGCGTGGAACACGGTGATTTTTGGCATGTCGCACATGCGCGGCAAGAAGTCAGTTCTGACAGACATCACGTCCGAACATGGTCGCAAGGTATTTGAGAACCTCGTGCGGTCCGTCGATGTGATCGTTTGGAACGCGCCAGACAACCAGATCAAAGCGATGGGATTGGACGCGGATAACCTCGCGCGGCTGAACCCCGATGCGATCTTCTGCAAGCTCGACTGTTTCAGCGGCGTGCGTCGTGGCCCTCGGACGGATTATGTGGGCTACGATGACCTCGTGCAGGCGACGACGGGTATTATGTTGCGCTTTGGTGGGCTGATGAGCGAACCAGAGGAACATGCGCACGTTGGTACGATTGACGTGATGTGTGGGTTTGGCGGCGCATTGGGCGTCGCGACAGCCCTGTATCAAAAACTGAAGACGGGCAAAACGGGTCGCGGTCGTACATCGCTTTCTGCGAACAGCGGTCTGCTGCAGGTGCCGTTCTGCTATGACTACACTGGGCGTGGTCTGTTCGATGAACCGTCAGGGCGGTATGTAAACGGCTACGATGCCTTGTCGCGGTTCTATTACACGGCGTCAGGGGAATACCTCCTGCTCTCAACCTACGAGAAAGACATTGGACGCCTAGAAGCGATCGAGGCTTTCGCGGGACTGTCCGCCCTGCCCCATGAGGAACGCGAAGGGTTCCTTGCTGGCGTGTTTGCCAATGATACCTCTGCGGCATGGCTAGAAGTGTTGCGGGCGAATGATATTGGCGCGGCGGTCTGTGACAACATCGACGCCTTGCGCGCGGCCTACGTTCGGACGCCTGATGGCACTCCGGGCATTGATCGCGGCAGCTATTCGTTCTCGGTCTATGAGGACCACCCGAGCGGCCATACGGTCACACAGCTCGATCCATTTGCCGTTCGCCCCACTCGTAGTGCTGTGAATATGATGGATCCTGCCGAAAAATACGGGGCCTCAACGCGGTCGGTCTTGCTTGAGCTTGGCTATAACGAGACCGACATCGATGTGATGTTGCAAAACGGATCGATCAGCGAAACGTGGAGCAAAGAATATCTGCCGAGTTAAGTCGGCCAAACGTCGTCAATGGCTTCAAAGGCAAGTTGAACAACTGGATCATCGCGGCGCTGCGCAAGGCAGAGAAAGCTCAGCGATGTATCCAGTCGTTTGCCCGTCAGGATGGTGACGTTGCCGGACTGGGCCTCACGGAGTGCAATGGATTCACGCGCGAGGCTGAGGCCAACCCCCGTGCGCACCATTGCGAGCATGGACGATTCCTGATCGACCTGTGCGACTTGGTTTTGGCGCAAACCCATTCGGTCAAAAACTTTTGTCAGCAAACGGTTATGAACCGATGCTGGTGGTGTCCCGATCCACGGCAACGCAGCCAGTTCGCGCCAATCGTAGTCTTTGGCCGATCCTAAGAGCGCAGGTGGCGCCACCACGCAATACGTCAGCGTAGATAGGTGACGCACGTGGAACTGTTCGGCGTCCGCTGGCTGATCCAAGTCACCGAGGTAAAATCCGACATCCAAGGTGTCGTTCCGCAGATAGTCCAGCACTTCACCACTGATCCCATGCCGAAGTGAGGTCGAAACCCCTGGCCCAACCTGCAACATCTGCTGCAAAAACGCGCCCAAACGGGTGAATTCAGGGTCGATGATGGTGCCCACGCGCAAGGTGCCCTGAAGATGGGTCCGCATCGTTTGAAGGAGACGGTTGAAGTCCTGGACCGAGCCTAGAACCTGTTCGGCCTTCGTCGCCAATAGCGCCCCGTCTTTCGTAAGTTCTAGCCCCGTCGCGGTTCGTTTGAACAAAACGAGGCCGCTCAATTGACCCAGCTTGCGCAGTTGGAAACTCACCGCAGGTTGGGAGAGGTTCAGGATGTCTGCGGCACGTGTGACGTTCCCCTCACGGGCAACGACGACAAGTGCGCGCAGCAGTTTTAGGTCATGGACGGCAAGTCGTTCAACATCGCTCATCGCCGCCCTCCTCTGTGTTGCACCGATTACGACTTGATAACGATACCGCTAGGGGTTTTGCAAAGAAGTTCGTGACCAGTTTCGGTGATAACAATCGGTTCGGTCGTTTCAATACCACCGTCGTCAAGCCAAAGCGCAGGCATAAAGTGGAACGTCATCCCCGGGCGTAGAACCGTTTTATCGCCCGCGCGGAACGACATCGTGCGTTCGCCCCAATCCGGCGGATAGCTCAGGCCGATGGCGTAGCCGCAACGACTGTCTTTGACAAAACCGAGCTTGTTGAGCGTCTGGTTAAAGGCGTTAGCAACGTCTTCGCAGCGGTTGCCCGGTTTCGCTTGTTCGAGGGCAGCTGCAGTAGCTTCAGTCACCGCATGTTCTGCGTCGATGAACTTTTGCGGCATGGTGCCAAAGAACAGCGTACGGGATTGCGGGCAGTGATAGCGGCGGTGAACGCCAGCAATTTCAAAGAACGTCGTTTCACCTGTCCGCAGCGGTGTATCATCCCAGGTCAGGTGTGGTGCGGTCGCGTCTAGGCCAGACGGTGCCATGGGCACGATTGCAGGATAGTCGCCCCAGTGGCCGCCGACGCCTTTGATCGCGGTATGGTAAATTTCGGCAACCAGATGGTGCTTTGGCATACCTGGTTCGGCGACTTCGGCGATACGCGCGTGCATGGCTTGAACTATTTCGGCGGCACGGCGCATGTAGGTCAGTTCGGTCGGGCTTTTGATTGCGCGCTGCCAGTTCACGAGGCCTGTCGTATCGACGAAAGTCGCCTTTGGCAGACCTTTGATTAATGATCCATAGGCTGCAGCGCTGAAATAGTAGTTGTCCATTTCGACGCCGACGCGACCTTCGTCCCAGCCATAGCCCGCTATGACCCGTGACAGGTCTTCCATCGGATGTTTGTCAGGGTTCTGAACGTAGCTGTCTTCATAGCCAAAGATATTGTCTTCGTGCATGAAAACGGTGCGCAATGCGCCTGCTGCGTCCATACCGCGACCCCACCAAATGGGTTCGCCTTCTAAGCCGAGGATCACGGCCTGATGAACGTAGAACGACCAGCCATCGTACCCCGTGAGCCAAGCCATATTGGATGGGTCGGAGACGATGATCGTATCAACGCCAGCGGCTTCCATCGCCGCGCGGGTTTTCTCAATACGATCCCAGTATTCTGAATCGGCAAACGATGGGCTTGTGCGCGTGCTTGGCATAGGGAAACCTTTCGAAGTGGTTTCCCTACGCTACGCGATTAATTTGCGTTTAAAAGCCCAAAAACGGCTTAGCCCAGGGCGTATCCGGCACCGCGAACGGTGCGTACTGGGTCATTACCACCATGGGCGGTAAGCGCTTTTCTTAGTCGCCCAACGTGCACGTCAACGGTGCGAGTATCGACGTAGATATCGCGTCCCCAAACACGGTCCAGCAGTTGATCACGCGACCAAACACGCCCCGGTTTTTCAATGAAGGTCGACAAGAGACGAAACTCTGTCGGGCCGAGTTTCAACTGTTCACCATCACGGGTGACGCGATGGGTTTCACTGTCGAGTTGGATATCCTCGAACACCATAACCTGCCCAGCCATTGTTGGACGGGAACGGCGGAGCTGCGACCGAACGCGAGCCAGCAGCTCTGTCACCGAATAGGGTTTGGTCACATAGTCGTCGGCACCTGTTTCCAGACCGCGAACCTTGTCGCCTTCCTCTGACCGCGCAGAGAGCATGATGACAGGGATTTCACGTGTCTCGGGGCGTGTTTTCACCTGACGGCAAACCTCGATCCCAGAGACGTTCGGAAGCATCCAGTCCAGAACGATTACATCGGGAAGCTCTTCGCTGATCATCAGCAGTGCTTCTTCGCCATTTACTGCGAAAGACACCGTGTAACCTTCTGATTCGAGGTTATATTTCAGAACCTCACGTTGCGCGGGTTCATCTTCGACGACGAGAACAAGGGGTTGCTGAGCCATTAATCAACCTTGGAAATATACGAGGTACTATCAGCTTTGGGACGGCTATCTTCGGGCAGTTCACCTGTCACCAAATAGATGACTTGTTCAGCCATATTGGTCACCAGATCGCCCATGCGTTCGATGTTCTTCGCGATGAAATGCAGGTGCATACAGGCGGTGATGTTACGCGGGTCTTCCATCATGAACGTGAGGAATTCGCGGAACATGGCGTTATACATCTGGTCGACGTCGTGGTCGTGTTCACGGACCTGCTCAGCCAGTTTCGCGTCGCGTTGAATGTAGGCATCCAAAACGTTACGCAGCATGCCTTCGACTTCACGGGCCATACGGCGCAGGGACGCGTCGGGGCCTGGGATTTCGCGCATCTCGACCAGAACATTGGTGCGTTTCGCCATGTTCTTTGCGTAGTCGCCGATACGCTCTAGGCTGCCTGCCAGTTTGAGCGTGGTCAGAACGGTGCGCAGGTCTTTGGACACGGGCGCACGCAGGGCGATACAACGTGCCGCTTCTTCGTTGATGCGAAGTTCCAGCTCGTCGATAGCTTTATCATTAGCGCGGACTTTCGCCGCCAATTCTACGTCGCGGGTTTCTAGCGACTGTGCGCCGTCGAGAATTGCAGCCTCAACGAGGCCACCCATTTTCATAACCAAAGCTTGAATGGCTTCGAGGTCGCGGTCGTAGGCGGATAGGATGTGTTGATCACTCATTATGTGCGCTCCTTAGCCAATGCGGCCGGAAATGTAGCTCTCGGTGCGGGGATCAACCGGATTGGTAAAGATCTGACCCGTCTCGCCGTATTCAACGAGGTTACCGAGGTGGAAGAAGGCGGTCTTTTGGCTCACCCGTGCAGCTTGCTGCATCGAGTGGGTTACGATCACGACCGAGAAGTTGGACCGAAGTTCGTCGATCAATTCCTCAACCTGCGCTGTCGCAATCGGGTCGAGTGCCGAACAAGGTTCGTCCATCAACAGGACTTCAGGCTGTGTCGCTACAGCACGTGCAATACACAGACGCTGCTGCTGACCACCAGAAAGCCCAGTGCCCGGAGCATCAAGACGATCCTTGACCTCATTCCACAGCGCCGCACGCTTTAGCGAACTTTCGACGATCTCATCGAGGTCGGTCTTGTTCTTCGCGAGGCCATGAATACGAGGGCCATAGGCGATATTGTCATAGATCGACTTGGGGAACGGGTTCGGCTTTTGAAACACCATGCCGACCTTTGCACGCAGTTGCACAGGGTCCACGCGTTTGTCGTAGATGTCTTCGCCGTCCAAGAGGATGTCGCCTTCCACACGGCAAATATCGATGGTGTCGTTCATCCGGTTCAGCGAACGCAAGAACGTGGATTTACCGCAACCCGACGGGCCGATGAACGCAGTCACGGTTTTATCCGCGATATCAACATTCACGTCTTTGATGGCATGCGTGGTTCCGTAGTAGACCTGCACGTTGCGGGCCGAAAATTTGATGTCCTTCATGTCCACCGCTCTATCTATTAGTCGCATATCGTTCATGGTTTTAGACCTTCTTACCACCGGCGTTCAAAACGGCGGCGCAGGATGACCGCGATTACGTTCATGGCGAGAAGGAACACCAACAGGATGATGATACCTCCCCAAGCCCGTTCGTAATAGGCTGGATCAGCGCGTTTGGCCCATTCGTAGATTTGAGCAGGCATTGCGGAGTTTGGGGACAGGAAGCCGTCAATTGGACCTGTCGGGTAATTCGTCGCGATAAAGCCGACCATACCGATTAGCAGAAGCGGTGCAGTTTCACCCAAGGCCTGCGCCAAACCGATGATCGTGCCTGTCAAAATGCCAGGCATGGCGAGAGGCAGAACATGGTGGAATACTGACTGCATTTTCGAGGCCCCTACCCCAAGCGCTGCTTCGCGGATCGAGGGCGGAACAGCTTTGAGTGCGGCGCGGGTCGAGATGATGATCGTCGGCAGGGTCATCAGTGTCAGCACCAGACCGCCGACCAGAGGTGCGGATTTAGGCAGGTGGCCGATCTGGATGAATACTGCCACGCCCAAGATACCGAAAACAATCGACGGAACAGCAGCTAGGTTCGAGATGTTCACCTCGATCAAGTCGGTCCAGCGGCTCTTTGGTGCGAATTCTTCGAGGTAGATCGATGCAGCGACACCAATCGGGAGCGAAAGGAAAAGAACCACAAACATCATGAACAGAGAGCCTAGGATAGAGACGCCCATCCCCGCCTGTTCTGGACGTTCTTCGGACGCATCCGAGCCGATGATGAAATCGATATTAAACCGTTTTTCGACCATGCCAATGTCACGCATCTGATCAACCAGATCGAGGTGAGCGGCATCGAGGTTCTTATCGTTCGCGAGAGACTCGCGGGTCACGCGGCCTTTCAAATAGCCATCGACGCGAGAGGAGGTCAGGAAATCGAAGGAAACCGTATCACCGATGCGGTCAGGGTTCGCCAAAACGAAATCACGCATTTGCGCAGGCGCCGAGGACGACAGCATGTCGCCAAGTTTGCCAGCATCCATGTCGGTCTCGATGTTGGCCTCAGACACTTCGGTCAAAAGCGCCGCTTCGATCATTTTGCGATACTGCGACGTTTTCATCATCGACGCTTCTGCAGCCTCAATAGCCGCGGCGTCGAGTGTCACAGGAACGGTCACAAACGTCTGGCGGAATGCGCGGCTACCGTTGAACGCAATCGCGGTCACGAGAAGGATCAGGAACGCGCAGCCGATGGCAATCGCCGTGATGCCATACCACTTGAACCGTGCCTCGACAGCATTGCGATTGCGCGTGCGGGCATCCTGAACGAGCAGCGATGATTTACCCGATGCGGAGTTATTTGCGGACGCGTCGGTCATTCGTACTGCTCCCGATATTTGCGGACAATGTAAAGGGCGAGAATGTTCAGCCCGAGGGTGACAACAAAGAGTGTCATCCCCAAGGCAAAGGCGACCAGAGCGGTGGCCGATGCAAAGTCGGTGTCACCTGTCAGCTGGGCAACGATGCGGGTCGTCACAGTGGTCATCGCATCGAAGGGGTTCAACGACAGCTGCGCCGCGGCCCCTGCCCCAAGCACAACAATCATCGTTTCACCGATGGCACGCGAGGCCGCCAAAAGTACCGCACCTACGATACCAGGCAGAGCGGCAGGCAGGACAACTTGCTTGATCGTTTCCGACTTTGTCGCGCCGAGGCCATAAGAGCCATCGCGCATCGCCTGAGGCACAGCGTTGATGATGTCGTCAGAAAGCGACGAAACAAATGGGATCAACATGATGCCCATTACAAGGCCAGCGGTCATTGCAGCGTCTGCACTACCCATCCACTGAACGCCAAGAACGCCACCGTCACCAAAGGCGGACTTCAGCAGCGGACCAACGGTCAAAAGAGCAAACAAACCGTAAACGATGGTCGGGATACCAGCCAGAACCTCAAGCGCGGGTTTTGCGACGGCACGAACCCCTTTGGACGCATATTCAGATAGGTAGATCGCAGCGAAAAGGCCGATTGGAACAGCAACTAGGAGCGCGATGATCGAGATGTAAACGGTGCCCCACATCAGTGGCAGGATGCCGAGATCGCTTTCGCCTTGGAAACGGGGGAGCCAGTTTAGACCAAAGAAAAAGTCAGTGGCCGAATACATGCCAAAGAACTTCACCGTGTTGAAGATCAGTGAGAGAACGATGCCGATTGTGGTCAGGATAGCGATCGATGCGGCCGTGATAAGAACGTAGCGCACAAAGGATTCGACCTGATTGCGAGCCCAGAGGTCGGGCCGAATTTTCGTTAGTGCAAAGGCGCCGCCAGCAATGGCCGCGGCCAGAACCACGATGGTTTTGAAAAGCGTTCCCGTCGCGTTCATGTTACGTGATGCACGTGCCGCATCAAGAATTTCAGGGGTGATATCAGAGCCTACGACCTTGCCGACTTGGGACAGAAGGCCTTTGATGTTGTCCGTCTCAGCATTCAAAGCTGCGACTTCGTTGTCCGTGATAGCGCCTGCGGCAATTGCGGCGTCCAAACCTTCGGAAACATTGGTCACGTTGGACAAAACGAGCCCAAGCGTCGCACTGTCAGAAGCCTCTACCGATGTAATCATCGGGGCAATCGACATATTAACGATAATGGGCTGGGCGATCATCCAACCGGCGAGGATTGCAATCGACGGAACCATTGCGCCAATCGCAGTGTTCCAGCCGTAAAATCCAGGGAGAGAATGAAGTTTGCGGGAGTCGCCGCCTGCACTCTGTACTGCACGCTGCCGACCCAAAACAAACGCAACCGATGCGATAATGATGAGGGCAATTAAAATCCAGAGAAACGGCATAGGGACCCCAAATGCGTAAATTCTTGTTTGTGCCTTTAGACACGAAAAAGCGGAGGGACGGAACCCGTCCCCCCGCCTATTTCAGGCCGATTAGTTCGAGCCCATGGTCTCTTCGTTAGCAACCATTGCTTGGGTTGCTGCCAGCTCCGGATCCGAAACCAGACCGTAAGCTGCGAGCGGGCCGTCAGGACCAGCGAGTTCGTCAGATACGAAGAACTGTGCGTACTCTTTCAGGCCCGGGATTGCGCCGATGTGAGCTGCTTTGATGTAGAAGTACAGCGGACGCGATACAGGGTATTCTGCAGCAGCGATCGATGCAGTCGAAGGAACAACGCCGTTCATGGTCGCAACCTGAAGTTTGTCAGTGTTGTTTTCGTAGAACGCGAGGCCGAACACACCGATGCCGTTGGTGTCAGCCGCGATACGTGCGAGGGTCTCAGTGTAGTCGCCGTCGATGTCTACGGACAGACCGTCGCCACGGATGGTCATACATGCTTCTTCAGCAGCGTCTTCGTCACCACCGTTGATCTCGAGAATTGCAGCCATCGCGCCAGTGTCTTCACAACCCTGAAGGATTACCTTCTCGTCGAATACTTCGCGGGTGCCGTGCTTGGTGCCCGGGATGAAGGCTTGGATCGGCTGGTCAGCGAATTTTTCGTTTACTTCAGCCCAGTTGGTGTTCGGGTTTGCAACCATTGCACCGTCAACTGGCAGTTCAGCAGCCAGAGCAAGGTACCAGTCAGACGGTGTGAACTCGAAGGAGTTACCGTTGATGTCGGATGCGAACACAATGCCGTCATAGCCGATGCGAACTTGGATGATGTCGGTTACGCCGTTTGCAGCGCAGGTTTCAACTTCCGACGATTTGATAGCGCGCGAAGCGTTTGCGATGTCGATCGTATTCTCGCCTACGCCTTCACAGAAAGCTTTGAGGCCAGCAGACGAACCGCCCGATTCTACAACGGGGGTCGGGAAATCGGTGTTTTCGCCGAATGCTTCTGCAACGATCGAAGCGTAAGGCAGAACGGTCGACGAACCAGCGATCTGGACGTTGTCACGTGCTACTGCAGCAGTTGCGGATACGGCGGCGATCGCCAGGGTCGAGGCGGTCAGTTTCATGAACGACATTAAATAAACTCCTGTCTGTCAGACATGGGTCACACGCGAGCCGCGTGACCTATGCGCCCCACCTAAGGGCGGCGTGACAACCTTTTGTGACACTTTTGTAAGAGTTTTATGACATCCTAAGATTTTTGCAGAAAACTTCATTCAACAGGCAAAATAACTGCGAACTCAGTACCCTCATTTACTACGGAATTGATCCGAAGGCGCCCGCGATGTCGGCTGATGATATGTTTTACAATCGCAAGCCCAAGGCCTGTGCCGCCAACTTCGCGGCTACGGTGGCTATCAACGCGGTAGAATCGTTCAGTCAGGCGAGCAATGTGATGCGCTGCGATCCCTTCGCCATAATCCCGAACGCGCACCGTGATGCCTTGACCGCGCAAAAGTGCACTTTCTTGGGCCTCATCAATGATGACGTCGATTTTGCCACCACGTGCGCCATATTTGATCGCGTTTTCGATAAGATTGCGAAACACTTGACGTAATTGGTTTTCATCACCCGGAATGGACGGAACCGTTGGCGGGAAATGTGTAGTGACAGCGACCGCAGCCTTTTCCGCGACAGGCGCAAGCGCAAGGATCGTCGAATTGAGGATCGCATCAAGGTTAACGGGTTGAACGGGGCGAATGCGTTCATTCTCCTCAACCTTACTCAGCGACAATAGGTCCGAAACCAGCTGCGACATCCGCGTGGCTTCTTGTTCCATGATGGACAGAAACCGATCTTGCGCCTTGGGATCATTCCGTGCGGGCCCACGCAGCGTTTCGATAAACCCCATCAGCGCAGTGAGTGGCGTTTTTAGTTCATGACTGACGTTCGCCACAAAATCGCGACGCATTTTTCCCGCATCTTCAATATCGGTGAGGTCTTCGAAGGTGATCAGGACAGAGGTCCCCTTACCCGTTTCAATCGGAGCAATGTTGACCCGAAACGTCGTATCTCGCCCGCTATCGCGCCCAAGGTAGCGTGATTCTTGCTTCGTCTTCGTGCGAAACACCGTCTCAATCGCGTCGAGGATATTGGGTTGCCGTAACCCCGTAATGCAGTGGCGCCCCACGATTTCCTGACCCAATAAGGCTCGCGCATGCCCATTGGCAACGGTGATCCGTTCGTCTGGTCCAATGATCAAAGCCACCAGTGGCAGGGCTTGGACGATCTGGGCGGGGGTTGGGATATCTGGCGTCATGCCGCTATTCGTAGCGTCCGTTTGTTTCCCTGCAAGTCTTTTCAACTCCCCCTTAAAGGTGATTGCGACATGAGAAATACTCCGTATAATTGTATACGCAGTCGGTGTGTCTGACTGCATGACGAACGACTAAGAGTGGGGAAATCGGGGATGGGAACCCTAAAAGCAACGCGCCTGCGCAGCACTGCGCAGCGATCTGTGATGCTTGTGATTGGACAGAAATCCGAGTGGGCTGATCCGGGTATTGCGGCAGAGGTTGCCGATTATCACTACGTCGATTTTTCCGACTTAGACCGTGTGCTTATGGCGCGTATTGAACCCGACACAGTCGTGTCGTCCCTCTTTGGTCGAGGGTTTGATGCGATTGATATCGCGAAGCAACTTCACCAACTTGAGTTTACAGGGCGCTACCGCGCGCTCACGGGGAACCTGCCCAACCCCGACATGATCCGTCGCGAAGTCGCACAAGTCGCGCCGGGTTTGGATTTTGACGTTCTGAACTTTCTAGCGCCCAAGATCACTCTGCACTGATCGCTCTGAGCCCTTTGCGATAACGCTCTGCGTTTTTCTGATAGCTCAACGCCGATCTGGTCAGACCTTCGATGGCGTCGTCGGTCAAGGTACGGATGATCTTACCCGGTGCCCCCATGACGAGCGACCCATCGGGGATCACTTTGCCCTCGGTGATCAATGCCCCTGCCCCGATCAAGCAGTTTTTACCGACCAAAGCGCCGTTCATCACCATCGCACCCATCCCGATCAATGTGTTGTCGCCAATGGTGCAGCCGTGAAGCATAACCTTGTGACCGATGGTGCAGTTTTTACCGATGGTGAGCGGATACCCCATATCTGTGTGGAGCACGCTGTTTTCTTGGATATTGCTCCCCTCGGCGAGTGTAAGCATTTCGTTGTCACCGCGCAGCGTTGACCCAAACCAGACCGAAGATTTCGCGGCCAGCGTCACCTTGCCGATCAAGTTCACATCGTCAGCAACCCAAGCGCTTTCATCAATAATCGGGGCGATTCCGTCGAGTTCGTAAATCATCTGGCTTCAAACTCCTTGTTCAATCCGCGGACAAATTCATTGAGGCCCGGTTGACGATTAGCACGGGACCGTTCCGCCATGAGGATCGTTTTTAGTTCGGCTTCGGCGGCATCCACGTCGCGGTTCACGATCACATAGTCATATTCAGCCCAATGGCTGATCTCATCGCGACTTTGGGCCATGCGGTTCGCGATCACCTCATCGCTGTCTTGTGCACGTCCACGTAGGCGCGATTCCAGATCAGCGATCGACGGAGGCAGAATGAAGATCGACACAACGTCATTGGCCAAGGCAGAGCGTCTGATTTGTTGACCGCCTTGCCAATCGATGTCGAAAATCGTGTCACGACCAGCCATCATAGCTGTTTCAACGGGGCCTTTCGGTGTGCCGTAGTAATTCCCGAAAACTTCCGCATGTTCTAGCATGTCGCCAGCGTCGACCATCGCTTCAAATTCGGGCTTGGTTTTAAAGTAATATTCGACACCATCGGTTTCGCCGGGGCGCGGATTGCGCGTGGTGGCCGAGACCGAAAACGAAAGTGTCGGGTCCCAGGCCATCAAACGTTTCGCCAATGTGGATTTCCCTGCCCCTGACGGCGAGGACAAAATGATCAAGAGACCACGGCGTTGGATGGCAGACATCAATTACTCCACATTCTGAATTTGTTCGCGCATCTGTTCGATGACGGCTTTTAACTCTAGCCCAACGGCCGTAAGCCCAACAGCCTGAGATTTCGAACACAGGGTATTGGCTTCACGGTTAAATTCCTGCGCGAGAAAGTCGAGCTTGCGTCCCGCAGGGGCCGGATCGCTGATCAAACCACGGGCCGCATCGACATGAGCGCGAAGACGATCCAATTCCTCGGTCACGTCTTGTTTTACCGCAAGAACAGCGAGCTCTTGGGCCAGCCGTTGATCATCGACCTCTGCAATATCGGCGAGCACACGTTTCATCGCAGAGGTAAGTGCAGCGCGAACGTCGGCCTTACGCTCTTCGGCAGTAATCGATGCCTTTTCAATGAGTTCTTCGATCTTATTGAGGTGGTCTGTCACAACCGCATGCAGCGCCCGCCCTTCGGTTGCCCGCATCGCGGCGAAATCGTCGAGCAAGGGGCCAAAGTCATCGATCAAGTGTTTCAGAAGGTCGTCGTCATCTTCGGACAGGTTCGTTGGAACGAAAACGCCTTTGATATTGAGGATTTCGGCCGAGGTCGGGGTGTTGACCTGTAGCCCCATTGCTGCTGCACGTGCCTCGATGCGGCCAAGTGCCTCCAAAGCGCGGTCCAACGCTGCGGTGTCCACATCCAGTTTTTTATCTGTCTCGTCCCGCGTAAGCCGCAGGTTCAAGGTGATGTTCCCCCGCGAAAACCGTTTGGTCAGCGACGTGCGCACCGATTGTTCCAGCCCTTCAATGCCGTCTGGGAGGCGTAGGCGAAGGTCGAGTCCCCGTGCGTTCACGCTGCGAATGTCCCAACTCCATTGGGTTGCGCCATGTGCGCCCGTTCGGCTGGCGAATGCGGTCATTGATCGGATCACGATGGCCTCTCCTTTTGTTGCCAATGGCTTAATGCAAATTGGGGCACTGCGGCAAGTGGCGCGACGGCCTGTTAACCTTGATGCGCGAAGGGTCGTGTCAATTTGAATGAATTGTTTTATGAATTTGAATCACCCGTTAAGGATGTGCGACATGGACACGCCACACCAAACAAATAGCGAAACGCTCAAGGTGCTTGAGGCCTATTGGCATGAATTGCGCGGCCCTAAAACGTTGCCTGAACGTCGTGCCATTGATCCAACGCGAATTGACGCGGCTCTGCCCTATTCTTTTATCTTGGAACGTGTGGCCCCGGGTGTAGGGCGGTTGCGTGTCAGCGGTCAAAAAATCAACGACCTGATGATGATGGAGGCGCGCGGCATGCCTCTGTCCATGCTGTTTGAACCGACCGAACGGGATCGTTTGCAGACCTATGTTGAGGCGTGTTTTGCCGATCCAGCGATTGTCGAGCTGTCGTTGACCACTCAAAGTGGCCTCTCGCGGCCAAAGTTTACAGGGCGGCTCCTCTTGATGCCGCTCGCGGGTGTGAACGGAATCCCGACGCGGGCACTTGGTGCAATTGTGACTGAAGGTATTCAGGGGCGCAGCGCACGTCGGTTCTCTATCGAAGTCCCAGCCCCTGTTCGTCACGAAAAGATCAATATTGCCCCCATGCAGGCTTTTGATCAGGCGCTCTATGCGGGTGAACGAAAAAGGCCGACCCAACGGCCGGCCCTTCGTTTGGTTGTCGACAACGACCGCGATTAAGCGTTTGCCGCTGCTGCCAGTTTTTCGCGACGCGCAGAGAGTTCTTCCGCAACAAGGAACGCAAGCTCCAGAGATTGCGACGCGTTCAGACGCGGGTCACAGGCGGTGTGGTAACGATCGCTGAGATCCTCATCGGTCACAGCGCGAACACCACCCGTGCATTCGGTGACGTCTTTGCCTGTCATTTCGAAGTGTACACCACCCGGGATCGATCCTTCAGCGTTGTGAACTGCAAAGAATTCGCGGACTTCACGCAGTACGCTGTCGAATGGACGGGTTTTGTAGCCTGTCGACGACTTGATCGTGTTGCCGTGCATCGGGTCACAGGTCCAAACAACGTTTGCGCCTTCTTCCTGAACAGCTTTGATCAGGCGTGGCAAATGTTCACCGACGTTGCCTGCACCGAAACGCGCGATCAGAGTCAGACGACCTGCTTCGTTCTGTGGGTTCAGCGACGCCATCAACGATTTCAGGTGACCAGAAGTCATCGAAGGACCGCATTTCAGGCCTATCGGGTTCTGAACCCCTTTGCAGAATTCAACGTGCGCGCCATCAGGCTGACGGGTACGGTCACCGATCCAGATCATGTGACCCGAACCTGCAAGCCATTTGCCCGAGGTCGAATCCAGACGGCAAAGAGCTTCTTCATATTCCAAGAGCAGCGCTTCGTGGCTGGTGAAGAAGTCGACGGTCTGCATCGCATGGTTCGCCTCATCACGAATGCCAGCAGCGTTCATGAAATCAAGCGTATCGCTGATGCGGTTTGCCAGTTCGCGGTAACGCTCTGCCTCAGGAGACGCGGTGAAACCAAGCGTCCAAGAGTGCACTTTGTGCAGGTCAGCATAACCGCCTGTCGAGAATGCGCGCAGAAGGTTCAGCGTTGCAGCGGCCTGCGTGTAGGCCTGCAGCATACGGTCTGGATCAGGAATGCGAGCCTCAGGTGTGAAGTCGAAACCGTTGACGATGTCGCCACGGTAGCTCGGCAGTTCCGCGCCATTGATCACTTCGGTCGGTGCCGAACGCGGCTTTGCCATCTGGCCAGCCATACGACCTACTTTGACCACAGGAACCTTCGCACCGTAGGTCAGAACCATTGCCATCTGCAGCATCACCTTAAAGGTGTCGCGGATGTTATCAGCCGAAAATTCAGCAAAGCTTTCAGCGCAGTCACCGCCCTGAAGAAGGAAGGCCTCGCCACGGGAAACTGCACCCAGTTTCGCTTTGAGTTTGCGTGCCTCGCCAGCAAAGACCAAGGGCGGATAGCTTGCCAGCTTCGCTTCTACAGCGTTCAGCTTTGCCTCATCCGTATAGTCGGGCATCTGAACCCGCGGTTTTGCACGCCAGTCCGTTTTCTGCCACTCGGTCATTGTCTCGCTCCGTTTTGCGTTCAAATTCGACCCGCATAATCGATTTTAGCGGTATCAGGACGCGTTTATAGCTTCTGACTTTGACACGGCAACGTAAAAATCACTTTACTCAATTTGTGACCTGTCCTTTAGCGACACTGAGGTCGCAAACAAACAACTCTTGCCTTTGTCGAGAAAAAGATGTTGTGGTCGAAAATCACCTCCGTTTTCGAGACCCAAATGGACACAGAAATTCAAATCGTCGAAGTCGAAGCGCCCAAGAAAGCAAAGCGTTTTGTCTTCGTGCTCTTGGAACAATTTACTATGCTGTCCTTTGCCAGCGCGGTGGAGTGTTTGCGCATTGCGAACCGCATGTCGAATGCTGAGCTGTATTCATGGGCTCTCGCGGGTGATGGCGGCGAAATGGTCGCCTGTTCGAACGGAACTGAATTTAAGCTGCAGATGGACCTCGATGAACTCACCCGCGACGATGTTGTTATCGTGTGCGGTGGAATCGATGTTCAAAAAGCCACGAACAAACGCGTGCTGAATTGGCTCCGGCGTGAGGCGCGTCGTGGCGTGGTTATGGGCGGTCTCTGCACGGCGAGCTATGCGCTGGCCAAAGCGGGTCTCCTTGATGGAAAACGTGCGACGATCCACTGGGAAAACCAAGACAGCTTTGCCGAAGAATTCGAAGAAGTTGACCTGACGAAATCGGTTTTCGTCGTCGACGGAAATCGCATTACGGCTGCCGGTGGCACGGCCTCCCTCGATCTTATGCTGAAAATCATCGCGGACGATCACGGTGAAGAGCTCGCCAGCGCAGTGGCAGATCAGCTGATCTATTCGTCGATCCGCACCGACCAAGACACACAACGTTTGTCTATCCCGACCCGCATCGGTGTTCGCCATCCAAAACTGAGCCGCGTGATTCAGATGATGGAACAGAACATCGAAGAGCCAATCAGCCCAGCGACCCTCGCCAAAGACGTGGGCATGTCGACCCGCCAGCTAGAGCGCCTCTTCCGTCGATATCTTACACGGTCGCCAAAGCGCTATTATATGGAACTGCGTCTTCAAAAAGCGCGGAACCTGCTGATGCAAACCGACATGAGTGTGATCAACGTCGCTCTCGCCTGCGGCTTTGCCTCACCGTCGCATTTTTCGAAATGCTATCGTGCGCATTACCAGACCACACCCTACCGCGAACGCGGTGCACATGGGCGTCGCGACTAGTCAAATCTCTGCTTTCTTGACCGTTTTAGGCGTCTCGCAGGCTAATTGACGGAGTTTACACCCGTCTGCGGGAAAATTCACCTTGCGTCACCGCTTCACTTTTCCAAATGGTCCAATTAGCTTCGCTACAGGATAAGAACATCCGATAGGGAGTCTAAAAATGAAAAAACTGCTGCTGGCCACTGCGGCCACCGCTCTGGTTGCTGGTGCTGCTTCGGCAGACGAAGTGAAACTGGGCGTTATCCTTGGTTTCACTGGTCCGATCGAATCGCTGACACCTGACATGGCTGCTGGCGCTGAAATGGCGATGGCCGAAGTTTCTGCATCGGGCAACCTGCTCGGCGGTATGACTGTTACGCCAATCCGCAAGGACTCGACCTGCGTTGACGCTGCTGCTGCGACCGCTGCTGCCGAAGAACTGATCGCTGAAGGCGTTGCTGGTATCTTTGGTGCTGACTGCTCTGGTGTAACCGGTGCGATCCTCCAGAACGTTGCTGTGCCGAACGGCATGGTTATGGTTTCGCCGTCCGCGACCTCCCCGGGTCTGTCGACCGTCGAAGACAACGGTCTCTTCTTCCGCACTGCACCGTCTGACGCACGTCAGGGCGTTGTGATGGCTGAACTGCTCAAAGAGCAAGGCGTTGGCTCGGTCGCTCTGACCTACATCAACTCCGACTACGGCAAAGGCCTCGCAGACAGCTTCCAAGCTGCATACGAAGGCATGGGCGGCACCGTCACTATCTCTGCTGCGCACGACGTTGGCAAAGGTGACTACTCTGCAGAAGTTGCAGCGCTGTCCTCCGCTGGCGGTGAGCGTCTGGTTGTTGCTGGCTACGTTGACCAAGGTGGCGGCGATATCGTTCGCGCATCGATCGACGCTGGCGCATTCGACCTGTTCCACTTCCCTGATGGGATGATCGGTGACGCACTGCCGGCAACTTTCGGTGCTGACATCGACGGCTCCTACGGTCAGGCTCCTGGCTCGGACAACCCCGGCTACCAGACTTTTGTTAGCCTTGCAGAAGGCTTCAACGGCGAAGGCACCTATGCGTCGGAATCCTATGACGCTGCAGCTCTGATCCTGCTTGCTATGCAGGCTGCTGGTTCGACCGACCCGAACATCTACAAAGAATACGTAGAGTCGGTTGCGAACGCTCCAGGTGAGCCGATCATGCCGGGCGAACTGGGCAAAGCTCTCGAAATCCTCGCAGCTGGCGGCGACGTTGACCTGATTGGCGCGACTGGCGTTGAACTGGTAAACGGCGGCGAAGCTGCTGGTTCCTACCGCGTTGTCACCTTTGAAGGTGGCGAAATGGTAACCGCTGAATACCGCTAATCGTCAGAAATGACGTTCTTTGCGGCGCGGGGTTTGTCCCCGCGCCGTTTTCCATAAGATGAGCGCGATCAATCGCGCCGTTGGGGATCAAAATGATTGTCGTCGACAACCTCCATAAACACTTCGGCGGCTTTCATGCCGTAGACGGAGCTTCGCTGAGCATCGAAAAAGGCTCGATCACTGGGTTGATCGGTCCAAATGGTGCCGGAAAAACCACTCTTTTCAACGTGATCGCGGGCGTTCTTGAGCCGACATCTGGGCGTGTGATGATGGACGGTGAGGATATCACTGGCCTGCCGCCGCATGAACTGTTCGGTAAGGGCCTCCTGCGGACGTTCCAAATCGCGCATGAATTCCATTCGATGACCTGCCGTGAGAACCTGATGATGGTTCCCGCTGGTCAATCGGGCGAAACCCTCTGGAACACATGGTTCGGTCGCAAGCGTATCGCGGACGAGGAACGCGCCTTGCGTGCCAAAGCGGATGAGGTTCTAGAGTTTCTCACCATCAGCCATTTGGCGGACGAAAAAGCGGGCAACCTCTCTGGCGGCCAGAAAAAGCTGTTGGAGCTTGGCCGCACGATGATGGTCGACGCAAAGATCGTGTTCCTCGACGAGGTTGGCGCAGGTGTGAATCGCACCCTCCTCATGACCATTGGTGATGCCATCCTCCAGCTCAACAAAGAGCGCGGCTACACCTTCGTCGTTATCGAACACGACATGGACTTCATCGGCAAAATCTGTGGCCCCGTCATTTGTATGGCAGAGGGCAAGGTTCTGGCCGAAGGAACACTCGCTGAAATCAAGGCAAACGAGCAGGTAATCGAAGCCTACCTCGGCACTGGCCTCAAGAACAAAGACAAGGTGGGCGCATGAGCGAACCATTCCTGATCGGGGACAACATGACGGGCGGCTATGGCCGCGGTCCTGACATTCTCCACAATTGCACAATCTCTGTGAACAAGGGCGAAATCGCCGTGATCGTTGGCCCGAACGGGGCCGGTAAATCGACCGCGATGAAGGCGACCTTTGGGATGCTGAACGTCCGCTCTGGTGCTGTGCGACTTGATGGTGAGGACATCACCAAACTTTCGCCGCAAGAGCGCGTGATGAAGGGCATGGGTTTTGTCCCGCAGGTGCGCAACATCTTCCCATCGATGACGGTCGAAGAGAACCTCGAAATGGGCGCCTATATCCGCACCGACGATTTCCGCGAGACGATGGAACAGGTCTATGACCTTTTCCCGATCCTGCGTGACAAGCGTTTTCAGGCAGCGGGCGAACTGTCTGGCGGTCAACGTCAGCAGGTGGCAGTTGGCCGTGCTCTAATGACAAAGCCCAAAGTGCTCCTCCTTGACGAGCCAACCGCTGGCGTATCGCCCGTTGTGATGGACGAACTCTTTGACCGTATCATTGAGGTCAGCCGCACAGGTATTCCGATCCTGATGGTGGAACAGAACGCCAAACAGGCGCTCGAAATCGCCGACCGTGCTTATGTTCTGGTTCAGGGCGCAAACGCCCACACTGGCACGGGCAAAGACCTACTGGCCGACCCTGAAGTCCGCCGTTCCTTCCTCGGGGGTTAAGATGAGCTTTCAAAAATGGGGAAAGGTTGCTGCAACTGTCATGGTTGTCTTTGGGTTAATTAGTCTAATTGCAGGAACTTTGTTCGAAACAACTTCCTTGGCTGCTTCGTTAGGTGCTCCTGCCGATGGTAGTATCCTGCATTCACAGGGTTTCATGATGCTCTTCGCTGGTATGGTGATCGGTAACTTGGCCGAGATTAATCAATCACTTTCGAATAGAATGCGGGGTTAATATGGATTTCCTCAACGCTGTGGTGGCAATCACCAACCTCCTTATCATTCCCGCAACGACCTATGGCGCTCAGCTTGCTCTGGGTGCGTTGGGTGTGACGCTGATCTATTCGATCCTGCGGTTCTCTAACTTTGCGCATGGCGACACGATGGCCTTTGGCACCGTAGTAACCATTGGCATTACGACGTTGTTCCAATCGTGGGGCATCAGCCTCGGGCCGCTTCCAACCGCCCTCTTCGCCCTGCCCTTTGCCATTGCGATTACGGCGGTTCTGCTCGTCGGCACCGACTTTGCGATCTACCGCTTTTATCGCAAGAAACGCGCTGTTCCGATCATCTTTGTGATGGCGTCTTTGGGCGTTATGTTCGTGATGAACGGCCTTATTCGTTTCATGGCTGGCGTGAAGGACCAAACCTTTGACGACGGCACGCGCTTCATCATCAAGGCGCGAGATTTCAAAGAGTGGTCTGGCCTTGACGAAGCCCTCTCGCTGCGCACGACCCAAGTTCTAACCCTCGTTGTCGCAATCGCGATTGTGGCGTGGCTGTTCTGGTTCCTGAACAAGACCCGCACGGGTAAATCCATGCGCGCCTTCTCGGACAACGAAGATTTGGCGCTCCTGTCGGGTATCAACCCGAACCGGGTTGTGATGGTGACTTGGGTGATCGTGGCGATGCTCGCGACGACGGCTGGCGTTCTCTATGGCCTTGATAAGGCCTATTCGCCTTACACCTACTTCCAGCTTCTGCTGCCGACCTTTGCGGCCGCGATCGTTGGTGGTCTTGGCAACCCGCTCGGTGCAATTGTCGGCGGCTTCGTCGTGTCTTTCTCCGAGGTCATGGTCACCTACGTTTGGAAGAAGGTCGCAATCTATCTGCTGCCCGAAGCACTAGAGCCGAATGGTCTGCTCCAGTTGATGTCGACCGAATATAAATTCGCGGTCAGTTTCGCGATCCTAGTTGTCGTGCTTCTGTTTAAACCGACCGGCCTATTCAAGGGGCAATCCGTATGACCCAATCCATGCGTGCAATCCTATTCTTTGGTTTCATGGCTGCGCTCTTTATCATTGAGGGCAGCACGAACTTTTGGATATTTTCGGGCTCATGGAACACCTCCCTGGTGATCCTGAACATGGCGCTGGTTTCGGCTGTCATGGCGTTGGGGGTGAACCTCCAGTGGGGCTATGCGGGTCTGTTTAACACGGGCATCATGGGCTTTGTGGCCTTGGGTGGTCTGGCTGTTGTGGTGACCTCGCTTCCGCCCGTGACAGAGAGCTGGTCGGCTGGTGGGTATCGGATCATCCTAGGTCTGATCCTTGGTGCGCTGACCATAGCTGGCACGATCCTGATGCGCATGAAACTGCCCCAAGGTCGTCTGCGTGGCGCACTGACCCTCGCGATCCTGATCGGTGGTTTCTTTCTCTACCGCGCTGTGTTTGATAGCGGCGTTCAAGCGGTAGAGGCGATTGATCCGTCGGTCACAGGGAACATTGGTGGCCTTGGCCTGCCTGTGTTGGTCGCTTGGCCTGTTGGTGGTCTCCTTGCGGCGGGTGCTGCGTGGATTATCGGTAAAACGGCTCTTGGTCTGCGGTCTGACTACCTCGCCATTGCGACACTCGGCATCGCCGAGATCATCGTTGCTATCCTTAAGAACGAAGAGTGGCTGTCGCGTGGTGCAAAGAACGTGAACGGCCTGCCGCGTCCTGTTCCTTACGAAGTCGACCTTCAGCAGAGTGCCGAGTTTGTGGCGAATGCGGCGAGCCTTGGCCTCGATCCAGTTACAGCATCGACGCTCTACGTGAAGATCGGTTACGCACTGTTGTTCACCGCTGTGCTTGTGACGATTCTCGTTCTGTCGCAGTTGGCGCGTCACAGCCCATGGGGCCGTATGATGCGCGCCATTCGGGATAACGAAACCGCTGCGCGTGCGATGGGCAAGAACGTCACACGCCGTCACCTCGAGATCTTTATCCTCGGGTCTGCGGTCTGTGGTTTCGCAGGCGCAATGATGACAACGCTTGATGGTCAGTTGACCCCTGCGTCTTATCACCCACTTCGTTTCACTTTCCTCATCTGGGTGATGGTGATCGTTGGTGGCTCTGGCAATAACCTCGGTTCTGTTCTCGGTGGCTTCCTGATCTGGTGGCTCTGGGTCAAGGTTGAACCGCTGGGCCAGTGGCTCGCCCAAGTGTTGACCTACGGATTGCCCGAAGGTCACTGGGTTGCCGTTCGCATCACAGAGGCCGCAGCACACATGAGGCTCTTTACCATGGGCTTGGTCCTTCTGTTCGTCTTGCGGTTCAATCCCCGCGGCATGCTTCCAGAAAATTAACAAAGCGGGGCCTCAGGGCCCCGTTTTCATATTTGGTCGCGGGCTTGTCCCTTTTGCTTTTGCCGAATATGCACCATCACGATAAGTAGAGCCGTCGGCACCAAAACGAACGCCGATGCTGTGCGTTGGGGGCAGTATGATCACCGTGTTTCGTTTGATGTTTTGGCTTGCGTCTGGGCTCATTGGCTTGACCTTGGCGGCTTTCGTGCTGGCCTATTATTTCGCCTCACGGTCCCTGCCCGATTACAACGAAACGATCGCCGTGAATGGTCTGGGCGCAACGGTCGAGGTCGTGCGCGATAATTCTGACGTGCCGCATATTTTCGGTGAAACCGATCCCGACGTTTTCTTTGCGCTTGGCTTTGCCCATGCCCAAGACCGCATGTGGCAGATGATCACCGATCGCCGCACCGCTCAAGGACGCATGGCTCAGGTTTTCGGGCAATCGATGCTGCCGTCCGATATCCTAATGCGGCGTCTGGATCTCTATAATCTGTCGTTATCGAGCGTTGAGGCGCAGGATGACCAAACCAAAGCCGCGCTTGAAGCCTATAGCGCAGGTGTGAACGCGTGGTTGAACGAGGTGAACAATGGCGTGCGAGGTCGTGGCGCACCCGAAATGTGGGTGTTCAATCAGCCCATCGCCCCTTGGCAGCCTGCCGATAGCATCGCGCTCTTTAAACTCTATGCCTTCCGTCAAAGCGGCCACCTTCAGGCCGAAGTTCTGCGCGCCAGCGTGTCGCAGCGCATCGCTGACGACCGTATCCATGATATTTTGCCCGAGGTTCCGGGAACGAGCGTCACTGCGCTGCCATCCTATGCGTCGCTTGTTCACGATCTGCCGACCGAAGTTGCGTTCGATTGGTCCGACGCTTCGCGCGCGGGTTTTCCTGCCGCTGATTTTTCGGGTGCCTCGAACGCTTGGGCTGCGGGCCCATCACGGTCTACATCTGGATCGACCCTTCTCGCCAATGATCCGCATGGGATGCTGACCGCGCCATCGCCGTGGTATTTGGCACGTTTGGAGCTGTCGACTGGCGGCGTTATTGGCGCAACGATCCCCGGTGTACCTGTGGTGCTCACGGGACGCAGCGCGAGCCTCGGTTGGGGGATCACCAGCGCTTGGGCCGACGATATGGACCTCTACCTCGAGGAGGTCGATGAAAACCAATCCAATCGGTATCGCACCGCGGATGGCTGGGCCGACTTTGTAACTCGCGAAAGCATCATTGAAATCGCCGATGCGCCTGCCGTTACCCTTAAACTCTTATGGACCCAGAACGGACCTGTTCTGCCGCCCGATCAGTTTAACCTCGCGACCATCCGTCCAGCGGGTCATGTCGTGTCTCTGGCTTGGACTGGTCTGAGCGATCAGGACACCTCATTGTCCGCGGCCATGGGCATCATGCGCTCTCGCTCTGTTCGGTCCGCGATTGATGCGGGTCGGAGTTATATTGCACCCGCTCAGAACCTGATGCTGGCCGATCCGAATGGGATTGCTATGCAAACCATCGGTGCGATCCCGTCGCGCGACGAAGCACACCAGAGCAAGGGCCGCATGCCGACGTATGGCTATCTTCCGCAGAACCAATGGCTCGGCTCCCTGCCTTATGACAGCAATCCGTCGATCGTCGATCCCGAGGGTGGCATCATCGGCAACACCAACAACAAAACCAGCACCGCTGCGTTCCCGAACCATGTGTCCTATGTCTGGGGCGACAGTCAGCGCATATATCGTTGGCAGCGCCTTATGCAGGCGCGAGGCGTCCACACGCGGGAAAGCTTTATCGAAGCGCAGCTGGATACGGTCAGCTACACTGCCCGTTCGCTCTTGCCTCTCGTTGGTGCGGACCTGTGGTTCACTGGCGATCCTGCACCCGAAGGCACACCAGAACGTCGCCGTCAGCAAGCGCTCGATATGTTGGCCTCGTGGAATGGTGAAATGAACGAACACCTGCCCGAGCCGCTGATTTATGCGGCGTGGATGCGTGCGTTACAGGATCGATTGATCCGCGATGAACTGGGTGATGTGGCGGACGCATTTACGCACGTTGATCCGATTTTCATTGAGCGGGTTTATCGCGACATCGGTGGTGCCTCCGCTTGGTGCGACGTGATCCAATCTGCACCTGTTGAGACCTGCGTCGACATCGCACGGCAGTCTTTGGATGAGGCGTTGATCTGGATTTCTGAGAACCAAAGCGGTTCGCTTGAGTCGCTTCGCTGGGGCGACGCTCATACCGCGGTTCACTTGCACAAGACGCTCGCAGATGCACCCATTTTGCGCTGGTTCGTTAATATTCACCAATCGACCTCGGGCGGCGACAACACGCTCTTGCGTGGATTGACCTCGGGCGTCGACCCTACCCCGTTCCGCAATGTTCACGCTGCTGGGTATCGTGGGGTTTATGATTTTGCGGACCCAGATAGTTCTGTCTTTATCATTTCAACGGGTCAGTCTGGCCACCCGCTCAGCCGCTATTACGATGACATGGGCGAACTGTGGCGACGCGGGGAGTATATCCCCATGTCGCTCGATCCATCCCTTGCGCGTGCGGGTGCCGTGGGCGTTACTGTTCTGGTGCCGAACTGATCAGAGGCGTTCGTAGCGGTCTTTCTGGATTTGTGTCCATTTGACCGTCATCTGATAGCCTTCGTCGGTCTGAACATCCGCTTCGACTACGCCTTGCGCAAACAGCCATGCCCGTGCTTTGCCTGCGCTAAATGGCAAGGTCAAAACCTCGATCATGTGATCAGGGCGCAGTTTCAGCGAAATCGCGTCGAGCAGCGTATCTATGCCTTCGCCCGTAATCGCCGAAATCGCAAAGATATCTTCGGTACGCTCGGCCTGTGTCCGAACCGCGTCAGCCTGCTCGTCGTCGAGACGATCAACCTTGTTCCAGACCTCGATCATCGGCGCTGTTTCAGCAACGCCAAGTGACTGAAGGATGGTATGAACATCCTCTGACTGTTCTTCGGTCTGTTCGTGGCTGATGTCACGGACGTGAACGATAAGATCGGCGTCGAGAACTTCTTCGAGGGTCGCACGGAAGGATGCGACTAACTCGGTCGGCAGGTCAGAGATAAAGCCCACCGTGTCGGAGAGGATGATCTCTTCACCGCTCGGCAAATTGAGACGACGCATCGTCGGATCGAGCGTCGCAAAGAGCATGTCTTTGGCAAACACCTCCGCACCGGTCACGCGGTTGAACAGCGTCGATTTCCCAGCGTTGGTGTAACCAACCAGCGCGACAATCGGGAACGGCACCTTAGCGCGCGCCTTGCGGTGCAGTTCGCGCGTCTTAACCACTTTGTCCAACTGGCGACGCAGACGAACGAGCTGTTCGTCGATGGCGCGGCGGTCCGCCTCGATCTGCGTTTCCCCCGGACCACCCACAAAGCCCAAACCACCCCGCTGACGCTCAAGGTGGGTCCATGCCCTCACAAGACGCGTGCGTTGATAGGACAAGGCAGCCATTTCGACCTGCAGCACACCTTCGCGGGTGCGTGCACGATCCGAGAAAATTTCGAGGATCAGGCCAGTGCGGTCGAGAATCTTAACGCCCCATTCTTTTTCAAGGTTCCGCTGCTGAACAGGACTCAGGTGTCCATCGACCAAGACGAGTTCAATCTCTTCGGCTTTGAACTGCTGGTTCAATTCCTCGATCTTGCCCGAGCCGAACAAATAACCCGGCTGAACTTTAGGCAGCGATACGACCGTCGCACCAAAGACCTCCAACGATGGAAGGGCCGCCGCAAGTGCGACAGCCTCGTCTAGCGCCGGAGCAGCAGCACGGCGGTTACGATCCGATTTGATGTCTGGGTGGAGCACCCAGGCCCGCGTTGCAGGCCTGTCCGTTTCCTCCATGATGGTCTTACTCTTCGCCGTCATAAAGGCTGACAGGTGCAGCCGGCATTATCGTGGAGATCGCGCTCTTATACACCAGTTGCGATTTACCATCGCGGCGCAGGAGCACACAGAAATTGTCGAACCACGTGATGTCGCCCTGCAGTTTTACACCGTTCACTAAAAAGATAGTGACCGAGATTTTAGCTTTGCGAACATGGTTAAGAAAAGCATCCTGAAGGTTCTGCTTGTCGGCCGCCATTGATATTATCCTTTGTTCTTGTGGCCGCGGACCGGCCTCCGTCTTTGGTGTGAGTATGTCTAACCCGCGAAAGAGATTCCAGCCCCAAAATCAACCATCTATCGTAGGGTCTATTTGCGCCAAAAATCGGGGTTGAAAAGAGCAATAATCGCCAGCGCCTCAAGCCGCCCCAGTACCATCGCAAGCGCCAGCACCATCTTGGCCTCATTGGTCACGCCAGAGATTGAAATCGGTGCCTCAGCTGCGATTTCGACCAAGGGACCCGTGGTCGACAGCGCGGCAACGGCGAGCACCATTGCGTTCTCAAACTGCACGCCAGTTAGTGAAAGCGCAGTGAGCACGCCGACGATGGATAGCGCAAAGAGCATGAAGAACACCCATGCAATCTGCGCCCCCTGCCGACGAATGCGACGCGCCTCTTGGCCCGATCCACCAACGGAACTAGGGTGAACCAGCCGTTCCAATTCGCGTTCGGAATGGCGGAACAGTGCGTAAACTCGCAAGAGTTTGACCCCGCCCGCGGTCGTCGCAATCCCGCCGCCTGTGATCGACAGGCCAAGCAAAACCAACCCCGGCGTTGAGAGTTCGGACCAATCCGCGACTATCGACCAGTAACGTGATTCAAACCCTGTCGTGGTCAAGAACGACATTACAGTGAAGACGCTACCCCAAAGGGCCTTTAGACCAGTGAAAAGCCCGTGGATGCGATGTTCTTCAAGGATGCCAACGTAATGGCGAAGATACAAGAGCGTCGGCACAATCGTGATCAATAAGAGCGCCATTTGTATTTCGGGGTCTTTGCGCAAACGGCCCTTTTCTTGGGCGAGGATATCGCTGCTGAAAGTTAGACGAGAGACCGCAAAGAACATAAAGGCAAAGATCAGTATTTCGCCAAGAACGCCACCGTTGGCCCAATACAAACCGCCCGTCGCCGAAATCCCTGAGGTCGACATGGTGGACATCGCGTGGATGAGAGCGACAAAGGGACGTTCACCGACGGCTGACAGACCAACCCAAAGTGCGAATGTCAGCCCGATATAAAGCGGCGCAAGTTGCAGGGTGTAGCGCGTCAAACGCTCGGACGTATTTGCGACCCGCGTGATTTGAACAAAGCTCTGCACAGTGCCCTGAGGTGCACCCGCGTTCCGCACCTCGAATCCGCCTAGGTTCATCGGTGCGAGGATCGCGACAGCGGTGATCCAAATAAACAGACCACCCATCCAACCCACGATCGCGCGCCAAAGGTGCAGCGCCGCATTCATCCGCCACGGACTGTCGTAGAGCGTAGACCCCGTGGTGGTGAAATCCGACACCATCTCGAACCACGCATCGAAAAAGGTCGTTCGACCGTGGGCTTCGTGAAATGGAACGGCGAGGAGGATCGGTAGGATCAGGTAGGCGCCGACCAAAGTGATCAGGTGGCTACGCGCCACACGGCGCGGTTGCTGGCCATGTGTTGCGAACCCGATCAGGGTCGTGAGCAACATAAACAGGATCATCGAATAAAAGAACGGTCGCGCAATCGCGTGGTGCCCATGCGACAATGCAAAAGCCGCAGGCGCAATCATCGCCAGAGACGATATCCCCATAAGAAGGACAAAAAACGGAAGGTCTGTGATCCGCTTAAGCATCAGAAGAAATCGATCGAAACCTGAAGCAACTGTTCCACTGCAGGAACATCAGAGGTCATCGCAAAGATCGCAACGATGTCCCCTTCTTCGACACGCAAGTCGCCAGTGGGTTTGAGGTATTTCCGATCACGGAAAATCCCACCGACCAGCACGCCCTCTGGGAAATCAATCTCTCTGATACGTTGCCCAGAAATTGGCGAAGTACCGAGGACATAGGCTTCGATCATCTCGGCTTCGGCATCACCAATCGAATAAACCGCCCGTACGCGACCGTGGCGGATATGTCGTAGGATCGAGGAAACGGTTGTGGCTCGTGGGTTGATGTAGGCGTCGATGTCGAGTGGCCCCATCAACGGCACCAAAGTCGGGTCGTTGGTCAAACAGATCGACATACCCGCGCCAAGAGATTTTGCACGCACCGCTGCCAGCATGTTCGTCTTATCGTCGTCCGTAATCGCCAAGACTGCATCCGCGCTGCTTACGTTCGCCTCTTCAAGGAGCGCCGCGTTCAAGCCGTCACCATGCAAAACAATCGTCCGCTCTAGGGCGTCAGCCGCAATCTCAGCTCGCGCACGGTTCTTCTCGATGACCTTCACACGAACGCGGTCCGTGCTGGTTTCCAAAGCACGCGCCACAGCGAGGCCGACATTGCCCCCACCGATGATCACCACGCGCTCCTGTTTGACGTTGGTTTTGCCAAACACCTCTAGCGTTCGTGTCACGTCATCGGTGCTTGTAAAGACATAAACATCATCGCCCGGGAAAATCTGATCGCCTGGCGCGGGTGCGAACAGTGTTCCCTCGCGGCGAATACCGACAACAATAGCGCGCAAGGTGGAAAACAGGTCGGTCAACTGGCGCAGAGGCGTGTTAATAACGGGACAATCCTCGCGGACGGTGATCCCCAAAAGCTGTGCCTTCCCCTCAAAGAAGTTCTCAGTGTCAAAGGCCGCTGGCGATGACAACCGCTGCAGTACGGCCTCTGCCACTTCGCGTTCAGGGCTAATCACCACATCGATGGGCAAATGATCGCGACGATACAAATCGGAATAGATAGCGTCCAAATAGCTTTGTGCCCGCAAGCGCGCGATTTTGCGCTGAACGGCAAACACGGAATGCGCCACCTGACAGGTGACCATGTTCACTTCGTCAGAATGTGTCGCGGCGATGATCATCTCTGCATCCCGCGCCCCTGCCCGTTCTAGCACGTCGGGATAGGATGCATGTCCAGTCACACCGTTCACGTCCAAGGTCTCTGTCGCACGACGCACCAGCTCGGGATTGTTATCAACAACGGTTACGTCGTTTCGTTCCGAAGACAGGTGCCGCGCAATCTGCCAACCAACCTGACCAGCGCCACAAATGATAACTTTCATGACCGAGCTTCCTAATATCTTGGTTGGGCTACAAGTGGCAGATGCACAGGAAAGGGTCAATGGAAGCCCTCTCTTTGATGCTAAGGTAAGGAATTCCTTACTAATCCATAGCGTGCATTAGATTAACTATCGTCTTGCTTGAATTGTAAGAATAAAATTCGCAGCACATTATCCAGTAAGAAGAGTTTAGTGATGTCAAAACTACATCGTTCAATGGTTCAATCGACCGGTCGGATTGCCCAAAAGGCAAAAACTAGAAACCAACTTTTGAACGCCACCAGAGAGTTGATGGCTGAACAAAGCGTGGTCACCGTTGCAACTGTTGCCGAACGCGCAGGGATTTCCACCGCGACAGCCTACCGTTATTTTCCAAACCCAGAGACGCTCCAACTCGAAGCCGTCACGAGCCAAGACATCGGTGCGCAGGCCGACTTCATCCAGCATTTTCAATCGAACTGTACGGAAGATTTGTCTGTCATTGATCGCGTCAATCTCGCCAATCGTATCGTGATTGATTTCGTGATGCGAAATGAGGCTGGATATCGGTTGTTTATCGCGAAAACGCAGGAAAAATTGGCATCTGCCGCAAATTCTGACGTATCGGCTATTCCCTACGCGGCACGGCGTTTGGCTCTGATCCGCTTGGCGATGGACCCGCTGCGCCAGAAGCTCGGAACCTCTTTCTATCAGGCCTGCGATATGGTGTTTGTCGCATCTGGACCTGAGGTCTACTTTATGCTTCGCGATACCTGCCGCCACAGTGCGCAGGACGCAGCGCGCAGCATCGAAAACAATCTGCGCGCCATCATTTCATCATTCTAACAGCAATTAATCCTGTTCGATTTGGGCGATCCGTGCGCCCGCTTTGCTCGTCGTCACAACGCCTAGCGATTTCAATTTGCGGTGTAGCGCGGACCGTTCCATCCCGACAAAGGACGCGGTGCGGCTAATGTTGCCACCAAATCGGTTAATTTGGGTCAGCAGATATTCCCGCTCAAACAGTTCACGTGCCTCACGCAGCGGCAAAGTCGCAAGCGCCCCAGACAGAACGATCCGCCCTTCGGTCGCAGCACTCTCCTCAACATTTGGAAGCTCCTTCGCGCTGATCGGCTCGGAACTATCGCCAAGGATAAGAACGCGTTCGATCACGTTCTTCAACTGACGCACATTCCCTGGCCAAATCATGGTTTGGAGCATGGCACGGGCATCTTCGGACAGCGCCCGCATTGGCAGGCCCTGCGACTTATTCAGTTCAGCGATAAAGTGTTCTGCCAAAAGCGGAATATCATCGCGACGCTCTTCCAAGGTCGGGACCTCAATCGGAACAACGTTCAGACGGTGATAGAGTTCTTGGCGGAAATTACCCGCCTCAATCTCGGCATTCAGGTCACGGTTGGTAGATGAGATCACACGAAGATCGACCTCAATTACATCGGAACCGCCGACGCGAGAAAACTTTTGATCAACAAGGACCCGCAAAATTTTGGTCTGTGTTCCCAATGGCATATCGGCGATTTCATCGAAATAGATGACGCCACCATTCGCCTGCTCCAGTAGCCCTTTCTCTAGGCCACGCTCGGTGCCTTCGCGCCCGAACAGAACTTCTTCCATGCGGTCTGGATCAATCGATGCAGAGCTGACCACTACAAACGGAGCATCCGCTCGGTTCGAATTCGCATGAATGTACCGCGCCGCAATTTCTTTGCCCGCACCAGGACCACCCGTTAACATCACGCGGCCATTGGATTTTGTGACCTTATCCAGTTGCGATTTCATGATGCGGAATGTTGCACTATCGCCTAGCATTTCCGCCGTCGGGCCATCAGACCGTTTCAGAGCGATGTTCTCACGACGCAGGCGCGATGTTTCCATTGCGCGTTTAATAACGACCAGCAACTGATCAATATTAAAAGGCTTTTCGATGAAATCGTAGGCGCCTTGTTTGATCGCAGCGACCGCAATTTCAATGTTGCCGTGACCAGAGATGATCACGATCGGAATTTCGGGATGGTCTTTTTTCACCTTCGACAAAATGTCGATCCCGTCCATGTGGCTGTCTTTGAGCCAAATATCGAGGATCATCAACGCTGGTTTTTCTGCCGCGATTGCGCCCATGCATTCGTCTGCATTGGCAGCCATACGGGTCGAAAAACCCTCGTCTTTCAAAATGTCCGAGATGAGTTCGCGGATATCGCGTTCGTCATCGGTGATTAAAATATCGCCCATAAGTCCCTCATAAACTCACGTTTTCTGGTCTAGCGGTCCCGCCGCAAGCACAGGTAGATCAATAACAGCCATCGCGCCGAAATGGCCGGTGCCGTCATAGGTTTCGGCGTCCTCAAGAGTGAGAGTGCCGCCATGTTCTTCGATAATTTTGCGCACAATCGGCAGGCCAAGGCCGGTGCCCTTGTCGCGGGTGGTGACATAGGGTTCGAACAGTCGCGCACGATCCTCAGGCAAACCGATGCCGTTGTCAGAAATCGTGATACGCGCCAATCCGCTATCAACAGCCATTGTCACGCGGATCTCTGGCGTGAAGTCGGCTCCCATTTTTTCCTGACGTGTTTCAATGGCTTCGCCAGCGTTCTTAATCAGGTTCGTAAGGGCCTGCCCGATCATTGTTTGATCAATTTCGGCATCTACGTGATGAGTTGGGATGTCACTTACAAACCTTACAGATGGCTGGCCAACTTCTTGAAGTGAAACGGAATCCTTGAGTAGCTTCACCAAATCGAAGGTCGTTTTGACGGGTTCTGGCATCCTAGCGAATTTTGAGAACTCGTCGACGATGCGCCGTAAATCGCCCGTCTGCCGAACAATGACGTCCGTCATTTGTGTTAGGCTGTCGCTCTCTTCACCAACTTTAGGCCCGAATTTACGTTTGATCCGTTCCGCAGACAATTGGATCGGCGTCAGTGGGTTCTTGATCTCATGCGCGATCCGCTGGGCGACATCACCCCAAGCTGCAGTGCGCTGAGCGGTCACGAGGTCGGTCACGTCGTCAAACGCCACAACATACCCTTCAAGTGCGGCTTCACCCTCACCTTGGATTTGCGCACGCCGCGTACCCATACGAACCAACAAAGTCTCTTGTTTACCGGACCTTATCAGGTTCAGCTGTTCTTGAACGACTTCACGTCCTTCGGTTCGCAGGGCGTCAAAAACGGGGCCGAATTCTGGAACGGCGACTGACAGAGCCACATCTTTTTGCATGCTGTCTATGTCGAGCAATCGACGCGCCGAGCGGTTTACAAAACTGATATTGCCATTGGGATCTAGGCCGATAACCCCCGACGTAATCGAGCCAAGCACAGAGTCGAACAACCGACGGCGGCCTTCAATCTGCTGTGTGTTTTCCAGCAACTCCGTACGTTGAGCCTTAAGTTGCTCTGTCATCTTGTTGAAATCGCGACCCAATTGCGCGATTTCATCATCACCTACGATCTCTGGAACACGAACATCTAGATCACCTTCACCGACGCGGTGCGAGGCGGTCACAAGACGCCCAACAGGCCGTGCAAGGCGTTCAGCGAACCAAAGTCCTAGCCAAATCGCGGCAAGAATTAGGATCGACGCAAACCCGAGGTAAACGAGGCCGAATTCAAAAAACAAACGTCCACGCTCTTTCTCTAACTGATTGTAAAGGCCCACAGTTTGTTCAGTTTCGTCAAGAAGCGACAAGACGCTCCCGTCGACTGCGCGGCTCACATAGAGGTAGCGATCAAGGTAGCTTTCCAGCGGAATAACGATCCGAAATTCGTTGTTATCCCAGTCCTCGATCAAAAGTTGGCCGTCCGCATCAGCAACCGCAATCTCTTCGGGTGTGAGGCGTTCGAGGTCAAACTCATAGGACCCCACGGCGCGGGCACGGAAATCACCTGCACTATCAATCACAAACGCCTCAGTGAGGGTGCGGTCGATCTGCGGTTGAACGGCGGCTAGAGCCTCGCGGATTTGGCCATCTGTCATGAATGGAGTCGCTTGGCGTTTGAGGTTGAGATACCCCGCCAATGCCTCCCCATCGCGGGTCAATTCACGACGGTGCTCGTCCTTATAAGCCTGCGCCGCGGAAAGTGAGTTGTTCAGAACATTCCCAACGCGCTCCGAAAACCACCCCTCAAGGCCCATGTTAATCGACAGAACCGCGAAAATAGCGACCATCACCGTTGGGATCAGCGCCAAGAGTGCGAAAACACCTGTCAAACGAAGGTGAAGGCGCGATCCCGCAGACCGAGCGCGACGGGCTGCAACCATTTTCGCCACGCGCTGCATGACGAGCGATGCAACGACTAGAATGTAAACAAAGTCAGCAAGCAGAACGAGACGCAGCGAATTATCCGCAGCGCCTTGATCCAGGGGTCCCAAAACAACAAATGTCAGCGCCACAAGAGTTGGCCCCAAGAGAACCAACCCGAGCGTTGCAGCGTTCTGAACCGAACGCTTTCGTCTCCACCAGCTGAACTGGCTGAGGATTTGACCCAAGAGGGAGTGTTGCACCCGCTCGTCCTGTAAAATGCGAGGTTTTCCCCGCTACCGCCTTATGTGGTCAAAAGGTCATTGCGACTCTTCCGCCACTGTTGTGTGGCTAATTTACATCAACTTACGGCGCCGTGTCACGCGGATATCGAGCTCGGTGATCTTCTTTCTGAGCGTATTTCGGTTTATCCCGAGAAGATCAGCACATTTCGCCTGATTGCCGCCTGTCGCATCCAGTGCAATCTCGATCAACGGCGTCTCAACTTCGCGCAAAATACGTTGGTGCAGCCCTGGAGGCGGCAGCACGCCGCCATGCAAATCGAAATACCGACGCAAGTGTTTGGTCACCGAAGCCGAGAGTTTATCGCCGGAATCGCCACTGCGCAGCGGCTCCATCGCAGGCTGGTTGCTGAGGATCATCTCCATTTCACTGCGCGTGATTTCTTCCTCGGCAGCAGTCGCAACCAATCGACGCATGGCGTTTTCCAACTGGCGCACGTTTCCGGGCCAACTATAGGCGCGAGCCAAATCAAGCGCCCCTTGGGACAGACGGCGTGCAGGCATGCCGTCACGCTCTGATTTCGACAGGAAGTGTTCAGTAAGGATGGCAACGTCATCAACCCGTTCACGAAGCGATGGAACGGCAATGGTCACGCCAGATAAGCGATAGAACAGGTCCTCGCGAAATTCCCCGGACTCCATCCGCGACATCAGGTCAATCTGGCTGGTCGCCATGATCCGCGGCGCGTTCTCGCCCAAGGCATCCAGCATCCGCACAATTCGCGCTTGGGCGTCGTGGCTCAGGTCTCCCACTTCGTCAAAGAGGACCGAACCACCTTTGGCGCGTGCGATTACGGTGCTAGGGCCGTCCATCCCTTCGAGGTCAGAGGGCGCCACAACAACAAACGGCAAGCTCCGGCGGTCTGACAGGTCATGAATTGCGCGGGCAATCAATGATTTACCCGTACCACTTTCGCCCGTGATCAACACAGGAAGCGGAGTGTTCATCACGCGTGCGACAAGCCGATACAGCGCCTGCATCGCTGCTGTCCGCCCCACGAGAGGCAAATCCCCAGTCCGTTCATCGCTATCACTACGCGGCGCGGGCGCACGGCGTTTGACTTCCAGCGCACGCGCCGAACGTTTCATCAGGTCAGGTAGGTCAAACGGTTTCGGCAGATAGTCATAGGCATCTGCCTCAGCCGCTTGGATCGCTGTCATGATGGTGTTCTGTGCCGAAATCACGATGACAGGCAGACCCGGTCGAAGCTCTGCGATCTTGGGCAGCTGTTCCAGACCATTTCCGTCGGGCATGATCACGTCAGAAATAACAAGATCGCCCTTCCCTTCCTCGACCCAACGCATCAGCGTCACAATTGACGACGTGGCGTGGACCTTACAGCCAGCCCGCGTCAATGCTTGGGTCAAAACGGTGCGAATTGTGCGGTCGTCATCGGCGACGAGGACTGTGCCGTCCATTAGATCTCTCCGTCAGTCAATTGTAGGTCTTTGGGCGCAAGAGGTAGTGAAATGCGGAACAAGGTGCGTCCGGGAACGGAGTCCACCGAAATCCAGCCTCCAACGTCGGCGATCAATTTGGAGACCAGCGCAAGACCAAGGCCCGTTCCGTTCTCTCGTCCAGAAACAAAGGGTTCAAATACATCTGCCGCGATTTCGGGTGGCAATCCGGGACCATCGTCGATCACCTCGATCTGAAGCGGCAACCGTGCATGGGTTCCGTCAGGACGACGCACGCGCAACGACGGATCATAGAAGGTCCGCAGGCGGATAGTGCCGCCCATGCTGCCTGCCTCGGAGGCGTTTTTCAGCAGGTTCAGGAACACCTGCAGTAACTGGTCCGCATCCGCCATTGTTTGAGGCAGCGACGGGTCATAGTCCTCGACGAACATCATATGCGCGCCAAACCCGATTGAAGCTGATTGCCGTGCGCGATCCAAGATGTCGTGAATGTTTACGGGCTTTGCGACAGGTGGGCGAAGGTTTCCGAATTGCTCGACCTGCTCCAAGAGTTTTACGATACGGCGGCATTCATCGACGATCAGGTCGGTCATTTCCTGATCCTCAGAATTGAGGTTCATCGACAACAATTGCGCCGCTCCCGTGATCCCCGCCAGCGGGTTCTTGATCTCGTGTGCCAGCATCTCAGCCATGCCAATCGCGGACTTTGCGGCCTTTCCCGACGACGTGTTGATCGTCATGCGGCTCGCGATTTCGCGCGGTGAGATCATCATCACCATCTGGTCTTCGGTGCCTTGAAGCGGAGAAAATTGGATGTTGCATTGCATCGGCGGGCGTTCACCCGATCCCACATCGATGTCGTTTACAAAAAGGGACGTTTTGTATTTCCGCGCCCGTTCAAAGGCCTCTTCCATCGGCGCGTCAATCATCACCTTTTCCCAAACATTCGCGCCCGTCAGGGCTTTGGATGACAGGTTGAGGAAGCTTTCAGCAGCGGGATTACTGTCGAGGATTGTGTCATCCCCACCCAACAACAAGGCCGGAACAGGCAGCGAATTCCATAGGTTTTGATCATTGATCATGCTGCACGTCTTTCCATGTCACATAGCGCGTCGGGCAAAAGACGCAGAACCTGTTCTGGTGTTTTTTCTGTTAGAACCGCGCGGCGAACCTCTGCGCTTGGTGCGGCTTGATCCATGTACCAACCCAAGTGCTTCCGCGCGACGCGCCCGCCAAGGTCGATCCCGTAGAATGAAAGGATCGCCTCGTAATGTTTTGAAACTAAGTCGATAAATTCCGCAACGGTCGGCGTTTCTGGCGCTTTGGTGCCAGAAAGCTCTGCCGCGATTTGCGCGAGAACCCAAGGCCGCCCTTGGGCGCCTCGCCCGATCATCACGCCATCTGCACCTGACCGATCAAGAGCCGCTTTGGCCGAGGCGCTATCAACAATGTCGCCGTTCGCAATCACGGGGATCGTCACCGCATCTTTGACCGCGCGGATCGCATCCCAATCTGCTTTGCCTTTGTAGAATTGGCATCGCGTGCGACCGTGGATGGTGATCATCTTGATCCCTGCGTCCTCAGAGCGTTTGGCGAGCGTTGGAGCGTTCAGTAGCGCATCGTCCCAGCCCAAACGGGTTTTGAGAGTGACGGGCACGGAAACCGCGTCCACGACCGCCTCAATCAAAGTGAGTGCGTGGTCCAAATCCTTGAGCAAGGCCGAGCCAGAGTAACCGTTCGTCACCTTTTTCGCGGGGCAGCCCATGTTGATATCGATCATCCGCGCACCGTTGGCCTCGATCAGCCGAGCAGCCTCTGCCATCCAATAGGCCTCGCGCCCTGCGATCTGAACGGCGGTATTGGCCTGATCGTATCCCAGTTCAGCCTTTTCGCGGACACCGGGTTTCGCTTGGATCATTTCCTGACTGGCGACCATTTCGGACACGACCCATCCCGCGCCGAACTCACCGACAAGTTGGCGAAACGGCAGGTCAGTGATCCCCGCAAGCGGAGCCAGCGCCACCGTCGGCGTTAGGGTCACATCACCAATCAATAAGGAATCGTTCCGAACCACCAATTTTGCCTATTTGTTGAGCGTTCGGTTCTGATCTAGCCATTTCGCACTCAACCCACAATAAAATCAGCGATAATATTTAGGCATTTGCGTGTTGTTGCTTAATTTTTAATCAAAACGCCCGCAAAGCTATCATGGTTTGCGTGACCCGCCTGAGGCGCTTAAGACTGCGTAAAACGAACCGAGGTTTTAATGACGACAGCAGCATTGATTGTGGCGGCGGGACGCGGTGTCAGAGCGGGCGGTGATATCCCCAAGCAATGGCGGAGCATCGCGGGCGAGATGATCCTCACGCGGTCCATTGCTCGTTTTTCTAGCTGTGATCTGGTTGTCGTTGTTCTTCATCCCGACGACATGGATCGTGCTACCGAATTGACGGGGTGTCGCTGTGTTGCCGGTGGCGCGACCCGCGCTGCCTCTGTTCGGGCGGGGCTTGAGGCGATGGTTGAAACCGCACCTGATTTCGTATTGATCCACGATGCAGCGCGTCCATTGGTGCCCCAAGCCGTAATTGACCGTGTTTTGACGGCATTGAAAACCTACCAAGCAGCGGCGCCGGCCCTCGTGGTGACAGATGCCCTCTGGCGAGGGGAAGCCGGAACCGTCATTGGAACGCAGGACCGAAATGGCCTTTACCGAGCACAGACGCCGCAAGGGTTTCACTACCATGCAATCCTTGCCGCCCATCGCAGCCTAGTTGGCGACGCTGCGGATGATGTGGAGGTCGCACGGCGGGCTGGGCTTGACGTTACCATTGTGGCGGGCGACGAGACGAACATTAAAATTACGGCTCCCGAAGATTTTGCGCGAGCCGAAGCAATATTGAGGGCCGACATGGATATTCGCACTGGCAACGGGTTTGACGTTCACGCTTTTGAGGACGGCGATCATGTCTGGCTCTGCGGCGTAAAAATCCCGCACGACAAGGCGCTCAAGGGTCATTCGGACGCGGACGTTGGGATGCATGCGGTGACGGATGCGATTTACGGCGCGCTTGGGATGGGCGACATCGGCCAACATTTCCCGCCCTCCGATCCACAATGGAAGGGTGCCGCCAGCTATATTTTCCTCGAACACGCATGTGCCTTGGCGCGTGAAAACGGCTTTACCATCACTCATGTTGATTGCACGCTGATCTGCGAACGACCCAAGGTCGGTCCGCACGCAGCGACGATGAAAGCGGAAATGGCGCGGATCATGGGGCTTGATGAGACGCGTGTGAGCGTCAAGGCAACCACATCAGAACGGCTCGGCTTTACAGGTCGCGAAGAAGGTATCGCATCCATTGCAACAGCAACATTGGTGAAACTATGAAAGAACTCGCTCGTCTCGCTGTAACCGTCTTTTACGTCGGCCTTCTGCGCCCTGCCCCCGGCACGTGGGGATCGTTGGCCGCCCTGCCCTTTGCCTGGGCGATTTATCAAATCGGTGGGGTTTGGTTCTTTGCTTTCGCGATTGTCGCTGGGTTCCTCAAGGGGCTGTATTTCACGAACATATACATCGACGGTAAAAAAGATCACGACCCGTCCGAGGTCGTTATCGACGAAGTTGTCGGCCAGTGGGTCGCCCTTGCGCCCGTGATCTATGGTGCATCGATGATGAACATCGACGTAACCCGTCTCTGGCCGGGTTGGGTCTGTGCATTCATCTTCTTCCGCCTGTTTGACATTACAAAGCCCGGTCCTGTCGGTTGGGCGGATCGCAAAGGTGGCGCTATGGGCGTTATGCTCGACGATGTGATTGCGGGTGTCTTTGCCGCGATTGTGACCATTGGCTTTGCTGCGCTGTTTCATCTGGTGCTGATGTGAGCCGCGCTGCCCGCCTTCTCGAAACTGCACGCGCCAAAGGCATAGTCATCGCCACAGCAGAGAGCTGCACAGGTGGGATGGTGTCTGCTGCAATCACCGATATCGCGGGAAGTTCGACAATTTTTGATCGGGGTTTTGTCACCTACACCAACGACGCTAAAATCGCGATGTTGGGTGTGTCAGCCAAAACCTTAGATGCTTTTGGCGCGGTGAGTGAACAGGTCGCCGATGAGATGTGCCGCGGTGCGCTGGCACAATCCAACGCAACGCTTGCCGTGTCGATCACAGGGATCGCTGGCCCCGGTGGGTCCGACTTCAAACCCGAAGGTCGTGTCTGCTTTGGGATCACCAACGGCACAGCAACGCAGACCGAAACAGTCGAGTTCGGCGCCTTAGGCCGCGAAAACGTGCGGCTAGCAGCGCGGGACCATGCACTTGATCTCTTACTTAGGGCCACAGATTCAGTGTTGCCCTGATTTTAATCTTAGCACCCTGTGACCGCCTAATATTTAATCACTTACAAAACTGCTGAATATTTTATCACGATATTCCGCGATTGCGCCTTTCCTAAGCACTTCGAATCCTGCCTTTGCCCACCATCAACGGGAAAACCCAATTCTGGAGGGGACAATGAACGGAGCGGATACCGCCTGGATTCTTGTGGCCACTGCGCTTGTGCTATTCATGACACTGCCGGGCCTTGCACTGTTTTATGGGGGCCTTGTCCGCGCCCGTAACGTATTGAGTGTGTTCATGCACTGTTTCACAGTTGCCTGTCTGATGAGCGTTCTGTGGCTTGTCGCAGGTTACTCTATTGCATTTGGCGGCGAAGGCGCATTCTGGGGCGGCCTGTCCAAGATGTTCCTCGCTGGTGTTGATGCAGACACCGTCTCGGGCACCATCCCCGAAGTGCTGTTCTTTGCCTTCCAGATGACCTTCGCAATCATCACCCCTGCCCTGATCATCGGTGCCTATGTCGAACGTATCGGCTTTGGGTTCGTACTTGCGTTTTCGGCGGCTTGGATGCTGTTGATTTATGCTCCCGTCACGCACTGGATCTGGGGCGGTGGTTTCCTTGCGCAGATGGGCACTGTCGATTTCGCGGGTGGTATTGTGGTTCACGAAACCGCTGGCCTCGCGGCGCTGATTCTCGCGCTCGTCCTTGGTCCGCGCAAGACCAAGCACACCCCTCCGCATAATCCGGGCCTCGTGTTTATCGGCGCTGGCATGCTCTGGGTCGGCTGGTTTGGCTTCAACGGTGGCTCGGCACTCGCAGCAAACGGTTCGGCTGCAATGGCGATCACCGTGACCCACCTGTCGGCTGCGACCGCTTCGCTGTCTTGGGCGCTCTGGGAACGTATCAAATTCGGTCGCGCCTCGCTTGTCTCTATCGTGACAGGTTCGATTGCTGGTCTTGCATCGATCACCCCAGCGGCTGGCTCTGTCGGTCCTGTTGAGGCCCTGATCATCGGCGCAATTGCTGGCGTCCTCTGCCAAGAAGCCGTCGTCCTGATCCGTGACAAACTGAAAATCGACGACTCGCTCGACGTGTTTGCTGTTCACGGGATTGGCGGTATCTTCGGCACGATCATGCTCGCTGTCTTTGGCGCAGCTACATGGACCGCTCAGCTCGGCGCTCTTGCAATCGTCGGTATCTTCACCGTCGTTGGCACGCTGATCATCATCTACGTGGTCAAACTGATCTTCCCGATCCGTGTTGATCTAGAGACCGAGACGAACGGCCTCGACCTATCGGTTCACGGCGAACGCGCCTACGAACTGAACTCCTAAAACGATCAGGGGGCCGATTGGCCCCCTTTTCAATTAATCCTGTACGAATTTCACCGAGCCAATAAACGGCAAATTTCGGTTCCGCTGGGCAAAGTCGATACCGTAGCCGACAACGAATTCATCGGGGATTTCAAAGCCAGTCCAATCCGCCTTAAACGGCACCTCGCGACGCGCCGGTTTATCCAAGAGCGCAATCGTGCGTAACCGCGCGGGTTTGCGGGTTTTGAGATACTCAGTCACCTTAGACAGCGTGTGACCCGTGTCGATGATATCCTCGACCACTAGAACATCGCGACCCTCAATCTGACCGCGTAGGTCTTTGAGGATACGAACCTCGCGGCTGCTCTCCATTCCATCGCCGTAAGATGACGCCTCAAGGAAATCGACCTCAATCGGCAATCCGATCTCGCGCACCAAATCCGCGATAAACACGAACGACCCGCGTAAAAGCCCGACAACAACCAGTTTGTCAGTGTCTGCGAACTCTGTCTCAATCACCTTGGCGAGGGCTTCAATACGGGCGGCAATGGCCTTTGCGGAAATCATCTCGTCAATGACATAAGGACGGTTGGGCATCTGACTCTCCGTTAGTTTCGCCTCTTTGTCTGAAAACAGTCCGCCTATGTCAAAGTCGATTTTGGCTATGTGGCGAAATGGCCCTCTTGCATCGCGGGCTGTGGTCCGTAAGTAAAGACGCGATAAAACCGATGAGGCCAAAATGCCAAGCCACGCCGAGACAAAGGTACTGCCCTACACCGCAAAACAGATGTTCGATCTGGTTGGCGATGTGGCGAGCTACCCAAAGTTCCTTCCGTGGACGGCAGGCGCACGCATTCGGTCGGTGACTGATCACGGCGATCATGCGGTCATGCTGGCGGACCTTGTCGTGTCGTTCAAAGTCTTCCGCGAAAGCTTTGGGTCGCGTGTCACGCTCTGGCCCGAGAAGATGCAGATCGACACAGCCTACATCGACGGCCCGTTCAAGCACCTGAATTCCGTCTGGAACTTTCGCGATGTTGAGGGTGGCTGCGAAGTCGCATTTTCCGTGGATTTTGAGTTTAAGAACAAACTGCTCCAAGGGGCTGCTGGCATGTTCTTTAACGAGGCGATGTCGCGGATCGTGAAAGCGTTCGAGGATCGCGCGGGCATACTTTACGCCTAAACGAAAACGGCCCGCCGTAGCGGACCGTATGAAGGATTAGGCGAGGCCCAATTTCTTATTTCGCGCGTCCCGCAAACGGGCAAAATCGTCGCCTGCGTGATAAGACGAACGCGTCAGCGGTGTCGCTGAAACCATCAAGAACCCTTTGCCGTAAGCCGACTTTTCATAAGAGCCGAATTCCTCTGGCGTGATAAACGCATCAACGCGGTGGTGTTTTGGCGTCGGCTGAAGATATTGGCCAATCGTCAGGAAATCCACATCCGCAGAGCGCATGTCGTCCATCACCTGTAGCACTTGCTGCCGCTCTTCACCCAAACCGACCATGATGCCCGATTTGGTGAACATCGACGGGTCGAGCTCTTTCACGCGCTGCAAAAGGCGCAGCGAATGGAAATAGCGCGCTCCTGGACGTACCTCGTGATAGAGGCCCGGCACGGTTTCGAGGTTGTGGTTGAACACATCGGGCTTCGCCTCAACGACGATTTCTAGCGCCTCGGGTCCACATTTTAAAAAGTCAGGCGTCAGAACCTCAATCGTCGTCTCGGGCGACCGATGGCGCACAGCACGGATTGTTTGCGCGAAATGTTCCGCACCCCCGTCGTCCAGATCGTCACGGTCGACAGAGGTAATGACGACGTGGTTCAGGCCCAGCTTTTGTACTGCATCCGCAACACGACCCGGTTCAAATACATCAAGCGCGTTCGGTTTACCCGTTGCAACGTTACAGAACGTGCAGCCACGTGTGCAAATCTCGCCCATGATCATCATGGTGGCGTGACCTTGGCTCCAGCATTCGCCAGCGTTCGGGCACGCGGCCTCTTCGCAGACGGTCGCGAGCTTGTGGTCGCGCATAATAGCGGCAGTTTTCTTATACCCGTCAGAAGTCGGTGCCTTAACACGGATCCACGACGGCTTCTTCGGCTGAGCGTTGTCTGGACGGTGCGCCTTTTCAGGGTGCCGCTGATCCGGAATTTTAAGATCGCGCATGGGACCTCCTCCTGAGCGATGATGAAACCGAAATAGTCTCTTTATGAATTGAAAGCAATGAATGGCAGCTATGCGCCATTTGAGGGTTCGGTCTGAATTGTGGCTTGGGTAGAATCATTCTAAACAGCGGACAGAATTGCTGCACTGCAGAGCAACCTTTTAGGAGAGACAGATGAAAGTTGGTTACACGCTTCCCGACGTAACGTTTAAGACCCGTGTTCGTGATGAATCCGTTGGCGGCCCGAACCCGTTCCGCTGGCAGGACATGACCACTGCGGATTACTTTGCAGGCAAGCGCGTTGTTCTTTTCTCGCTGCCGGGCGCGTTCACCCCAACCTGTTCGACCTACCAACTTCCGGGTTTTGAGAACGGTTTTGCAGATTTCGCGGCAGAAGGCATCGATGAAATCTACTGCATGTCCGTGAACGACTCGTTCGTGATGAACAAATGGGCGCAGGATCAGGGTCTGAAAAACGTCAAAGTCATTCCTGACGGTTCGGGCGAATTTTCCCGCCGCATGGGTATGCTCGTCCGCAAAGATAACCTCGGCTTTGGTCTGCGCTCGTGGCGCTATGCATGCGTCGTCAATGATGGCGTGATTGAAGCGTGGTTCGAAGAGCCGGGCCTGAGCGACAACCACGGCGAAGACCCCTATGGCGTCTCCTCGCCCGAAACTGTGATGGCGTGGCTCAAAGAGGCCAACGCAACCGCAGCCGCCTAAGGCTGGCTCACTTGTCGGGCATGGGTCAAAAGCCCCTGCCCGGCATTCGTTAGAATACCCGCCAATTCGGTAAACCACCCATCGTCGGTCGTGGTTTCCCGCCGCACCAAGGCAAGCGTGCGCTTTGGCTCTGCCCCTTTGAACCGCATCAAAGACAGCCCCGATTGCGCGGCTTGCTCGGTTCGAACGGCAATCTCTGGCAGCAGTGTCAAACCGAACCCTTCGGCCACGAGGCCACATAGGGTCGACAGCGACGACGCACCGAGATCGACGCGACCGCGACCACGTAACCCGCAAACCTCTAGCGCTTGATCGGCAAGGCAGTGGCCTTCATCGAGGAGCAGCAGTTGATCAGGCACAATCTCGGTCGGGCGCAGCGCCTCCCCTCGGTCAGCTAAGGCCGCCAAACGCCCCTTTGATCCGGCCAGCAGAAACCGATCGTCAAACAGTGGATGCGCGACGAGACCCTTTTCCCCAATCGGTAGCGCCATCACCGCGGCATCGAGGCGCCCACGTTTAAGTTCCTCGATCAATCGGTCGGTCTGGGCCTCTCTGATCCGAAGCTCGAGCATCAAATCACGAGCACGAATTTCGGTAACGGCAAGCGGCAAAAGATAGGGGGCGACAGTCGGGATAACCCCCAACTTAAGTCTCCCTGACAGGCCCTTCTGGTCACGAACCGCTTTTTCGAGGTCTGCTACCTCTGCCATGATTTGACGCGCCCGATCCACGGCAACCTGTCCTGCCCGCGTTAGTCGAACTTCACGCGGCAAGCGTTCGAATAGATCAACGCCAAGGTTGCTCTCTATCTCTTTGATTTGAAGCGACAACGCAGGTTGCGAGACGTGAACGCGTTCGGCCGCGCCAACAAAGCTACCTTCTTCGGCCAGAGCGATCATATAGCGGAGTTGTTTGAATGTGGTTCGCATCAGGTGAACTTATTTAAAACTCAACTTAAGGCAAGTTTTCATTATCCGATTTTCGGCGCGTATTGGCCCTGCTCATCGTAATGGCGCTTTAATCGTTGTAACGCGATACGAAGCACGATTTTACCCGAGCGCGCGGCCCAGCCCCGGGCCGAGATCATGAAGGGCCGACAGAACACGCCGCCCCGCACCATCCAATTGAAATTCCGTCCCAGCGGGAGACATCATTAAGGCTGCCCAGTCCAATTGGGTGTTTGCCTCAATATTTGCTAGTTCGAAATCTTCGCGGAGCCGTTCCCCTGCGGTCACCAAATCTCGCGTCAGAAAAGGTTGCCCATCTTTCCCGCGTCGACGCGAAAGCCCAACTAGCGGACTTTCCGCAATTGTCACCCGCCCCGCCGTCCGAACGTCGTCAAAGAACCGCTCATCCATGGACGAAATGAACGGACTTTGCGGCTCTGCAAACCCACTGGTTTCGATCATTTGGCGAATTGCGGCGCGGCCGGTATTGGTGATCCGATAGCGCACGATGCGGGCTTCGGGATCGTCGCAACATATCCAATCGCGCAGCGCAAAGGCCTGCGCGACCGCGCGTTCCGTCACAGCCGTGCGCATTGTGCCACCGCTAGGATCATCCCGCACGACGACCGCCATTTCCATGTCGCGAGCAACCGCCAGAACGGCGCCCGTTTCACATAGACGCCGCAGGATACGGTTCGCTTCTCGGGTGATGTGGTCTTCGGTCAGACCATCAGGCTGCGGGTTTGGATCATTGCGCAGTTCGACATTCATAAAGTCTGTTTCCCCATCTGACGCTGATGACCGCGCAGGCATATGCCCCGCTAGCCGTCTGAGTGCATCATCGACCAATGGATCGTCACGTCGGTTTTCGAACCGTCGCACTTGGCGCAAAATCGTTGAGGCATGGCAGTCGCTCGCCCGTGCCAATGCCCGTATGGAAAGCCCCGTTTCGGTATGCGCCAAATAGTTCCGTGCGGCATCGGGCACCCACGCAGGCAGATGCGTGACGATGGCCACCCTTTCAGCAGTTACAGTCATAGTGTTCCCCAGATCGTCCATCCCACGTCAGGGCGCAGCGCCCTTAACACCTTTTCAACCTATAATTGCGTTGGTTACCTAAATGTTAAGGAAACCGCGCCATATCATAATGGTTTCAAAAAGATAAATTCTGGTAGCAGGACCGAACGCTGAAATAAGAACACACGCAACACGGGAAAACCTGTGTCAGGACATTCCAAATTCTGACGCGAAAGGACTGACCGATGTTGGATATCTTTGGAATGGTTGCGGTGCTTAATCGTCCGTCGCTTTTGGTGCGGACGGCGCGATTTGGCGTGGATGATTACAAACGAGCAATCCACCTGCCCCGTATTTTGCGCAGCCCATCATTGCCCAAATGCGCAGAGGCTTTGGTCAAACTATTGGAGCTAGAGCGGAGGATGAATGATCATCGGCTGGCCGCACGGGCCGAGTATTCGATTGCAAAGCACGTCGAAGTTCTGATTGCGATCATGGCCGAAGCCCGCGACCTGCGCGCCAATGCAAAACCCCACAGCGTTTGAGGCGCTGCGGGGCTGATTGTCTTAGGTAAAGCTATCGGGCATCGACGCTTTCTTGTTCGCGACATACTCGCGAAGCGCGCTTTCGATAGCTGGATCGAGAACCGGTTGACGGTAGTTTTCGATCATCTTTTCGACGCGATTGGCAGCGAGTGCACGGGTGTCACGTGCGCCTTCTTCGTCCCAAGTCTCAAACGGCTTGTAGTCAAAGAGGTCAGAGCGCCAGAACGCAGTCTGGAAGTTCGCCTGAGTGTGGGCACAGCCGAGGTAATGACCGCCAGGGCCGACTTCGCGGATCGCATCCATAGCTTGACCGTTTTCGGACATATCGATGCCGCGAGCCAGACCATGCAGGGCGCCGAGCTGATCAGCGTCCATCACGAACTTTTCAAAGTCCGCAACCAGACCACCTTCGAGCCAACCACAAGCGTGGAGCATGAAGTTCACGCCAGCCATCAGACCCATGTTCAGCGAGTTCGCAGTTTCATAGGCCGCTTGAGCGTCAGGCAGTTTTGAACCACAGAACGAACCAGCAGAACGATACGGCAGGTTCAGACGACGTGCGAGCTGACCAGCACCGTAAGTGATCAGAGCGGCCTCAGGTGTACCAAAGGTCGGAGCGCCCGACCCCATGTCGATCGAGGTCACGAACGCACCAAAGATCACTGGCGCGCCTTTGCGGACCAGCTGGCTATAAGCCACGCCTGCCAGAACTTCGGCCAGAACCTGAGTCAGCGTGCCAGCAACCGAAACCGGAGCCATAGCGCCGCCAACGATGAACGGCGAGATGATACAAGCTTGGTTGTTGCGAGCGTAAACTTCGAGTGCACCCATCATGATGCTGTCGAAAGTCATCGGCGAGTTGATGTTGATGAGCGAGGTCATCACGGTGTTTTCCTGAACGAACTCTTTGCCGAACAGGATTTCACACATTTCAACCGAATCTTGCGCACGGCTCGGTTCGGTCACAGAACCCATGAACGGTTTGTCCGACAGGGTCATGTGCGCCAGAAGCATGTCGAGGTGACGCTTGTTCACCGGAATATCGGTCGGTTCGCAAACGGTGCCGCCTGAGTGGTGAAGCCATTTTGACATGTAGCCCAGTTTCACGAACTTCTCAAAGTCAGCCATGGTCGCGTAACGACGACCACCGTTGCTGTCGCGTACGAACGGCGGGCCATAAACCGGAGCCAGAACGAGGTTCTTGCCACCAACCTCAACGTTGCGCTCGGGGTTACGAGCGTGCTGAATGAATTTCGACGGAGCGGTTTTGCACAGTTCACGAGCAAGGCCGCGGGGAATACGAACGCGCTCGCCCTGAACGTCTGCGCCTGCTGCTTTCCACAGTTCGAGCGCTTCTGGGTTATCGACAAAGTTTACGCCAACTTCAGCGAGAATCGTTTCGGCGTTCTTCTCGATGATTTCCAGTGCCTCGTCGTTCAGAACTTCGAGGTTAGGAATGTTGCGTTCGATGTATTTTGCCGTTTCGACGCTGACGGCAGACCGTTCCGCACGACGGGCAGCACCGCCACCCCCACGTCCACGACGACCACGAGCCTCTGCAACATCCGACATATTTATCCCTCCGGTAGGTGTTTGACGTTCAATACCGCGCCAAAAACACACGAGGTGCGGATTTTGCGTCCTATCGGGGGCAAAAGCGACATTTCCCTATCGACAATACGCTTGCGGTTTAGCGGCCGCGGCCCTATTCCGCAGGCATGACCCAGCATCAACGCCTCCTTATCATCGACTTCGGTTCTCAGGTGACGCAGCTGATCGCGCGCCGCCTGCGTGAGCTGAAGGTTTACTGCGAAATCCACCCCTATCAGTCGGTCACCGCTGAAACCATTCGTGAGCTTGCTCCGAAGGCTGTGATCCTCTCTGGTGGTCCTGACAGCGTGACGCGCGATGGCTCTCCCCGCGCGCCGCAAGAACTTTTCGACATGGGCCTGCCGATCTTTGGTATCTGCTACGGCCAACAAGTTATGATGGAACAGCTCGGCGGTAAGGTCGAAGCTGGACACCACGCTGAATATGGCCGTGCTTTTGTAACCCCTGCTGAGGGTCACAAAGGCGACGGTATCTTTGCTGGCCTCTTTGGCGAAGGCAAAGAACAGGTTTGGATGTCGCACGGCGACCGCGTCACGAAACTCGCCCCTGGGTTTGAGGTCATCGGTGTTTCGCCGAACGCCCCTCTTGCTATGGTCGCGGATGAAGCGCGCAAGTTCTACGCTGTTCAGTTCCACCCCGAGGTGCACCACACCCCGAACGGCGCCAAGATGCTGGAAAACTTTGTCAAAATGGCTGGGTTCACTGGCGATTGGACCATGGCGTCGTACCGTCAGGAAATGATCGAAAAAATCCGTGCCCAAGTCGGTGACAAACAAGTCATCTGTGCTCTGTCGGGTGGCGTTGATTCTTCGGTCACGGGTATTCTTTTGCACGAAGCGATTGGCGACCAACTGACCTGTGTGTTCGTGGACCACGGTTTGCTGCGCTTGAATGAGGCTGAACAGGTCGTCGCGATGTTCCGCGATAACTACAACCTGAACCTCATTCATGCGGACGAAAGCGATTTGTTCCTTGGCGAACTCGAAGGGATTTCCGATCCTGAGGTGAAGCGCAAAACCATCGGTAAGCTCTTTATCGACGTGTTCCAAAAATACGCGGACCAGATCGAAGGCGCAGAGTTCCTTGCCCAAGGCACGCTTTATCCGGACGTGATCGAATCCGTGTCCTTCTCGGGCGGCCCTTCGGTCACCATCAAATCGCACCACAACGTGGGCGGCCTGCCTGAAAAGATGGGCCTGAAACTGGTCGAACCGCTCCGTGAGTTGTTCAAAGACGAGGTACGCGCGCTTGGCCGTGAACTCGGACTGCCAGACAGCTTCATCGGTCGTCACCCCTTCCCTGGCCCGGGTCTCGCGATCCGCTGCCCAGGCGAGATCACCCGCGAAAAGCTGGAAATCCTGCGCAAAGCGGATGCCGTTTACATCGACCAGATCCGCAAGCACGGTCTCTATGATAAAATCTGGCAGGCCTTCGCTGCGATCCTTCCGATGCGCACCGTGGGCGTTATGGGCGACGGTCGTACCTACGACTATGCAGTTGCCATCCGCGCTGTGACTTCGGTCGACGGTATGACCGCAGACACCTATCCGTTCACGCAGGAATTCCTCGGCGAAACGATGACCCGCATCATCAACGAGGTCAAAGGCGTGAACCGCGTGTTCTACGACCTCACGTCCAAGCCTCCTGGAACGATCGAGCTCGAATGATCGAACTCACGGGATACATTGATGTCCCCGAAGGGCGGCGCGAGGCAATCGCGACCGCCCTTCCGCTTCATATCGAACTCACACGTGCTGAAACGGGTTGTGTGCGGTTCGACGTAATCCCTGATCCCAAGGTTGCAGGCCGTTACAACGTGTCCGAACTCTTTACCGATCGTGAGAGTTTTGATGCGCATCAGGCGCGGGTAAAGGCCTCTGCGTGGGGTGAAATCTCGGCTGGCATTCCTCGTGAATATGCAATCCGCGAATGGCCTGATCTCAAAAAATAAAGTAAACTGAACGGTTTATTTGATGCGGTGCCGCAACAGATTTGACCAACTGTCAAATTATCCGCGCGCCTATCCGTCTGTTAATCTTCCGTTTACCACGTCCCCTGTTACCTTAAGTCATGAGAAACATCTTACGCGGCGTCAGAATTGACCGATCAACTTTCGGTTAGCTAACGTTCACGTCATGGGAGAAGGAGACCGTCAGCTTACGTGACGGTAATCAGGGATCAAAAACATGAAAAAGTTTACAGGCGCAGGCATCGCCCTGCTACTCGGTAAGTTTTTGGTTGTATTCCCGTTACAGGCACAACAAATCTGCTAACACTCTGAATTCATTACATAGGCTAACCTTTAGTTCATCACAATACGGCACATAATGGTCAGTAATTTGGTCAGTAGAGCGTGAGAGCTTGTAC